>JAEUPI010000015.1 GCA_016790175.1 Burkholderiaceae bacterium | reverse complement strand
TCGGTGTGGCCGCCGGTGCCCCAGCCGACGCGCTGGCCGACGATGGTGCCGCGCAGGTGCGGATCTTCGGCCAGCCCCTCGGGCAGCCAGACGACCTTGCGCATGCCGGGCAGCGCCAGCAGTTCCTGCTCCATCTGCTCGCGGCTCAGCAGCGGGTTGCGTGTGCGCAGCAAGGCCTCGTTGGCGATCATCAGGCCCTGGCCGTTGACCTCGACCCCGCCGCCTTCCAGAGCGATTGCAGAATCGAACACCCGCGCCCGGGCAAAGGCGGCGATGGCGCGGCCGAGCCCATCGCGCGGCGGTTGGGCACTGCCGGCACATTCGGCGGCCTGCGCTTCATCGTCGGCATAACGCCTGGCGCACCAGGCCGCCAGGCCGTAGTGGCTGAAGGCGAAGTCGACCGTGCCGCGCTGGCCGCCGGGGCCAGTGGCGAACACCGCCGCGTCCTGCATGAAGAACATCGCCTGCGCGTCGACATGCAGCTGCAGCCGCTCGACGTCGATGCCATGGTCGAACAGCGTCGCACGCGCCTGTTGCGCCGCGTCGTCGTTGGGCACGAGCATCTTGATGCGCGCATGCGGGGCCAGCGCGTGCACCAGCTGGGCCGTCCACTCGGCATGGCCGGCGTCGAATCCGAGCCACACGGCGTCGACGGGCTCGAAGCTGCCGGGAATGCGCCAGCCCGGTGCCGACGCCGCCATCGACAGGCAGGTCCCGGCGGCGAGCGCGAGCGCGGCGACACCCTTGGCCGCAAAGGTCCGAAAACGCGTGAGATCGATCATCGGGGTCCTGGCGCCGGACTTCTCCAGGCGGGCTGCGCAGCATACGCGGCCGCCCAACACCCTGCTCAGTCGAGCTCTTGCCACAGACGCCAGGCGTTGACCGGCAGCAGCGCCAGATGAAGCGTCATCACCGGGGCCAGCCCTGCGAGCCAGGCGTAGACGACGAAGGCCAGATTGCTCAGCAGGCCCAGCGCGCGCAGCGCGATGGTCGACCGCACCGAGAACGTCATCAGCACCAAGCCAGATGCCAGGTAACCGAGCAGCTCGGTACCGTTCATCGACAAAGGGGGCAACCCAGGCGACATCGTGCGATCTCCCGACCGCTGGGTTGCACGCCGGACCGATCGCGTTCAACGGCGACGCGCGGGGGCTTCGGATGGAACCCGGCGTCGCCGCCGAACCCGACGCCGTTGGCGCGACGCCACCGTCGCGCCTGCGCCTTCAGAGCGGCCGGATTTCCACCTTGCGCCAACGGATCGTGCCGCGGCCCCACTGCAGCGCGATCGGGCCGCTGGCGAACTTGCCGTCCTCGATGTCCACCGTCTTCTGCCCGTTGAGCACGAGCACGAGGCGCTTGCCCTGCATGGTGATCTCGTAGGTGTTCCACTTGCCGCCGGCCTTGGGCATCGGGTCGACCTTGGCCACCTTGACAATGGCGCCCGTGCCGTAGGTCGGGTCGGGGCGCTGGTCGAAGATGTTGGCTTCGTAGCAGTTTTCGTCGTTGATGCGGTTCGGCTCCTGGCAGCGCATGAAGATGCCGCTGTTGGCGTCGTCGCTGGCCCAGAACTCGGCACGGAGCATGAAGTCCTTGTAGTTGGCCTTGGTGACGAGATAGCCGGGGTCCTTGCCTCCGGAGTTTGACGAGACGGCGCCGTCGGCCGCCACCCAGTTGGCCTCGCCGACACGGTTGAAGTTGTCCAGGCCCTTGGTGCCGTCGACCAGCGTCGTCCAGCCACCACCACCTCCGGTGGCGCAGCCGGTGAGCACGGCCACGGCGGTCAGCGCCGCCAGCGATGCGATGCGTGCCTTCATCGGGTGTCTCCTCGTTCGTCGTTGGGGATAGAACCGGACCGCGAGTGTGCCTCAGCTCGAACGACCCAGCACACCCACGCCCGCGAACCGCCCGCGCGGCCCGAGCCGCTCCTCGATGCGCAGCACCTCGTTCCATTTGGCCATGCGCTCGCTGCGCGCGAACGAGCCGACCTTCAGCTGCCCGACCTGCCAGCCGACGGCCAGGTGCACGATGGTGGTGTCCTCGGTCTCGCCGCTGCGGGCGCTCACGATGCCGGCATATCCATGCTGGCGCGCCGCCTGCCAGCACTGGCGCGTCTCGGTCAGCGTGCCGCGCTGGTTGGGCTTGAGCAACACGCAGTTGGCGGCACCGGCCGTGGCAGCCTGGCGCAGCAGCGAGGCACTCGAGACGAGCAGGTCGTCGCCCACGATCTGCAGCCGGCCGCCCGCGGCCTTGGTGAAGCGGGCGAAGCCGTCGAGATCGTCTTCGGCCAGCGGATCCTCGATGCTGACGATCGGAAACTTCTCGGTCCAGCGGAACAGCAGCTCGATCATGCCGTCGGTGTCGAGCGTGCGCTTGTCGAGCCCCAGCTTGTACTGGCCGCCCTGGCCGAACTCGCTGGCCGCGACGTCCAGCGCGATGGCGACCTGCTGGCCCGGCACGAAGCCGGCGCGCTCGATCGCGATGACGAGCGACTCGAGCGCCTGCTCGTTGCTGTTGAACACCGGCCACCAGCCGCCCTCGTCGGCGATGCCGAACGAGGCGCCGCGTTGATGCATCAGCACGCCGGCGTGGCGATAGACCTCGGCGGTCCATTCGATGGCCTGGCTGAAGCTGCGCGCGCCGGGACAGACGACCATGAAGTCCTGGATGTCGGTGCGGCGGCCGGCGTGTGCACCGCCACCGAAGATCTGGATCTGCGGCAGCGGCAACACCGTGGCGTCGGCGCCGCCGAGGTAGTGATACAGCGGCACGGCATAGGCCGCAGCGGCGGCATGCGCCACCGCCATCGAGACGGCCAGCGTGGCGTTGGCGCCGATGCGGCTCTTGTTGGGCGTCTCGTCGAGCTCGATCAGCCGCTCGTCGATCGCCGGTTGATCATCGGCCGGCAGCCCCAGCACGGCGCGGGCGATCTCGCCGTTCACGTGGGAGACGGCCTGCATCACGTCCATGCCGCCCAACGCGGTGCCGCCGTCGCGCAACTCGAGCGCCTCGCGCGAACCGCGGCTGGCACCGGCGGGGACGATCGCGCGGCCGAATGCACCGCCCTGCAGCCGCACCTCGGCCTCCACCGTCGGCCGGCCGCGGCTGTCCCACACGCGGCGGGCATGCACGAAACGGATCTCGGTGCCGTTGTTCAGCAGACCGGTGGAGGTGCTCATCGCGACAGTTCGTCGAACCAGGCGGCACGCACGGCCGCCAGTGGCGATGATGCCCCATCCGGCCACCGGCCACGTTGAGCCTGGAGCAAACGCCGAGCGCAGCGGCGCACCGGCTCGCGTTGCGCCTCGGTGCTCAGATACTCCACCGGCGACTTGCCGTCCACGCGTGCCAGCAGCAGGCCCGGCAGCAACGCGGCGGCGCGCGATTCCAGCGCAATCGGCGACTCCCAGTCCACGCGCGGCAGGTAGGCGGCGACCAAGGCGTCGAAGCAGCGGCCGAAACCCTCGCGTGCGGTCGGCGTCCACAGGCATTTGAGCAGCAGGTGGTTGAGGCAGAACGAGAGGTCGAACGCCGGATCGCCCCACCAGGCGCATTCGGCATCGAGCAGCACCGGGCGGCCGGAGGGGCTCACCAGGATGTTCTTCGGGCTCACGTCGCCATGCACGAGCGAACGTTTGTGCGCTTGAGTCTGCGCGACGAGCCCGCGCAACACGTCGGCCAGGTCCGGATGCCGCTCGGCGGTGGCCAGCAGATACGGCTCGAGTCGGATGTCGAAGAAGATCGCGTCGGTGTCGAACTGTGCGGCCAGCTCGGGGCGCGCGGCGGCATGGGCATGGATGCGGCCCAATGTGTCGCCCACGGCGGCGGCGGTGGGCACTGCGGCCCGGCCCTCGTGCAGCTGCTGCTTCCATAGCGGATGCGTCGCCGGATCCAGCCAGCCCATCACCAGCACGCCGAGCGCGGCGTGCTGGCCATGCAGCGCCGGCACGCATCCGGGCGCGGCACTTTGCGCCACCGCCATGTAGCGCGCCTCGTAGAGATTGCGCTCGATCGGCGCCCGCCAGTCGGCCGCCACGCGCAGCTTGGGCAGTGCACGCTTGGCGCAATAGGTCTGCGCGCCGGCTTCGACGGCCCAGATGTCGCTCGAGACGCCGCCCGTGAGCGGCCGGCCGCGCAGCGGGCCGCTCGCGAGGCCCATCGCCTCGAAGGCCTGCTGGAAGGCCGGTGGCAGCGCCTGCAGCGGCTCGTCCATCGAGTGTCCGGGCGATCGCTCAGGCCGGCTCGCGGCCCGACTCCACCAGCTTCACCAGCGCGTGCAGCGTGCGGTTCACCGGCGTGGCGATACCGAGCTCGGCACCACGCTGCGCGACATAGCCGTTCAGGTGATCGATCTCGCTTCGCTTGCCGCGTGCCATGTCCTGTGCGGTCGACGACAGCTGCGCCGGCATTGCGGGCGCGATCTTCTCCATCGCGGCGAGCGAGGCCTCGAGCGGCAGTGCGACGCCCTCGGCCTGCGCCACCGCGACCACCTCGTGCACCACCGCGCGCATCACCGCGCGCACCTCGGGCAGCGCGGCCATGCGGCCGTAGGGCAGCTGCGTGAGGCCCGAGATCGCGTTGTAGGCGCAGTTCACGTTCAGCTTGCTCCACAGTTCGACCATCACCTCGGCCGACACCGTCACCGGCACCTGTGCGGTCGCGAACAGGCTCACCAGGTCGCTCAGCCGGGCCTGCAAGGCCGCATCCGACGCGTCGGCCCGTGTCAGCGGGCCGATCACCAGGTCGCCGCGGCCGAAATGCCTGACCACGCCGGGCTCGGGCATCGCCGTGGCCACGTAGACCACCGTCGGCACGACGGTCGCGCCGGTCTCGCGGGCGATCACCGGCGGGTTGTCGACGCCGTTTTGCAGGCTCATGACCAGCGCACCCGGTGCGAGGTGCGGCGCCAGCTGCGCAGCGGCCGCCGCGGTGTCGGTGGACTTCACGCAGAAGAGCACCAGGTCGGCGCCCGCCGCGGCCGACATCGCCGTGCTCGCCGCCGGGCGCGCCACGAGCACCTGGCCGGCCCGATCGCCGCCCATGTGCACCTGCAGCCCGTGCTGCTCGATCGCCAGCGCATGGGCCTGTCGGCCGATCAGCGTCACCCGGTGGCCGGCCAGCGCCAGCATGGCGCCGAAGTAGCTGCCCACCGCGCCGGCACCGACGACGGCGATGTGTTGGAACGCGGCTCCGCTCATCGGGGCTCCCCTCGGCTTCGACTCGGCCCGGATGCTGCACTGTACGACGCCGCATCGGCGTCCGTCCGCATGCGCATTGCCGCTACAGTCGCGGCTGCGTCCCGACAGCCCTGCCCCGATGAACCCCGAACTCGTCCACGCCACCCGCGGCGGCATCGTCGAATCCACACACCGCGGCGCGCTCGCGATCGTCGACGCCGACGGCGCCAGCGTGTGCGTCGTGGGCGACGTGCAGCGGCCGGTGTTCCCGCGTTCCGCCGTGAAGGCGCTGCAGGCGCTGCCGCTGGTGGCCAGCGGCGCGGCGGAAGACTTCGGCCTCACCGACGAGGAGCTCGCGCTCGCCTGCGCCTCGCACAATGCCGAGCCGCGCCACGTGGCCGCTGCGCGCTCCATGCTCGCCAAGGCCGGCCTGGACGACACCGCTCTCGAGTGCGGTGCGCATTGGCCGGGCCATGAGGCGGCGCATCGCGAGCTGGCCCGCAGCACGCAGGCGCCCTCTTCGATCCACAACAACTGCTCGGGCAAGCACGCAGGCTTTCTCTGCCTGGGCTGCCTGATGGCGCGCCGGGCGGGCGCCGATCCGCGCGCCTACGTGCGCGGCTACGTGCAGCGCGATCATCCGGTGATGCGCGAGATCACGGCGGCGTTGCAGTCCACGACCGGCTGCGACCTCGGCCACGCGCCGGTGGGCACCGACGGCTGCTCGATCCCCACCTATGGCATCCCGCTGAAGAATCTGGCGGCAGGCTTCGCTCGCCTGGGCACCGAGCTGGGTCTCAGCGTCGAGCATGCCGCCGCCGCCAGGCGCCTGCGCGCGGCGGTCGCCAGGGCACCGTTCTTCGTTGGCGGCAGCGGCCGCTTCGACACGCGCGTGATGGAACGCCTGGGCGAGCGCGTGTTCTGCAAGGTCGGTGCCGAGGGCGTCTACTGCGCCGCGCTGCCCGAGCAAGGCCTCGGCGTGGCGATCAAGATCGACGACGGCAACAACGCCCGTGCCGCCGAAGTCGTGATGGCCGCCGTGATCGAATCGCTGGTGCGGCTCGAACGCGACGAGCGCGAGTTCATGCACGGCTTGAGCGAGCTGACGTTGAAGAACTGGAACGGCATCGAGGTCGGTGCGCTGAAGGCGAGTGCGGTGCTGCGCGACACGCTGGCGTCGTGCTGAGGCACGGCATGCCCCGAGGAGACGCGATGGACACCACGAGTCCCGGATTCCCCCTCCAGCGGCGGCGGCTGCTGCACGGCGGCGCGGTGGCGCTGCTGGCGCTCGGCCTGCCGGCACGGGCACAGGAGTACCCGGCGCGACCGATCCGGATCATCGTGCCGTTTTCGCCGGGCGGCGCGGTCGACGGTCCGACGCGCACCGTCGCGCAGGAGCTGACCCGGCGGCTCGGCCAGCAGGTGGTGGTGGAGAACCGGCCCGGCGCCGGCGCCACGATCGGCACCGAGGCGGTCGCCAAGGCGGCACCCGACGGCTACACCTTGCTGCTCGCGTCGCAGACCAACGCGATCAGCGCCACGCTGTACACCAAGCTGTCGTTCCAGCCGATCGACGACTTCGCGCCGATCTCGTTGATCGGGCGCGAACCGGGCGTGCTGGTCGTGCATCCGTCGGTGCAGGCCGCGTCGGTGCAGGAGCTGGTGGCCCTGGCGCGTGCGCAGCCCGGCCGCATCGACTATGCGTCCTCGGGCAACGGCAGCGGCCAGCACCTGTTTGCGGCGCAGTTTCTTTCGCTGGCCGGCGTGCGCATGAACCACGTGCCCTATCGCGGCAGCGGGCAGGCCACCACCGACCTGATCGGCGGCGTGGTGTCGATGGCTGTTCCGGGCATCGCAGGCATGCTGCCGCACATCCGCGCCGGCAAGTTGCGCGCACTGGCCATCACCGGCGAGAAACGCTCGCCGCAACTGCCCGAGGTGCCGACGATGGCAGAGGCCGGCATCCCCGGTTTCGTGGCCTATGTCTGGCTCGGGCTGCTGGCACCCAAGGGCACGCCCGGTGCCGTGATCGAACGCTTGAACCGCGAGGTGCTGGCATCGCTCGAGATGCCCGAGGTGAAGAGCTACATGGCCAACGCGTCGATCGAGGCCCTGGGCAGCACGCCGGCGGAGTTCGGCAGCTTCTTCCGGGCCGAGCGCGACCACTGGGCGCGCGTGATCAAGGAGTCGGGCGCCAAGCTCGATTGATTCGAACGGCGAGCCTGCCCCATCCCTGCAACGACGAGACATCATGACCGCGAACACCGTGACCGGCCGGGAACACTGGACCACGAAGCACACCCGCGACGGCGAAGTGAAGCTGTTCCTGTGGCAGAAGGTGGTCGGCTCCCCGCACGGCAAGCCGGGCGTGCTGTTCGTGCACGGCAGCTCGATGGCCTCGACGCCGACCTTCGACCTCACGGTGCCGGGTCGCCCGCATTCCAGCGTGATGGACTGGTTCGCCGAGCGCGGATTCGACTGCTGGTGCGTCGACATGGAAGGCTATGGGCGCAGCGGCAAGCAGCGCGACATCACCTGCGACATCGCCAACGGCGCCGACGATCTGGCGGCCGCCACCGACTACATCGCACGCGCCGGCGGCCCCACGCGCTTTCTCACCTACGGCATCAGCTCGGGCGCCTTGCGTGCGGCGCTGTTCGCGCAGCGCCATCCCGAACGGGTGGCCCGCCTGGCGCTCGATGCCTTCGTGTGGACCGGCGCCGGCGCGCCCACGCTCGAACAGCGGCGCAAGAAGCTGCCGGAGTTCATGGCCACCAACCGTCGGCCGATCGACCGTGCCTTCGTGCGGTCGATCTTCGCGCGCGACCATCCCGATTGCGCCGATGCGACCACGGTGGAGGCCTTTGCCGACGCGATCCTCGCGCTGGACGACTCGATGCCCAACGGCACCTACATCGACATGTGCTCCAGGCTGCCGGTGGTGGACCCCGAGAAGATCACCGTGCCCACGCTGGTCATGCGCGGCCAGTTCGACGGCATCGCCAGCATGGACGACCTGATCGAATTCTTCGTGCGGCTGCCTTCACCCGACAAGCAGTTCAGCGTGATGAACGGCATCTCGCACGCGAGCTTCCAGCAGAAGAACTACCTGATGGTCTACCAGATCCTGCACGCGTACTTCACGCAGCCGGCGCCGGTCTACACCGACAGCGGTCACTGACAGCGACTTGCGCTCGATCCAGCGCCATCGAGCGGCTCAACCAGGCCTTCGTACCGCCCGGTCATTCGGCGCGGCAGGCGGTACCCGCCCGGCGCGACCGGACGCGTGACGTGCATCACGCCGGATCGGGACGCCGTCCCGCGCGGCCCTGCGACGAACGGCACGGCCCATCGATCTGCGTGGGCCCGACCCCCTGGATGCGGTGAACCATGGCCGCAGCGTTTGCAACCTAATGGCCACCAGCACTCCGCCTCACCTCGACCATGCCTGCGCACGCCTTGCCCAGACGCCGACGGCAGCCGATGACCATCGTGCTGGCGGCGCTGCTGTGCGCGTGGTGTGCACCGGCGCTCGCGCAGAGCGGCGAATCGCGCA
>JAEUPI010000001.1 GCA_016790175.1 Burkholderiaceae bacterium | reverse complement strand
GCCGTGAGGCGCTGCGCGATGTCGGGCATCGCGGTGATCTCGCGCAACGCGGCCACCCAGGCGGCCTGGATGTCGTCGGGCAACTTCGCCGGCGCGTACACGCCGATCCAGCTGTCGACGTCGAAGCCCGGCCAGCCCTGCTCCCCGAAGGTGCTCACCTGCGGCATCGCCGACACGCGGCGCGTGCCGGCGATGGCCAGCACCTTCATCTTGCCGGCCTGCACATGGCCGCGTGCGGTGGCCGGGTTGGCCCAGGCGAAATCGAGCGCGTTGCCGAACAGGTCGCTGTGCACCTGCGCCTCGGCCTTGTAGGGCACGTGCGTCAGCTCGGCGCCGCTCTGGCGCTTGAGCAGCTCGCCGAACAGGTGTGCGCTGCTGCCGCTGCCCCAGGTGCCGTAGTTCAGCGGCTTGCCCTGCTTCTTGGCGAACTCCACCAGGCCCTTCACATCGGCATAGGGTGCATCGGCGCGCGCCACGATCATCGGCCCGCCGGTGGCCAGCATCGACAGCGGCGTGAAATCGCGCACCGGGTCGTAGGGCACCTTGGACTGCAGGATCGGCACGTTCACATGCGTGAGCGGCAGCGTGAACATCACCGTGTGGCCGTCGGGCGGCGCCTTGGCCACGAAGTCGGCCGCGATGATGCCGCTGGCGCCGGGCTTGGCGTCGACGATGATGCTCTGGCCCCAGCGCGCCTGCAGTTTCTCGCCGTAGGCGCGCGCCAGCGTGTCGATCGGCCCGCCGGCGGTGCCGAAGGGCACGATGCGGATCACGCGGTTCGGGAACGCGGCCGTCTGCGCCTGCAGCGGTGCGACCGCCAGCGCGGCCATGCCGGCGGCGAAATGTCGGCGGGGAATCATCGGTGCAGGCTCCGGGCGTGATGGGCGACGCCCGCATGATCCACCGTCGCCGGCGCTGCGGCATCCAGACTTTCGCGGCCCCCGTTCGACTGCGTGCCGCAGCCCGGTGTCAGGCCGCGGCGGCCAGGCCGGTGCGTTCTACGGCGCCGGCGACCACGGCACCCGGCAGCGTGAAGCACAACGCGGCGCCACCCTGCGGCGGCCGTTCGGCCCAGGTGCGGCCGCCCATGGCCTGCACCGCGCGGCGCACGATGCTCAGGCCCAGGCCATGGCCTTCGAAGCGCGAGCCGTGGGCCTGGGCAAACGGCTCGAAGATGCGCTCGGCGGCGTCGGGCGGCAGGCCGACGCCGTTGTCGCGCACGCACAGGCTGAGGTCGGAGCCGTTCACGGTGGCCTCGACGTCGATGCGCGGCTGCGCCGCATCGCGCGAGAACTTCACGGCGTTGCCGAGCAGGTTCACCAGCACCGGCCGCAGCAGGCGCGGATCGGCCTTCACCGCAGGCATCGGGCCGCAGTGCAGTTCGGGGCGCGCGCCCGGCGCGGCGCCCAGCAGCACCTCGTCGAACGCAGCCTGCACCAACTCGGTCAGGCAGACGGTTTCGGGCTGCAGCGACAGGTCGCCCACGCGGGCCAGGTCGAGCATCGTGCCGACGAGCCGCACCGAGGCGTCGCACTGGTTGGCGATGACCGGCAGCGCCCGCTGCGCCATCGAGGTGTCGCCGCGCCCCATCGCGTCGACCGCCAAACGCGCCAGGCTCGACATGCCGCCCAGCGGGCCGCGCAGGTCGTGCGAGACGCTGCGGTTGAAGGCCTCGAGGCCCTGGATCAGCTCGCGCAGGTGCACCGTGCGTTCGTTCACGCGGGCCTCGAGCCGCAGGTTGGCGTCGCGCAGCTGCTGTTCGGCATCGGCACGGCGATGTACCTCGGCGTCGAGCGCGCGCTGGCGCCGCAGCAGGCTCACGGTGAGCAGCACCAGGCCGAACATCACGACGGCCGCACCCGCAAAGTACTTCAGCTGCGTGGGCGCCAGGCCCGCAGCAAGCAGCACATAGGGCGTCGCCGGCGGCACCAGCAGCGCCACGCCCAGCAGCACATGCCCGTCGCCGGGGTGTTGCGTCGAGCGGCGAAACGCCAGCAGCGCCGCGCCGGCATAGGGCAGCAGCACGCCGATGTGGAACAGCCGCCGAGGCACGTCGGGCGACAGCGCCACCGCGATCAAGGTCACGATCGACGGCAGCAGAAACGGCACCAGCGCCCAGCGCCGCCGGCCGCGCGGCGCGCCGAGGTACCGGATCACCCCGAGCGCAATCAGCAGGATGCCCAGCCCGATCAGGCTGCTCCACAGGCGCTGCTGGTCGGTGTCGATGTTCGGGCCGGCGTAGGCGATGCGGTCGCCGTTCAGGTACCACAGCGCCGTGACGGCGAAACCCAGCGCCAGCAGCGGCGTGCCGCGGTCGCGGCTGCGCCACCAGGTGAAGGCGAACAGCACGGCCAGCGCAGCGATCACCACGCCCTCGAACTGGAGGACGGACAGCAGCGGCTCGGGACCCGCGTTCATGCCGCGCATGGTAGGCACCCGCGCAACGCCTGCAAGGGGAGAAGGCGCGAATTCGGCGCCCAGTTGCGCGATTCGCCACGCTGGAGGTCTGCAGCCGAGGCCTGCGCAGCGGTGGCTATGATGGCCGCCGCCTGGAGGTTCCGATGATCCGATCTGCCGTTGCCACCCTCGTTGTCGCGCTGGGGATGCCGCTTGTGGCGCTGGCCCAGGCCTGGCCTGCGACCAAGCCGGTGCGCATGGTGATCCCGTTCCCCGCCGGCGGCGCCACCGACATCATCGGCCGCGCCGTAGCGCAGAGACTGTCGTCGGCACTCGGGCAGCAGGTGGTGGTCGACAACAAGCCGGGTGCCGGTGGCACGATCGGGGCCGACCTGGTGGCCAAGGCCTCGCCCGACGGCTACACGATCCTCATGTCGACCAGTTCCACGCATTCGATCGGGCCGGCACTGAACCCGAAGATCCCGTACGACGCGTTCAAGGACTTCGTTGCCGTGGCCCATGTGGCCAACGCGCCGAGCGTGCTGGTGGTCGGGCAGTCGTTCCCGGCGCGCTCCGCGAAAGAACTGATCGCGCTGCTGAAGGCCAACCCGGGCAAGTACAACTTCGGCTCCAGCGGCATCGGCACCTATCCGCACCTGTCGGCCGAGATGTTCAAGTGGCGCGCCGGCGGCCTGTTCGTCGTGCACATCCCGTACCGCGGCACCGGCCTGGTGATCACCGATCTGGTGGCCGG
Organism: Burkholderiaceae bacterium; assembly: GCA_016790175.1. Lineage (GTDB taxonomy): Bacteria > Pseudomonadota > Gammaproteobacteria > Burkholderiales > Burkholderiaceae_C > JAEUPI01. Next base: position 11,184 of record JAEUPI010000001.1, on the reverse strand, counting down.
GCAGATCGGATTCCTGATGGATTCGATCGTCTCGGCGCAGTCGCACATCAAGGATGGCAAGGTGCGCGCGCTGGCCGTCAGCGGCACCAAGCGCTCGAGTTCGCTGCCCGACGTGCCCACCTTCGGCGAGGTGGGCGTGAGCGGCATGGACTTCAGCAACTGGTTCGGTGTGCTGGTGCCGGCGGGCACGCCCGGCGAGATCGTGCAGCGCCTGCATCGCGAGGTGAACGCCGCGGTTGCGTCGAACGAGGTGGCCGAGCTGCTGCGCCGCTCGGGCGCCGACCCGGCCGGCGGCACGAGCGAACAATTCGCGAAGATCATCCGCGACGAGCACGAGAGCTGGAAGGCCGTGATCCAGCGCGCGAACATCCGCTCCGAATAGCCGGTCGGGGCCCTCCTGCGCGGCCGCTCAGCCCGGCGTACCCGGCTCGAGCAACTGCCCGCCCCGGCCGCGCCGCCAACGCTCGAGCTCGCTCAGCAGCAAGCTCGCATGCTCGCGTTCCTCGGCGGCGAGCTCGCGGTACAGCTCGCGCTCGGGTGAGGCCTGCGCCGCGTCGTCGGCCCGGGCCGCGAAGTAGGCGGCGGCCCGCTCTTCGAGTGCGATGGCCACGCCGAACAGCCGCTCCGGCGTGTCGGGTGCGGCGCCGGCGCCGGCGTAAATCGCCGCGCGGGCGATGCTGAGGCTGGCCGACGCGTCCGGCGGGCTCACGTGGTAACGCCGCGCGAGCGTGTCGAGATGCTCGGTCTCCATCTCGGCAAAGCGCGCGAACAGATCGGCCACGGCGGCGTCGCCTGCCTCGTCGGCGGCGCGCCGATAGAAATCGCGGCCGCCGAGTTCGATCTCGAAGGCAGTGCGCAGCGCGTCGAGCGCAGCCGCGCGGCCGGCCGGCTGGGTCGCGCCCTGCGCGCGCAGTGCGCCACCGCAGTGCGGGCACAGGCCGTAGGGGAACGCGAAGCCCTCGCTGACCTTTGCGCATTGCCCGCAGCGCCATTGCAGCGTCTCGCCGGCGCAGCAGATGTATTCGCCGTCTTCGTCGTCGGCCAACGGCTGGTGGCACTTGGGGCACAGGGCCATCACGAAGCCTTTCGTCAATGGGTGGCAGCGTCCGCGGCCGTGGGGTCGACCGCAGAGTCGCTGTCGTCGAGCACGACCGGCCATCGCCGCTGCGGATCGCGCAGGTAGGTCGCGATCGCGCGCGCGGCGCGCCGGCCGGCGCTCATCGCCAGGATCACGGTCGCGCCGCCGGTCACGATGTCGCCGCCGGCAAACACGCCGGGCAGATTGGTCGCCTGCGTGCGTTCGTCGGCGGCGATGTAGCCGCGCTTGTCGAGCGCCAGCCCGCCGGTGGCGCGGCCGATGATGGGGTTGGCCTTGGTGCCGAGCGCGTAGATCACCGTGTCGCAGGCGAGCTCGACGGTCTGGTCGGTCGGCTCGGGCTTGCGGCGGCCGCGCTCGTCGGGCTCGCCGAGCTTCATGATGCGCGCACGCATGCCGCGCACGTCGCCCCTGTCGTCGAGCAGGATTTCCTCCGGCGCGTGCAGGAAGCAGAACTGAATGCCTTCTTCCTTCGCATGCCGCAGCTCCTCGATGCGTGCCGGCGCCTCGGCCTCGGTGCGGCGGTAGATGCAGCGCACGCTCTCGGCGCCCAGTCGCATGGCCACGCGCAGACAGTCCATCGCCGTGTTGCCGGCGCCGATGACGACGACGTGCTTGCCCATGCCCACCGGCGTGCCCTGGTACGGGAACTGGTCGCCGCCCATCAGGTTCACCCGCGTCAGGAACTCGTTGGCCGAGAGCACCTGCCCGGCGTTCTCGCCCGGAATGCCCATGAAGGTGGGCGCGCCGGCGCCGGCGGCCACGAACACCGCGCCGAAGCCCTTGTCGCCCATCAGCTGTGCCAGCGTGAAGGTCTTGCCGATCACCTTGTTGAGCTCGAAGCGCACGCCCATGTCGCGCAGGCGCTGCACTTCCTTGTCGATGATGTCGCGCGGCAGCCGGAACGACGGGATGCCGTAGCGCAGCACGCCGCCCACGATGTGCAGCGCCTCGTACACGGTGACCGCGGCGCCGAAGCGTGCGAGGTCGGCTGCCGCCGCCAGCCCGCCTGGCCCCGAACCGACGATCGCCACCTGGCCGAGCGAGCCCGCAGCGGCCAGCAGCCGGGCCGGCCGGCCCTTGCCGTGGTCGCCGACGAAGCGCTCGAGCCGCCCGATCGCCACCGGCTCGAGCTTCTTCTTGATGATGATGCACTGGGCCTCGCACTGCCGCTCCTGCGGGCAGACGCGGCCGCACACCGAGGGGAAGATGCTCGATTCGTTGATCGTCGCCAGCGCCCCATCGAGGTCGCGCACCAGCAGCTCGCGGATGAACTTCGGGATGTCGATGGCCACCGGGCAGCCGGCAATGCAGGTCGGCTTGTGGCACTGCACGCAGCGCTCGGCTTCGTAGAGCGCCTCGGTCCAGCCGTAGCCGAGGTTGACCTCCTTGAAATTGGCGGCGCGCTCGTGCGCCTCGCGCTCGGGCATCGGGGCCTGGTGCGGCGTCACCGCCGAGTACTTCTTGTAGGTGCGCTTGCCGTCGATGATCAGCGTCTTCTCGAGGTTGCACACATGCGCGAAGTCGTCGTTGGCCTGCGCCTCCTGGGTCTTGAAGCGGCGCTGGCGCGCGTTGAGCTCGGCGAAGTCGATCTGGTGGGCGTCGAAGTCCGGGCCATCGACGCAGGCGAACCGGACCTCGCCGCCCACGCGCACGCGACACGAGCCGCACATGCCGGTGCCGTCGACCATGATCGTGTTGAGCGACACCATCGTCTTCACGCCGAAAGGTCGCGTCACTTCGGTGCAGGCCTGCATCATCGGCATCGGGCCGATGGCCACCACCAGGTCAGGTCTCTTGCGTTCGAGCAGATCCTGCAGCGCCGCGGTGACGAAGCCGGCCCGCCCCGCGCTGCCGTCGTCGGTGCACAGCACGAGCTCGTCGCTGTGCTCGCGCAGCCGCTCCTCCCAGAAGACCAGCTCGCGGCTGCGAAAGCCCACGATCGTCGTCGTGCGGTTGCCGGCTGCCTTGAACGCGCGCAGCTGCGGGAACACCGGTGCCACGCCGAGGCCGCCGCCCACCAGCACCACGTGGCCCACGCGCTCGATGTGCTGCGGCAGCCCGAGCGGGCCGGCGATGTCGGCGATGGCATCGCCCTCGGCATAACGATCGCGCATCTCGCGCGTCGTCTTGCCGAGCGCCTGCACCACCAGCGTCACCGTGCCGCGCCCGCGGTCGAAGTCGGCCACCGTCAGCGGGATGCGCTCGCCGCCCTCGTGCAGGCGCACGATCACGAAGTGGCCCGGCAGCGCCGCACGCGCGATGTCCGGCGCGTCGAGCTCCCACAGGAACGAGGCGGGCGAGAACTGTTCGCGGCGGACGATGGACACCATGGCTCGCTCAAGGCCCTGCGTCGGTGGAGGCCGCGGCGCGCGCGCGGCCGATATCGGTATTGAAGTACTGATTTGCCGGCTCGGGCACGCCCCAAGCGCATCGCGTCTGATGCGAATCAAGGGTATCGAGCGCCGGACGCCACAATGGCGCCCGGCACGGCAGATGCGAAGGCGACCATGAGAATCGCGATCCTCGGCAGCGGCGTGATCGGCACCACCGCGGCTTACTACCTCGCGCAGGCCGGGCACGAGGTGACGGTGATCGAGCGCCAGAGCGGCCCGGCGCTCGAGACCAGCTTCGCCAATGCCGGCGAGGTGTCTCCCGGTTACTCGGCGCCCTGGGCCGGCCCGGGCGTACCGATCAAGGCCATCAAGTGGCTGCTCATGCACCACAGCCCGCTGGTGATCAAGCCGATGCTCGAGCCGGCGATGTGGCGCTGGGGCCTCGCGATGCTCGCGAACTGCACCGAGGCCCGGTATGCGGTCAACAAGGCACGCATGGTGCGCCTGGCCGAGTTCAGCCGCGACTGCATGGTGAAGCTTCGCGAGGACACCGGCATCGCCTACGACGAGCGCATGCAGGGCACGCTGCAGCTCTTCCGCACGCAGAAGCAGCTCGACGGCATCGGCAAGGACGTGGAGATCCTGAAGCAATACCACGTGCCGTACCAGGTGCTCGACCGCACCGGGTATCTGCAATACGAGCCGGCGCTGGCCGAGGTGCAGCACAAGTTCGTCGGCGCGCTGCGGCTGCCGGGCGACGAGACGGGCGACTGCTTCCTGTTCACCAACCGCATCGCCGAGCTGGCGAAGGCCAAGGGCGTGCAGTTCCGTTTCGCTACGCAGGTGCGTGCGCTGCGGCACGAGGGCGGCGCGGTGACCGGCGTGGTCACCGAGCAGGCCGGGCGGACCGACGAGCTGAAGGCCGAGCGCACGCTGGTGGCGCTCGGCAGCTATTCGCCCGCGATGCTTGCGCCGCTCGGCCTGCGCATTCCGGTGTATCCGGTGAAGGGTTTCTCGATCACGGTGCCGATCACCGACGCATCGAAGTCACCCGAGTCGACGATCATGGACGAGACGCACAAGGTCGCCGTCACGCGGCTGGGGAGCCGCATCCGCGTCGGCGGCACCGCGCAGCTCTCGGGCTTCGACCTGCAGCTCAACCCCCAGCGTCGCCGCACGCTGGAATTCGTGGTGACCGATCTGTTTCCGCGCGGCGGTGACGTGGCCCGCGCCGAATTCTGGACCGGCCTGCGCCCGATGACGCCTGATGGCACGCCGATCGTGGGCCCCACGCCGATCGGCAACCTGTGGCTGGCCACCGGTCATGGCACGCTGGGCTGGACCATGGCCGCCGGCACCGGGCGGCTGCTTGCGCTCTGGATGGGCGGCGGCCAGCCGGAGATCGATACCGAAGGGTTGACGATCGAGCGCTATGGATCGCGCGGCGGATGGGTCGCGGCCTGAGGCCGCGCCCGGTGGGACTCAACCGTCGTCACCCGAGGCTTCGGCCGGGCCCAGCTTGGCGGCCAGATCATCGAGCGTGGCGTAGAGCTGTCGCAGGAACGGCCGGCCGACCGTGCGCTCGATCTCGGCATAGGTGGCCTCCACCTGCGGCGCCAGGCGGGCCGCCAGCGCGCGACTTCGGGGCGTGAGCGCCACGCGCAGGCGCCGCGCATCGTGATCGAGCCGCGTACGGCTCACGAAGCCGAGCTCCTCCATGCGGGCGAGCACGCCGGCCAGGCTGGGGCTCGAGAGGTTGCACAACGCGACGATCTCGCGCGGCTCCAGCGGCCCGGTCTCCAGCAGCGCGCGGATGATGCGCCATTGCTGCTCGGTGATGCCATGCGCGTTGAGCAGTGGCCGGAAGCGACCGATCACGCGTTCACGTGCCTGCAGCAGCAGCAGCGGCAGGTTGCGGTGCGCGAAGCCCGCCGCGCGTGCACGGGTGGCCTGCACGGCGGGCGAGGGCGGCTCGGGGCGGCGCCGCGTGCGCGGGGCGCCGGTGGCTCGGGGGCGGGGCAGGGCAGTCGGCATGAACGGGCGAATTGACTTGCTCACATCGTCGCAAGTATATTGCTCATATCTTAGCAATTGCTTGGCCATTGACCTGTCATGCGCATTGACCACCTCATCCAGGGCCGGCCCGTCGGCGGCGCCGAGACCTTCGAGACGCTGAACCCCGCCACGCAGCAGGTGCTGGCCGATGTGGCCAGCGGCGGCGAGGCCGAGGTGAATGCCGCTGTCGCCGCCGCGAAGTCGGCATTCCCGCAATGGGCGGCCATGCCCGCCACCGAGCGCGCGAAACGGGTGCGCAAGCTCGGCGACCTGATCGCCGCGCATGTGCCCGAGATCGCCCGCACCGAAACGCAGGACACCGGCCAGGTCATCGCGCAGACCGGCAAGCAGCTGGTGCCGCGCGCGGCCGACAACTTCTATTACTTCGCCGAGATGTGCGTGCGCGTGGACGGCCACACCTACCCCACGCCGACGCATCTGAACTACACGCTCTTTCACCCGGTCGGCGTGTGTGCGCTGATCAGCCCATGGAACGTGCCGTTCATGACGGCCACGTGGAAGGTGGCGCCGTGCCTGGCCTTCGGCAACACCGCGGTGCTCAAGATGAGCGAGCTCTCGCCGCTCACGGCGGCGCGGCTCGGCGAGCTGGCGCTAGAGGCGGGCATTCCGCCGGGTGTGTTGAACATCGTGCACGGCTACGGCAAGCAGGCCGGCGAGCCGCTGTGTGCCCACCCCGACGTGCGCGCGATCTCGTTCACCGGATCCACCGCCACCGGCAACCGCATCGTGCAGGTGGCCGGGCTCAAGAAGTTCAGCATGGAGCTCGGCGGCAAGAGCCCGTTCGTGATCTTCGACGACGCCGATCTCGACCGTGCGCTCGACGCCGCGGTGTTCATGATCTTCTCCAACAACGGCGAGCGCTGCACCGCGGGCAGCCGCATCCTCGTGCAGAGGAGCATCTACGCCGACTTCGCGCAGAAGTTCGCCGAGCGCGCGAAGCGCATCCGCGTCGGCGACCCGCTCGACGAGAAGACCATCATCGGCCCGATGATCAGCCAGGCTCACCTGGCCAAGGTGCGCAGCTACATCGACCTCGGCCCGAAGGAAGGTGCCACGATGCTGTGCGGTGGCCTCGATCGCCCGTCGTATGCGCCCGAGTTGCCGTCCGATATGCGCAAGGGCAACTTCGTGTGGCCCACGGTGTTCGCCGACGTCGACAACCGCATGAAGATCGCGCAAGACGAGATCTTCGGTCCCGTGGCCTGCCTGATCCCGTTCGCCGACGAGGCCGATGCGATCCGCATCGCCAACGACATCGCCTACGGCCTGTCGAGCTACGTCTGGACCGAGAACCTCGGCCGCGCGCACCGCGTGGCCGCCGCCATCGAGGCCGGCATGTGCTTCGTGAACAGCCAGAACGTGCGCGACCTGCGCCAGCCCTTCGGCGGCACCAAGGCCAGCGGCACCGGGCGCGAGGGGGGCACGTGGAGTTATGAAGTGTTCCTGGAGCCGAAGAACGTGGCGGTGTCGCTGGGGGCGCATCACATTCCGCATTGGGGGGCTTCGTGACGGGTCGGGTTTCGCACTCCTGCATCGGTCGAGCACGGCAAAGGCGGGTTGGAGCAGGCCTGGACGCTTCGATGAGGCGCCCCCTGCGCTTCGCTCCGGGGGTTCCCTGCGGTCCTCGGTCTGCGAGGGCGGCTGCGGAACTCGCCCTCGCGCGGCCGCGACGCTCCTGGCGGAGCGCCGCTGCGCTCGGAGCTCGAAGTCCTCGCCGTCCCATCGCCTTACGGCGATGGGCAACCCTCGCAGCCCTGCGGTCCTCGGCGCCTCATAGGCGCGCCCAGTCCTGCCCCAACCCACCTTTGCCCTGCCCCGCTCGTGGCCTGCGTCGAAGGCTACGAGCGTGTCAGCGCGGTGGGCGGTACCCGTTGGGGGCGATTTGGGGGTCGGCGAGCAGCGCAGGGCTTGCGGCCCGCGCGCACCGCAGGTGCGCGCCCCCACATCTGACTCGCCGACGTTGTTTGAACGGAGCGAGCGCAGCTCGCGTAGTGAGTTCGGCGGCGGGGCCGCAAGACCGAGCAGCACCGCGCCGTCCGCGCCGCCGGCGAGGACCGACCCAGTATGAGCCCCCAGCGGGTACCGCCCGCCGCGCCGCTCGTTGACAACGAAGGAAACACCATGGGCAAAGTCGCACTCGCCGCCAAGATCACCCACGTGCCGTCGATGTACCTGAGCGAGCTCGATGGCCCGCGCAAGGGCACGCGGCAGGACGCCATCGACGGCCACAAGGAGATCGCTCGTCGCTGCCGCGAGCTCGGCGTCGACACCATCGTCGTGTTCGACACGCATTGGCTCGTCAACGCCAACTACCACATCAACTGCGCACCGCACTTCAAGGGGCTGTACACCAGCAACGAACTGCCGCACTTCATCGCCAACATGCCGTTCGAGACGCCGGGCAACCCCGCGCTCGGCCAGATCCTCGCGCGCGGCTGCAACGAGATGGGCGTGGAGACGCTCGCGCACGACAAGACCACGCTCGACCCCGAATACGGCACGCTGGTGCCGATGCGCTACATGAACGCCGACCAGCATTTCAAGGTCGTGTCGGTTTCGGCACTTTGCACCGTGCACTACCTCAACGACAGCGCGCGTCTCGGCTGGGCCATGCGCAAGGCGGTGGAGGAGCACTACGACGGTACCGTCGCCTTCCTGGCCAGCGGCAGCTTGAGTCACCGCTTCGCACAGAACGGGCTCGCGCCGGAGTTCGGGTTCAAGATCTGGAGCCCCTTTCTCGAAGAGCTCGACCACCACGTGGTGCGCATGTGGCAGCAGGGCCAGTGGAAGGCGTTTTGCGAGATGCTGCCCGAATACGCCGCCAAGGGCCATGGCGAAGGCTTCATGCACGACACCGCGATGCTGCTGGGTGTGCTCGGCTGGAGCGCCTACGACGGCAAGGCCGAGGTGATCACGCCGTACTTCGGTGCCTCGGGCACCGGGCAGATGAACGTGGTGTTCCCCGTGACGCCGCAGGACGGCCGCGCGATCCCCAAGGCGCAGGCCTCGGCGGCCGAGGGCTACACCTCGGTGGCCACGCGGCTGTAGCAGGAGGGGCGTGGCCATGCCGCACCTGGTGATCCTCTACACGCCGAATCTCGAATCCGAGACAGACATGACGGCGCTGTGCCGCACGCTCGTCGACACCATGCTCACGGTGAAGGACGAGCAGGGCGCACAGGTGTTCCCCACCGGCGGCACGCGCGTGCTCGCCTACCCGGCGGCTCACTTCGCGGTGGCCGACGGCGGCGCGGCCGGCCGTGCCGCAGGCGGCAACGGCGACTACGCGTTCGCCTACTTCAACCTGCGCATGGGCCGCGGCCGAAGCGACGCAGTGAAGCGCCAGGCCGGCGAGGCGCTCGCCGCGGCGGCCAGGGCGCACTTGGCGCCCGTGCTCGCGCGGCGGCCGGTGGGCCTCACGCTGCAGGTGGACGAAGGCCACGAAGCCTTCGACGCCAAGTTCGGCAACCTGCACCCGCTGTTCGCGAAAGGCCCCACCTGATGTTGCCGAAAGAGACCGTCGAGTCGCTCGCGCGCGAGCTGGTCCAGGCGCGCAAGACGCGCACGCAGCTGCGGCACTTTTCCAAGCGCTTCCCGCAGATGACGGTGGAAGACGGCTATGCGATCCAGCGCGCCTGGGTGGCGCTGGAGCTGGCCGACGGCCGCAGCATCAAGGGCCGCAAGATCGGCCTCACCTCGCGTGCGATGCAGCTCTCGAGCCAGATCGACGAGCCCGACTACGCGCCGCTGATGGACGACATGTTCTTCGCCAACGGCAGCGACATTCCCATCGATCGCTTCATCGCGCCGCGCATCGAGGTCGAGCTCGCGTTCATTCTCGGCAAGCCGCTGAAGGGCCCCAACGTGACGCTGTTTCACGTGCTCTCGGCCACCGACTACGTGAGCCCCGCGATCGAGATCATCGACGCGCGCATCGAGCAGTTCGACCGCGAGACCAAGGCCCCGCGCAAGGTGTTCGACACCATCAGCGATTTCGCCGCCAACGCCGGCATCGTGCTCGGCGGCCGCCCGGTGCGGCCGATGGACGTGGACCTGCGCTGGGTCGGCGCGCTGCTGCACAAGAACGGCGTGGTGGAAGAGACCGGCCTTGCCGCCGGCGTGCTCAACCATCCGGCCAACGGCGTGGCCTGGCTGGCCAACAAGATCGCGCCCTACGACGAGCAGTTGAACGCCGGCGACGTGGTGCTCGCCGGCTCGTTCACCCGGCCCACGACCGCGGTCAAGGGCGACACGCTGCAGGCCGACTACGGGCCGCTGGGCAGCATCGCATTCCGTTTCGTCTAGCCCGGCGGCCGCCCGGGCCGAGGCGGCCGGGCTTTGACCCGCGCTCAGCGCGCTGCGGCCGAAGTGGCTAGGATGGCGGTCCGCCAAACGGGCCTGCCCCGGAGCCGGCGGGCCCATACAACGCCGGCGTGCGCACACATGCGCAGCCAAAGACCACCGGGGACAACGTTGCCGAGCTCGCTTGCCGAACGAATCGCCGCCGTCGCGCCCGAGCACCTGCTCGGCATGCGCCGCGGCATCGAGAAGGAGAGCCTGCGCGTGCTGCCCGCCGGCGGTCTGGCGCTCACGCCGCACCCGCCGGCCCTCGGCTCGGCGCTCACCCATGCGCGCATCACGACCGACTACTGCGAGAGTCAGCTCGAGCTGATCACCGGCGTGAACGCCAGTGCCGAGGCCTGCGTCGACGAGATCACGCAGATCCACCAGTACGTGCTGCAGGCGCTGCGCGAGAACGGCCGGGAAATGTTGTGGGTGGCGAGCATGCCCTGCGGGTTGCCGCCCGACGAGACCATACCCATCGGCCGCTACGGCACCAGCAACATCGGGCGTGCCAAGAGCATCTACCGCATGGGCCTGGGCCACCGCTACGGCCGGCGCATGCAGACCATCTCGGGCATCCACTACAACTGGTCGATGCCGGGCCTGGGCAACGACGAGTACTTTGCGCTGATCCGCAACTTCCGGCGCCATGCGTTCCTGCTGCTCACGCTGTTCGGTGCATCACCGGCGCTGTGCACCAGCTTCGTCGACGGGCGGCCACACGAATTGCAGCGCCTGTCGACGAACACGCTGTACCTGCCGCATGCCACCTCGCTGCGCATGGGCCGGCTCGGCTACCAGAGCGAGGCGCAGGCCTCGCTCGCGGTGAGCTACAACAGCCTGGAGCGCTACGGCGCGTCGCTGCACGACGCGATGACGCGGCCCTACCCGCCGTACGAGGCAATCGGCATCCGCAACCTCGGCGGCGAATACAACCAGCTCGCGACCACGCTGCTGCAGATCGAGAACGAGTTCTACGGCACCATCCGCCCCAAGCGCGTGATCCGCTCCGGCGAGAGGCCGCTGCACGCGCTGCGCGAGCGCGGCGTGCAGTACGTGGAAGTTCGTTGCATGGACCTCGACCCGTTCGTGCCGGTGGGCATCGAGGCGAGCACGATGCGCATGCTGGATGTCTTCCTGCTGCACTGCCTGCTCGCCGACAGCCCGCCCGACACGCCCGACGAGATCGCCGCGCTCGGCCGCAACCAGCATCGCAGCGCCGCCTTCGGCCGCGAGCCGGGCGTCAAGCTCGAGCGTGATGGGCGCGAGGTGCCATTGATCGAGTGGGGCGCCGAGATCCTCGAAGCCTGCTCACCCATTGCTCAGCGGCTC
>JAEUPI010000277.1 GCA_016790175.1 Burkholderiaceae bacterium | reverse complement strand
CACCATGCCGACATCGGCGGCATCACGCCGGGCTCGATGCCGCCGTTCAGCAAGATCATCGGCGAAGAAGGCGTGCTGTTCGACAACTTCCTGCTCGTGCGCGATGGCCTGTTCCGTGAACAGGCGTTGCGCGAGCATCTGATGTCCGGCTCGCATCCCTCACGCAATCCGGAACAGAACATCGCCGACCTGCGTGCGCAGATCGCCGCCAACGAGAAGGGCGTGCAGGAGCTGCGGTCGATGGTCGCGCAATTCGGCCGCGAGACCGTGGCCGCCTACATGAAGCATGTGCAGGACAACGCCGAAGAGAGCGTTCGCCGCGTCATCACGGCGTTGAAGAACGGTCGGTTCGAACTCGAGCTCGACAACGGCGCCCGCATCGTCGTGAAGGTCACGGTGCACCCCGAGCGCCGCGCCGCGACGATCGATTTCACCGGCACCAGCGCGCAGTTGCCGAACAACTTCAATGCGCCCAAGGCCGTCACGATGGCCGCCGTGCTGTACGTGTTCCGGCTGCTGGTGGAAGACGACATCCCGCTCAACGCGGGTTGCCTGAAGCCGCTCGAAGTGATCGTGCCGGAAGGCTGCATGCTGAATCCGAAGCCGCCGGCGGCCGTGGTGGCCGGCAACGTCGAGACCTCGCAAAGCGTGACCAATGCGCTGCTCGGCGCGTTGCAGGTCATGGCCTGCAGCCCGCCGACGATGACCAACTTCACCTTCGGCAACGTCACCCACCAGTACTACGAGACGATCTCCGGCGGCAGCGGTGCCGGCGCCACGTTCGACGCGCAGGGCCGCGTGACCGGCGGCTTCCCCGGCACCAGCGTCGTGCAGACGCACATGACCAACTCGCGGCTCACCGACCCCGAGGTGCTGGAGTTCCGCTTCCCGGTGCGGCTGGAGAGCTACGCGATCCGCCACGGCTCGGGCGGTGCCGGCCGCTGGCGCGGCGGCGATGGCGGCGTGCGTCGCATCCGCTTCCTCGAGGCGATGACGGCCAGCGTGCTCAGCAACGGGCGACGGATTGCCCCGTTCGGCATGGCCGGCGGGCAGCCCGGCGCCTTGGGCATCAACCGGGTCGAGCGCTCGGATGGCCGCATCGAGCCGCTCACGCATATCGGTTCGGTCGAGGTGGCGCCGGGTGACTGCTTCGTGACCGAGACCACCGGTGGCGGCGGCTACGGAGCGCCCGGTGCGTGACGGCAGTTTCGTGCGCTGAGCGTGCTCGCGCTCAAGCTCGCCTTGGTGGCGGCGTCGGTGCTCGGCGCGAGCTTCGCCTCGCGCCGCTGGGGCCATGCGGCAGGCGGTCTGATGGCCGGGCTGCCGATGATCATCGGCCCGATCACCGCGATCCTGCTGATCGACAACCCGCCGGAGCGCGTGCGCGCGATCGCGCTGGCCACGCTGCAATGCCAGCCGGCCATGTTGATGCACGTGTGGGTGTTCGCGCGCGCCGCGCGAAGCCGGCCCTGGCCGATCTGCCTGCTGCTCGCCAACGGCGCCTATGTCGTGGGGGCCATGGCGCTCGCCGCCCTGGCGCTGCCGCCGATGGGGGCCGCAGCGGTGGCGCTGGTCGCCTGGGTCGTTGCCGGGCGCCTGATCGCGGGCGCCGTCGGCGGGTCGTCGGGCCCGGTGCACGTGCCGCCCAGCGAGTTGTGGTGGCGGCTGGCCGTCGCGCTGGCCGTGGCGGCGCTGGTGATCGAAGGCGCAGCCGGCGCTCCAGCGGCCGTGGGCGGTGTGCTGCTGGCCGCTCCGATCACCGGCAACGTGCTGCCGGCCTTCACCCTGCCGCGGCACGGCGCCGCAGCCACGGCAAGACTGCTCGCCGGCTTCGTGCATGGGCAGATCGGCTTCATGGCCTTCGTGGCGGCATTGGTGGCGCTGTTGCCGGTGGTGCATCCCGCGCTGGCCTTCATGGTCGCCGTCGCGGGCGCGGTGGTCGCGCCCTGGCTGCTGGACCGGGCCCGGCGGCGCGTCCGCGGTGATCGCCGATCGAGGCCGGGTTAGGGCTCGGTGTCTTCGTACTTGCGCCAGCGCTTCATTGCGTCGCGCATGAAATCAGTCTGGCGTTTGAATCGCACGCAGCCGTCGCAGACCCGCCAGTGAATCTCGAGCGCCAGCTTGTCGGCCAGCGACAGCTCGCGGTCCTGGCTTTCCAGCACCAGGCGAGTGACTTCACGGCAACTGCGTTGGAAGCGCATCAGCTGGCCCTGGGATTCGCGAACCAATGGTCCTGCAGGCACTCGCGCAGCCGCAGCCTTGCCCGGTGCAGCAGGACCCACAGGTTCGTCGACGTGATGGAGAGCTCCTTACAGATCTCGTCGGATTCCAGCTCCAGCCATTCACGCATCATGAACACGCGGCCCTGCGTCGCGGGCAGCTTCTCCATGCAGGCCTCGAGCACCTCGAAGAACTGGCGCTGGCCCAGATGCGCCTGCGGGTCGCCCCAGTCGCGCGGCGGCTCGCGCCAGTGATCGTGGCTGTCGAACAGGGTTTCATCGAGGTCGGTCTCGTCGTCGGTCGTCAGCACGGTGGCTTCGCGGGTATGGCGCCGCAGCTGGTCGATCACCTTGTGCTTCAGGATGCCGACCAGCCAGGTCTTGAGCTGCGACTGCCCGCCGAAGGCCTGAGGCTTTTCCAGTGCGGCCAGCAAGGTGTCGGACACCGCGTCCTCGGCCCAGGCGTCGTTTCGCAGCTGCGAACGGGCATAACGCAGCAACTGCGGGCGCAGGGCCTCGACCTGCCGCGCGAAGTCGGTCATGTTAGTGTTATGTCCTCTCGCACCGTGCGGCAGTGTAAGGAATCGCCGGGCCGGGCGACAGACCACGCGTCGCCGACATCGACGGCGAAAATCGGTCGAATCCTCAAGGAGCGAATCCCATGAACCAACGTCTCATCGTCTCGTCCGCCCTGGCCTCGGTGCTGGCGCTGGGCCTCGTCGGCCAGGTTGCCGCCCAGGCCAAGGAAAAGGAAAAGTGCTACGGCATCGCCAAGGCGGGCCAGAACGACTGCGCCAACCTCGCCGGGACGCATTCGTGCGCCGGGCAGAACAAGGTCGACAACGACCCCGGCGAATGGAAGTACGTCGCCAAGGGCACCTGCAAGGACATGAAGGGCATGAACGAGGCCGAGGCAAAGGCCAAGTCAAAGAAGTGACGGTTCTTGCCGGCGAAGGACAGCCCCTCGGTTGACGCATCTTGCACACCGGCATCGGCTGGCGCCAGCCGCACTACACCGAGCTGCTCGAGCGCCTCCCGGCGCTCGGCTTCATCGAGGTGCATTCCGAGAACTTCTTTGCCGCCGGCGGCGCGGCGCTGCAGGTGCTGGAGCAGGGCCGCGCGCACTACCCGGTGAGCCTGCACGGCGTGGGTCTGGCCCTGGGCTCGGCCGCCGGGCTCGACAGCTGGCACCTGGATCGGCTGGCCGCGCTCGTCGAGCGCACCGATCCCGTTCGCGTCAGCGACCATGCCAGCTTTGCGCGAGCGCCGCTTGCGCCCGGCTGGCCTGCGGTGCACGGCAGCGATCTGCTGCCGATCGCGTTCACCGACGCGTCGCTCGACATCATGGTTCGTCACGTGCAGCAGGTGCAGGAGCGACTCGGCCGCCCGATTGCCGTGGAGAACCTCTCGGCCTATCTGCGCTGGGCCGACGACGCCTGGCCCGAGGCCGATTTCTTCAATGCGCTGACGCGCCGCTCGGGCTGCCAGATGCTGCTCGACGTGAACAACCTCGTCGTTAACGCCATCAACCAGGGGCTCGATCCGGTGGCTGCATCCTGCGCGGTAATCGATGCGATCGATGCCGAGAGCGTGGCCGAGATCCATCTCGCCGGCTACGACGATCGTGCCGCGCTGGTGATCGACGACCATGGCAGCCGTGTGCATCCGCCGGTGTGGCAGGTGTATCGCCATGCGATCGTCCGGCTCGGTCCGCGCCCGACGCTGATCGAGTGGGACACGGCGATTCCGCCGCTCGACGTGCTGCTCGATGAAGCGGCGCTGGCCGAGCGGGCGATGGCCGACGCGGTGGGCGTGGCCGCGTGATCGCGCGCCAAGACACCGAACGCGAGGCCGAGCGGCAGCGGCAACTCCTGCGCACGCTGTGGCGACGTGATGCCGACGACGCATTGACACCCTGGATGCAGGGCGACACGGCGCCGGTGCAGCGGGGCCTGGGTGCCTATCGCGGCAATGCGGCGGCGATCGCCGAGCGCGCATTGGGCGCGGCGTTCCCCACGGTGCGCGAGTTGCTGGGCGCCGAGTCGTTCGAGTCGCTCTCGCGGGCCTTGTGGCACCGGCATCCGCCCGAGCGCGGCGACCTGGCCCATTGGGGCGAGGCGCTGGCCGGCTTCATCGAATCGGACGCGCAGCTCGCGGGCGAGGCCTACCTTGCCGATCTGGCGCGCCTGGACTGGGCGGTGCATCGCATCGAGCACGCGGCCGACGGGCCGGCGCTGCCCGACGGTCTGGCGCTGCTGGCGGAGGCCGATCCGGCGCGGCTGGGCCTCGCGTTTCGCGACGGCGCCATGTGCGTGCCGTCGCGTTGGCCGATCGTGAGCATCTGGCAGGTGCATCGCCGCGAGGGTGATGATCGGTTTGCGTCGGTGCGCGCGGCGTTCGCCGCCGGCCGAGCCGAATGCGCCTGGGTCTGGCGCGACGGCTGGCGCGCCGCGGTCAGTGCGCTCGATGCGCCGGATGCGAAATTCGTCGCCGCGCTGCAGCGCGGTGAGTCGCTTGCCAGCGCGCTCGACGACGCCGGTGCCGCGTTTCACTTCGAAGCCTGGCTGCGCGAGGCTGTCACGCATCGCTGGCTCGCCGCCGTAAGGTCGCTGCCCGATGCGCCGACTGAGGCGGGTCAGTAAAGGAGACCTGCAATGAACCTGCTCGTGCATCGCCTGTACGGCCCGACCCGACGCGCCGTGTCTGCTCTCGAGGCCCTGCAGCCGTTGGCGCTGCTGGCCGCCCGCCTGTATGTCGCGCTGGTGTTCTTCCGCGCCGGGCTGACCAAGATCGCCGATTGGGATACCACGCTCACGCTCTTCATGGACGAATACCACGTGCCATTGCTGCCGCCGACGCTCGCGGCCTGGCTCGGCACCGCCGGCGAACTGGTGCTGCCGGTGCTGCTCGTGCTCGGACTCGGCGGGCGCTTCGCCGCATTGGGCCTGTTCATGCTGAATGCGGTGGCCGTGATCAGCCTGATGGAGGTGGCCGACGCCGCGCTCCAGCAGCATGTGTTCTGGGGCAGCCTGCTGCTCGGCATCGTGCTGTGGGGGCCGGGGCGGTGGTCGGTCGACGGC
>JAEUPI010000218.1 GCA_016790175.1 Burkholderiaceae bacterium | reverse complement strand
GGGCGACGGCGTCCACGAAATACCGGTCGGCCCGGTGCACGCCGGCATCATCGAGCCGGGGCACTTTCGCTTCTCCATCGTCGGCGAGAAGGTGCTGCGGCTCGAGGAGCGGCTGGGCTACGTGCACAAGGGCATCGAGCGGCGCTTCACCGAGCTGCCGCCGCTGGCTGCCGCGCGGCTGGCGGGGCGTGTGTCCGGCGACTCGACGGTGGCCTATGCCTGGGCCTATGCGATGGCGCTGGAGTCGGCTGCAGGTGCGCAGGTGCCACTGCGTGCGCAGTGGCTGCGCGCGGTGATGCTCGAACGCGAGCGCGTGGCCAACCACCTCGGCGACCTCGGGGCGCTGGGCAACGACGCGGCGCTCGCCTTCGCGCTGGCGCAGTTCTCGCGCCTGCGCGAGGACTGGCAGCGCGCGTCGTGCGACGCCTTCGGCCATCGGTTGATGATGGATGCGGTGGTGCCGGGCGGCGTGGCGCACGATGTCGACACCGCGCAGATCGTGCGGATGCACAAGCAGTGCGACACCATCGAGCTCGAGTTGCGCACGTTGCGCGCGATCTTCGACGATCACTCAGGCCTGCAGGATCGCTTCATCGGCACTGGGCGCGTCACGCCGGCGCTGGCGCGCCGTCTCGGGCTGACCGGCTTGGCCGGCCGCGCCAGTGGCCAGGCCCATGATCTGCGATGCGACCACTCCTGGCCACCCTACGAGCGCTTTGCGGTCGCCAAAGCGGGCTCCGAGCAGGGCGACGTGGCGGCACGCGTGGCCGTTCGCTTCGACGAGGTGATCGCCTCGCTGCAACTCATCCGCGCGCTGTTGACCGACCTGCCGGCCGGGCCGGTGCACGCCACGCCGCTCCTGCCCGAGCGCAGTGCACGCGGTGCGGGCTGGGTCGAAGGCTGGCGCGGCGAGGTGTTCGTGGCCCTCGAGCTGCACGAGGGCCGCATTGCCCGCTGCCATTGCCACGATCCTTCGTGGCAGAACTGGCCGGTGCTCGAGCATGCGGTGATCGGCAACATCGTGCCGGACTTCCCGTTGATCAACAAGTCGTTCAACCTGAGCTATTCGGGGCAGGATCTGTAGATGCTCAAGCTGATGCGGCAGATCGTGCGCGCCGGCGTGCTGAGCGAGCCACCACCGGCCGATGCGGCGGCGCTGACGGCGGCGGCCACGCAGATTCATGCCGACATCCTCGCGATCCTTGGCCAGGCGCTGGCGATCCGGCAGGTCGATGCCGGCTCGTGCAACGGCTGCGAGCTCGAGATCCACGCCCTCAACAACCCGTACTACAACCTCGAGGGCTGCGGCATCCGCTTCGTGGCGAGCCCCCGCCATGCCGACCTGCTGCTCGTGACCGGACCGGTGACGCGCAACATGGAACTGGCATTGCGCCGCACCTACGACGCCACGCCCGAGCCGAAGCTGGTAGTCGCCGTCGGCGACTGCGGCTGCACCGGCGGCATCTTCGGCGAAAGCTACGCGAGCTGCGGGCGCGTATCGCACGTGATCCCGGTCGACGTCGCCGTGCCGGGCTGCCCGCCCCAGCCGCTGGATATCCTGCGCGGCATCCTGCTGGCCGTGCAGCGCGTGCGAAGCTGAGGTGATGCCCACCACGACCAACCGTCAACGATGCTGGACCTCCATCGCTTCCGTCCGCGACTGATCGACAGCCTGCAGGGCTACCAGCGCTCGCGCCTGCCGCACGATATCGGCGCCGGCGTTACCGTCGGCGTCGTCGCGCTCCCGCTGGCGATGGCCTTCGCGATCGCCTCCGGCGTGAAGCCCGAGCAGGGCATCATCACAGCGATCGTCGCCGGCTTCCTGATCAGCGCGCTGGGCGGCTCGAGTGTGCAGATCGGCGGCCCGGCGGGCGCGTTCATCGTCATCGTCTACGGCATCGTGCAGCGCTATGGGCTGACGAACCTGCTGATCGCGACCGCGCTGGCGGGTGTGCTGCTCTTCCTGCTCGGGCTGCTCAAACTCGGTGCCCTTGTGCGCTACGTCCCCGTGGCCGTGGTCATCGGCTTCACCAATGGCATTGCGGTCCTGATCGCGCTGTCGCAGTTGCGTGATCTGTTCGGCCTGGTGGTGCCCGGCTCGCTGCCGGCCGACTTCTTCGGGCTGATCGGCACGCTCGCGGCGCATGCCGGCAGCTGGAATCACCATGCGCTGGGCATCGGGTTGGCCACCTTTGCCGGCTTGATGATCTGGCCACGACTGTTCGCCGGCACGCTGCTGCCCAGTTCGATGCTCGAAGGCCGCACGGTGCGCGCCTTCGCGCGCGTGCCGGGCCCGGTGGTGGCGCTGGTGACGATGACCGCGCTGGTGTGGTGGACGGGCTGGCCGGTGGAGACGATCGGCCAGCGCTTCGGCGGCATCCCGCGCACGCTGCCGGAGCTGGCGCTGCCGGCCTTCTCGTGGGAGTCGGCCAAGCAGCTCGTGATCCCGACGATCACGATCGCACTGCTGGGCGCGATCGAATCGCTGCTGTGCGCCCGTGTGGCCGACAACATCTGCACCCAGCCGCGCCACGACCCGAACCAGGAGCTGATGGCGCAGGGCGTGGCCAACTTCGTGGTGCCGTTCTTCGGCGGCATCCCTGCCACCGGCACCATTGCGCGCACGGTGACCAATGTGCGCGCAGGCGCCACCTCGCCGATTGCCGGCATCGTGCACGCCTTGACGCTGCTGGTGGTGGTGCTGCTGGCCGCGCCATTGGCGCTCAACGTGCCGCTCGCAGCGCTGGCAGGCATCCTGCTTTACGTGGCCTGGAACATGGGTGAGTGGCACGAGTTCGTGCGCCTCAAGCAGTTCAGCTTCCAGTACCGCACGATCCTCGTCGGGACATTCGTGCTGACAGTGGTGTTCGACCTCACGGTCGCCGTCGAGGTCGGATTGATCCTGGCCTGCGTGTTCTTCATCTATCGAATGAGCACCTTGTTCCGCGTGCGCCCGGCCGCGCCCGCGGCCGAAGAAGGCACACTGCCGCCCGGTGTGCAGGTGTTCGAGCTGTTCGGCTCGCTGTTCTTCGGCGCAGTAGGCAAGATCGAAGCGCTGCCGGCGCAGGTGTCTGACGGCACCCGGGCGGTGGTGATGGAGATGCACCGCATGATTTCGATGGACACCTCCGGGCTCGACGCGCTGCAGCAGTTCCATCGCATGCTGCAGTCACGAGGCATTGCCCTGGTGCTCGCCAACGTGAACGAGCAGCCGCTGTCGCTGATGCGCCGCTCGGGCTTCGAGCAGGCGATCGGCCCGGAAAACATCGTGCCCACCGTGGCTGACGCGCTGCGCGACCAGGGCGACGACGTGCCCGGGGTCATGGGCGCCTGAGGGCATGCGCAGGCCGAGCATCGCCATCGTCGGCGGCGGCATCGGTGGACTGGCCGCCGCGCTGCACCTGCGCCGCGTCGGGATCGAGGCCACCGTCTACGAGCAGTCGGCCGAATTGCGCGAGGTCGGCGCCGGTCTGGTGGTACCGCCCAACATGGTGCGGCCGCTCCAGCAACTGGGTCTGCAGGAGGCCCTGGCCCAGGTGGCCGTGCGGCTCGAAGCCGCGTGGGAGTTCCGCCGCTGGCGTGACGGCCGCGTGCTGTTCGTGCAACCGATGGGCGAGGCCTGCCGGCAGCTCTACGGCACCGACTGCTACGTGGTGCATCGAGGAGACCTGCTGAAGGTGCTCGAGCAGGCCCTGCCCGCTTCGCAGCTGCGCTTGGACCACCGCTGCACCGGCGTGCAGCAGGACGCCGACGGCGTGACGCTGCGGTTCACCCGCAACAACGGCATGGTGGTCGAGGTCCGATGTGACGCCGCGATCGGCGCCGACGGCATTCACTCGGTGATGCGCAAGGCCGTCGCGCCCGAGGAGGAGGCGCGCTTTTCCGGGCTGGCGGCGTTCCGTTGCCTGGTGCCGGCTGAAGCCGCGCCGGCGATGGCGCTGCGCCCGGTGCACACGCTCTGGCTCGGGCCGCAGCGGCATTTCGTGCACTACCCCATCAGCGCCGGCCGGCTCGTGAACGTGGTGGCCATCGTGCCCGCCGGCGAGTGGCGGCAGGAGTCGTGGACGGCCAGCGGCACCATTGCCGACCTGCGCGCCGAATTCGACGGCTGGGATGCGCGCGTGCTGCAGCTGATCGAATCGGCCACCGACACCAAGCGCTGGGCGCTGGTGGACCGCTCGCCGCTGCCGCGCTGGAGCGTCGGCCGCCTCAGCCTGCTGGGGGACGCGGCACATGCGATGCTGCCGTTCTTTGCGCAGGGCGCCGCGCAAGCGGTGGAGGATGCACAGGCGCTCGCACATGTGCTGCAAGGCGCCGATCCGCACGCGCTGCCCCAGGCGCTGCAGCGCTACGAGGCCCTGCGCCATCCACGCGCCAGCCAGGTTCAGCTGATGAGCCGCGGCCGCGAGATCCGCAACCATCTTCCCGACGGGCCGGCACAGCAGCAGCGCGATGCAGAGTTCGCCCATGGTGACCCACTGCGGCAGAGCGCCTGGTTGTACGGGGATGATCACGAACGTTCGCTGTTCGGCACCGGGAACGTCAGTCAGTAGAATGCCGCCTCGCCTGCCAAGTGCCCACCATGCATTTCTTCTGGAAGCCCTACAAGAGCGACGTCACGCAGTTCATCGAGTCGCTGAAGGCCCAGCGCCCGACGCTGGAGGCCGAACAACGCGCCGGCCGCGGCCTGCTGTGGGACCGCCCGATCGACCGCGACGCGTTGGCCGACTACCGCGAGGCACAGGTGCCGCAACGGCCCTACGTCTACCAGACGGACCCGTCGAAGTAGCCGTTGTTCCGGGCCGGCCCGTGACCGATATTGCCGCGCTGGAAGACGCCGCGAGTGCCGGAGACGAGGCGCTGCCGGTCGATAACATCGCTGTCGCGCGGCTCTACGGCGAGCCGTTGTTCGCGCTGCCGCAGGACCTGTACATCCCGCCGGATGCGCTCGAGGTGTTCCTCGAAGCCTTCGAGGGCCCGCTCGACCTGCTGCTCTACCTGATCCGTCGGCAGAACTTCAACATCCTCGACATCCCGATGGCGGATGTGACGAGGCAGTACCTCGACTACGTCGAGCAGATCCGCTCGCGCAATCTCGAACTGGCCGCCGAGTACCTGTTGATGGCGGCGATGCTCATCGAGATCAAGTCGCGCATGCTGCTGCCGGCGCGCCGCACCGACGACGGCAAGGAACCCGAGGATCCGCGCGCCGAGCTGGTGCGCCGACTGCTCGAGTACGAGCAGATGAAACACGCCGCGGCGCAGCTCGATGCGCTGCCGCTGCTGGGCCGCGACTTCCTGCGCGCGCAGGTGGCAGTGCCGCAGGGCCAGCAGGAGCGGCTGCCCGAGGTGACCCCGCAGGAGCTGCGCGACGCATGGGCCGACATCCTGCGCCGCGCCAACCTCAAGGCGCACCACCACATCACGCGCGAGCAGCTGTCGGTGCGCGAGCACATGAGCATCGTGCTGCGCCGGCTGCAAGGGCAGCGGTTCGTGGAGTTCCACGACCTGTTCGACGCCCATGCCGGCTCGCCGGTGCTGGTGGTGACCTTCATCGCGCTGCTCGAGCTGGCGCGCGAAAGCCTGCTCGAGGTGACGCAGGCCGAGGCCTTTGCGCCGATCTACGTGCGGCTGGCGTATCAGCCGAGCTAGAGCGGCTGCCTGCGGGCAAGCCGCAAACGCGAGCACCAGCGCGGGAGCCTGGTTGCGCGTCGCACCCAGGCCCGCGGGACAAGCCGATGCGGCGATCTACTTCGGGAGCACCACGCTGTCGATGACGTGGATGACGCCGTTATCGGCCGTGATGTCGGTGGCCATGACCTTGGCCCCGTCCACGGTCACGCCGCCCGCGGTGGCGACGGTCAGCTCGGACCCCTGCACGGTCTTCACCTTGCCGGCCTTGACGTCTTTGGCCATCACCGTTCCCGGCACGACGTGGTAGGTGAGAACGGCGGTGAGCTTGGCCTTGTCGGCCAGCAGCGCGTCGAGCTGCGCCTTCGGGATCTTGGCGAAGGCTTCGTCGGTGGGGGCGAAGACGGTGAACGGGCCCTTGCCCTTCAGGGTGTCGACAAGGCCCGCGGCGGTGAGCGCGGCGGCGAGCGTCTTGAAGTTGCCGGCGCCGACGGCGGTGTCGACGATGTCCTTGGCCTGCGCCGAGAGCGCGGCCAGCGAGATGGCGGTGAACGCGATGAGCTTCTTCATGCTGATCTTCCTTGAAGGTGGTTGAGGAACTCTGAAATCGGATGCTTAGAGCGGTGCGGCGGGGGGCAACAGCACCTTGTCGATGACGTGAATGACGCCATTGCTGGCGATCACGTCGGTAGCGGCCAGATTGGCCATACGCGCCCGGCCATCAGTGATGGCGAGCGTGGTGTCCACCGTGAACGCCGAGCCCTGTACCGTGGTCACGCTCGCAGGCTTGGGCAGGGCCACCACGTCGGCGGCGCGCACGTTGCCTGCAACCACGTGGTAGGTCAGGATGCCGGGCAGATCGGGGCTGGACAGCAGCTGGGTCTTCGTGAGGCTCAACTCGGTCAGCGCCGCCGTGAACGCGGTGTCGGTTGGCGCGAACACGGTGAATGGGCCAGCGCCGCTCAGCGTGTTGGCCAGGTTCGCAGCGATCACCGCCTCCACGAGCACCGAGAAGACCGGATTGAGTTGGGCCATCTGGACCACGGTGAGCACACCAGGCGGCACGAGCACCTTGTCGATCACGTGGATCACGCCGTTGCTGGCCGGCACGTCGGCCGTGGTCACAGCCGCCTGCGTGAGCACCTCGTCGGTCAGCTTCACGCCGCCCGTGGTGCCGACGCCCAGCGTCGACGCCGCGCCCTCGAAGTTGTAGAGCGTGGGCTGCGTCGCGCCGCCCGCCACGAGGTCGCTCGCGAGCTTCTTCGTGGGCAGCACGTGGTATTGGAGGATCTTGGCCAGCGTCGGACCGTCGAGCGCCGCCACCATGGCCGTGGCGCTGGCGAAGCCGAGCCGGGTTGCCAGTGCCGTGAACGCGGCGTCGGTGGGCGCGAACACCGTCAGGCTGGCATTGCCTGCGCTGAGCGCAGGCACGAGACCGGCCTTGTCGGCTGCGGCGACCAGGGCAGTGAATCCTCGCGCGCTGGCTTCGGCCGC
>JAEUPI010000182.1 GCA_016790175.1 Burkholderiaceae bacterium | reverse complement strand
GCCAGCGCCGACATCGCGGCGGTGCGGATGGCGGTGGTGAGCGTCAGCTCGCACAGCAGGGTCGGTGCGCCGGTGGCCACGTCGGCGAGAACGCCAAAGGCCATCACCGTGGGCAGGCCGCTGCGGGTGTTGCCGGGATGGCCGTTGACGTACTTGAAGGCGAACTGCGCCGCGTCGGCGATCGGCATCAGCTCGATCACACCCACATCGCTGTGGCTGGCCACGCGCGGCGTCTTGTCGAATTCGTGCCAGCGCTTGAAATCACGTTCGATCCGCTCGGCCACGCCGGCCATGCAGGCGCGCAACCCCTTGCGCTGCACCAGGCGGATCACGTCGGGCGCGCTCAGATACAGGGTGCTGGTGTGGGCGGCGGCTTTCATGGCCGTGACTCGTGGGCTCGATGCCCGGGAGTCTGCCGGCCTCGGATGCTCAAGCGGAAGCTGGCAAGCTGCTGCACGCGCTGCACCGGATTGACGAAACGGCAGTGAGCGTTGCCACAATGTTCAAACGGGATCGAGAACCCACACAGGAGACAGCCCATGTACGTCGGCGACCGATTCGCGAAACACCCCGACCGTGTGGCCTTCGTGATGGCCGCGAGCGGCGAACAGGTCACCTATGCCGAACTCGAGCGACGCAGCAACCGCCTGGCGCATCTGCTGCGCCATGAAGGCCTGCAGCGGCTGGACCACTTCGCGATCTACATGGAAAACAACGCGCGCTACCTCGAATGCAACGGGGCGGGCGAACGGTCGGGGCTGTACTACACCTGCATCAATTCGTTCCTCACGGCTGGCGAGCTGGCCTACATCGTGGGCAACAGCGAGTCGCAGTTGCTGGTCACCTCGGTTGCCAAGCTGCCGGTGGCGCGCGAGGCGCTGGCGCAGTGCCCGCGCGTGAAGCGCTGCCTGGTCGTCGATGGCGGCGCCGCGGTGAAGGCGACGGGCGACGCGCGCTTCGTCGACTTCGCCGAGGCCACCGCGCGATTTCCGGACACACCGATTGCCGACGAATGGCTCGGCACACCGATGCTCTACTCATCGGGCACCACCGGGCGGCCCAAGGGCATCCTGCGGCCGCTGCCCGAGAACCCACCGTCGCAGCCGCTGCCCCTGTTCCACTTCCTCAACGGGCTGTGGCAGTGCGAGGAGGGCATGCGCTACCTGTCGCCGGCGCCGCTGTACCACTCTGCGCCCCAAGCCAACGTGTCGCTCGCCATCCGCAACGGCGGCACGGTGGTGATCATGGAGCACTTCGATGGGGAACAGTATCTGCAGCTGGTGCAGGAGCATCGCATCACGCACACCCAGCTCGTGCCCACGATGTTCAGCCGCATGCTCAAGCTGCCTGAAGGCGTGCGCCGGAAGGTCGACCTGTCGTCGCTGAAAATCGCGGTGCACGCGGCCGCGCCGTGCCCGGTGCCGGTGAAGGACCAGATGATCGCCTGGTGGGGCCCGATCATTCACGAGTACTACGGCGCCACCGAAGGCCTGGGCTTCACCGCCTGCAACACCGCCGAATGGCTGGCGCACCGGGGCACCGTGGGCAAGGTGATGCTGGGCGATCTGCATGTGCTCGGCGAGGACATGTTGCCCGTGCCCAAGGGCCAGAGCGGCGAGCTGTGGTTCAAGACGGCGACGCCTTTCGTCTACTTCAACGATCCCGAGCGCACGCGGGCCTCGCGCTCGGCCGACGGCACGATGACCACCGTGGGCGACGTGGGCTACGTCGACGACGACGGCTTTCTTCACCTCACCGACCGCTCGACCTTCATGATCATCAGCGGCGGGGTGAACATCTACCCGCAGGAATGCGAGAACCTGCTGATCACCCACCCGCAGGTGCTCGACGCCGCGGTGTTCGGCGTGCCGAACGAAGACCTTGGCGAAGAGGTCAAGGCGGTGGTGCAGCCGATGGCCGGCGTGAAGGCCGATGCCGACTTCGAGCGACATTTGATCGCCTTCTGCCGCGAACACCTGGCGCCGATGAAGTGTCCGCGCTCGATCGATTTCACCGACGCCTTGCCGCGGTTGCCGACCGGCAAGCTCTACAAGAAGCCGCTGCGCGACCGCTATTGGCAGGCGCACGGCCGCAGCCGGATCGTGTAACCGGCGCAGCCACTGAGCGACGCGCTCAGCCGCGCGCGCCCTGGTGTCTGGCCGGCGGGGCCGGTGCTGCCCAGGCAGGCACGGTGTCGGCGAACGCAATCTCGGGCGTGTCGCGGAAATGCATGGAGCCCGATGCCCGGAACTCGCCGACGTCGAGTGCATGGCCATCGACGCGGTCGTACAGCGCAAGCGTGTCGCCGTCGCGCGCCGGTCGGCGCCGCACCGTGCCACCGAAGGTGACCTGCGTGAACCAGCGCATCAGGGTGGACGGCATCGCTCGCTCCCGGCTGCAGGCCCATGACCGCAGCGTGGGGTTGATCTTCCGGCAGCTTTGCGCCTCGGGGAATCCCTCTCGGGGGTGTGGCGGACCTGTGACGTAGGGGTTGACGGACGCCGGCACGACTCGCGGGGAGGCGCCTTCGCGCGAGTTGCAGCTGTAACCCGTTGGCGCTGCCACCGACACGCACGGGCAATGCGGCTTACCCACGATGCAGGGCATCGCGCTGCCCGGCGCGCAGGAAGTCCACCATGCCACCCTCAGTCCCGCATCACCGCCCGATTTCCGCACCGCTCAGCGCGTTCGCGATGGCGCGCCTCACGCGCGACATGCCGTATGCGTCGGGGGCTCGCCGATTGGTGCGTGCCGCCGGCGCAGCGGACTTCGTCGCGCGCAGCGTGCTGCATCGAACGGCATGTGCCGTGCGCCGACGCGGCTGGACGACCCGCGCTCGGGGGACGACGGAGATGCGCTGTGCGATCTGTGCCCATGGCTGATTCCAATGCCGGCGCGTGGGCAGCGCCACAGCGGGCGCTGTCGTGGTCGACGGCTTTGCCGGCGGTGGCCGGCCCTGCGCCCTTGCCGACGCTGTGGTCCGCGCGAAACTGCCGCCCGGTGATCCTGCGAGCGGTCCGTGCCGACGACGACGAGCTGTTCGCCGGATTCGTTCGAGCGATGTCGCCGGCGTCGCGGCACAGCCGCTTCCATGTCGGCCTGCGTGAGTTGCCGCAGACCTGGCTCGACGCGCTGGTGCGGCCGGCGGCCGATGGCTGGGCGGTCTTGGCCATCGCCATCGACGGCGGGCGCATCGCCTGTGTCGCCGAGGCGCGCCATGTCCCGGACCCCGACGCACCGGGCCACAGCGAATTCGCGATTGCCGTCGCCGACGGCTGGCACCGCCTGGGGCTCGGCGACGAGCTGATGCGCCGCATCGTCGATCACGCGACGCACCAAGGAGTGGAGCATCTCTTCGGTGACGTGCTTCGCGAGAACGGCGCCATGTTGCGGCTGGCCGCGAGACATGGCTTCCAGGCGACGGCCGGCGCGGGCGATCCGCGTCTGGCGCGCGTGGCGCGGTCGCTGAACGCGTCGCGCGCCGCCTCGGCGGTCGAAGTGCCGGGTCTGGTGCATTGAGACACTGGCGGGTCGAACATGTCGGCGAGCCTGGTCGCGCCCGCATGGGCCGGCGCAACGGATCTGGCGCAACACCGCGCCTACCTGCTGCGCGTTGCCCGCAGTCGGCTGCGCGACGCCGCGCTCGCCGAAGACGTCGTTCACGACGCGCTGCTGGCCGCGCTGCAGGCCGCGCGCGCATTCACCGGACGATCGTCGCTGCGGACCTGGTTGACGGGTATCCTGGTCCACCGGATGGCCGACGCGATCCGCCGCGACCGGCGGCGCGGCCGAGCCGGCCACGACGAAGCGCCTGTGCAGCCGGTGGCCGAGGGCGCCGACGCATCGACAGCCGACGACACGGTCGATCGGCGTGACCCGCAGCGTCTGCTCGAGGGGCGCCAGGCGCTGATGGGTCTGCAATCCTGTCTGCAGGCGTTGCCGCCATCGGCCGCGCGTGCCGTGGTGATGCGCGAGGTCGACGGACTCGGCATCGACCAGATCGCGCAACGGCTCGGGCTTCCGCCCGGCCGCGTGTCGTCGTTGCTGCATCGGGCGCGGCAACGCCTGCGCCGTTGTGCGGCAGCGCATGCGGACTCGGGGTTTCAGCTGTAACGCCGCCGCTGCGCGGCGACATTCCGACGCCATCGTCGGCGACCACGATACCGGTCACCGACTGACCCCGACACCCATCACTGGAGCCTCGCCATGCCGACCGTCATTCCCACCCGTCGCTCGCTCCTGACGGCCGAGCGTGCGGCCATTCTCGTGGCCTGTGTCGCCGTGCTCTGCAGCGTCTTCCTCGTCGTGCAGACCGTGCGCGCCGAGCCGGCCGCGACGACGGTGGCCGCCACTTGCAGCGACCGCTCGGCCGCCGCCGCGTCGAACGACGACGGCCACGAACCCTGGCTTGAGGCGCAGCGCCGCCAGTAGTGATGCGCGGGCCTCGACGGCCCGCTGCCAGGCATCAACCCACCATCGACGCGCGAGTCAGCGCGCCGACCAACCCGCCTCGGGCCGGGGCACCAACGACAGCGCCGCGCGCGCCAGCGCGCGCCGAAACCATCCGGCCAGGGCGTCGATCTGGGCGCTGCGCGGGATGCCGCCGATGGCCCATTCCACGAAGTGCTCGCAGTTGTTGGTCCAGAGGCTGTAGCGGTCTTCGCCGAGCCGCGCACGCGCGCGTTCGACCGCGACCGGGCCGCTGAACGTGGGCGTCGACCATGGCCTGACCTGCCAGCCGCGTCCGCCGGCAAAGCCGTCCAGCGTGACCTCCTCGACCGGGCCACGGCGAAATCGCCTGCCGTACCCGGCGTAGTGGATCACGCGGCCGCCGCCGGCATACAGGCCGTGGTGGACGTAACCGCGCCGTCGCGACGTCAGATGAGTTCCGGGTTGCAGCTCGATCGACATGGTGCACTCGGCGGTGGCTGTCTTCGTGGTTGGCGGTGTGGCGGCAGCATCGAGGGCGGCGGTTGCGCGGCCATGACGCCGGGCGTCGAGCGCGATGTCGTTTGAAACCCGGTGCAGCGGCAAACGAGCGCAATGCCGCGCGGTCTCGAGCGACTCACCTCAAGCGCGCGGTTCGCGCGCCGGCGCCGCTCAGGCGGTGCGATGCAACTCAACCGTTCGATGGAGCCGCTCGATGAAGATCACTGCAAGAGGACTCTGGGTCGCACCGGCGCGTGCGCTATGAAGTTCCTCATCGTCGGCAACATCGGGTCGGGCAAGTCGACGCTGGCGCGTGCGCTCGCCGAACGCAGCGGCCTGCCGGTGCTTGAACTCGACCGCCTGCACGATGGCGGCGACGCACCGCGACCCGACCCTGCGGCCGTGCGGGCGCGGCTCGAAGGCTTCTGCAACGCCAGTCGCGACTGGATCGTGGCGGGCACCGCCGGGCACCTGGTGCAGGCCACGCTGGCCTGGCAGCCGGAGCTGCTGTTCCTGAACCCGGGGCCGGTGGTGTGCCTGCGCAACTGCCGCGAGCGCAGCCTGGATTCGCGCGCAGCGGCGCAGCGGCTTCCCGAGCAGCTGCAGCGGGTGGCCGACTACTACCGGCGCGACGCCGACGAGAACTCGCTGCAGACGCACCGGGCGATCTACGACAACTACCAGGGTCCCAAGCGCGAGCTGGTGCTGCCGCTGCGGCTGCATGTTGCAGATGAAATCTGGTCGGCGCGCCAGGTAACTCGCGAGTAGCGCCCCGCTGCGAGCCTGACGACATCGCCCGGTTGTTCGCGGCGATGCCTCAGGAGACCCGCGATGAGCCACCAACGTCTCGCATCCACCGCGCGCCCGGCGCGCGAACCCTGGCCCGTGTTCGACGACGACGAAGAGCAGGCGCCGTTCGAGGAATGGGCGCTCGACGAGGTCGACAGCGACTTCGTGCCGTCGGCGCACGAGCTGCGGGCCTTCGATGCCAGCTTCGACTGAGGGTCCGGCCGCGCCGCCGAACGGGCGGCGTTGCGTGCTGCTGGTCGACGTCGACCGAAGCCTGGTCGACCTGCTCGGCGCCTGGCTGGCGGCCGAGGGGCTGGCCGTGGTGCAGCCGGGCGACCCGGCTCTGGCCCGGGGCCGGCGCGTGGACCTGGCGATCGTCGATGTGCCGTTTCCGCGCCAGGGCGGCGTAGACTGCGTCAAGCGCGTCGCGAACCAGCATCCGGGGGTACCGATCCTGGCGATGTCGTCCACCTTCCTGCCTGGCGTCGAGTGTCACGGACCGGTGGCGCGGTTGCTCGGCGCCGCCTGCGTGCTGCCGAGCCCGGTGCCGCGCGACGCGCTGATCGGCGCGATCCGGCGTGTGTTCCTGGGTGCATCGCCTTGTGGTTGCGCCGATTCCCATGCAGACCCCGGCACCGGCCCCCTCGCTCGCTGAGCCTGGCCTCGAGCCGCTCGCCGAGCTGCCCGTCGGGCCACCCGGCCGCCGCCCGGTGGCGGGCGCTGCCAACGCCGCGCGTCGGCTCGCCTGGCGTCACACCACCTGGATCGGCGGCCTGTTCGTCGCCGGCATCGTGGCGCTCGCCGGATTCGACATCTGGCGCAGCCACGCCAACACCGTGGCCGAGACGAGTCGTGAGCTCGATTCGTTGTCACGGGTGATTGCCGAGCAGACCGCACGCAGCGTGCAGACGGTGGACCGTGTGCTGCGGCACGTGGCCGAGGAGGTCCGCTCCGGCAAGCTCGACGCGCTGAACGACGAGGCGTCTTTGCATGCCTACCTGCGCGACCAGACGGTCGGCCTGGTGCAGGTGGTCGGGCTGTCGCTGATCGACGCCGGCGGCCGCATCCGCGCCAGCTCGAGCCGGTACCCGCAGCCGGTGCCGGCGCCTTCGGTGGCCGAGATCCAGGGCTTTCAGCAGCTCAAGTCCACGCCGGGCAGCGCGATGGTGGTGGCCACCGCCATGCGGGGCATCAACCAGCCGGAAACCTGGATGTTCCCGCTGGGCCGGCGGCTCGAGCGCGGCGACGGCAGCTTTGCCGGCGTGATCGCCGCCGCCGGCCGCATCGACTACTTCCAGAACTTCTACCGCGACCTGCGCCCTGACAACGGCACCGCGATCACGCTGATGCACCGCGACGGCACGCTGATCGCCCGCTTTCCGGTGATCGAGTCCGCGATGGGACAGCGTTTTCCCAATGCCGAAGCGGTCTTTGCTGCGCGCGCCGAAGGACGCGCCGTGTCGGGGCGCATGCGCAGCCCGGTCGACGGCGTCGATCGTTTCGCAGCGATGCAGCTGGTCGCGGAATACCCGCTGGCCGTGGTCGTCACGCGCGAGTCGTCGGTGGCGCTGGCAACCTGGCGCGCCGAAGCGGTGGGCACGGCGCTGCGAACGCTGGCACTTGCCTTGCTGGCCACGGTGCTGCTGGCGGCGATGCAGCGGCAACTGTCGCGCCTGGAGCGCGCGCGCTCGTCGCTCGAGCTGTCGCGCGAGCGCTTCGCGCTGGCCGCGGCCGGCTCCGACGAAGGTATCTGGGACTGGGACGTCGTCGGCGACCGTATCTATGCCTCGGCCCGCGCGCGCGAGGTGTTCGGCCTGCCGCCCGGGGCCGAGGAACAGCCGCGCGAACAATGGTTCGCATCGGTGCGCATGCATCCCGACGACGTGGCCGGCCGACGCGAGGCGTTGCAGGCTCATCTGGCCGGCAAGACGCCGGTGTATGCCGGCGAATACCGCGTGCAGCATGCCGACGGCAGCTATCGCTGGGTGCGTGTGCGCGGCCTGTGCGTGCGCGACGACAAGGGCTCGCCGGTTCGCATGGCCGGCTCGGTGACCGACATCGACGCACGCCGCCGCGCCGAGGACGGGCTGCGCCTGTCGGAGCAGCGCTACGCGCTGGCGATGACCGGCTCGACCGGAGGACACTGGGTGTGGGAGCCGGCCACCGACGCGCTGTTCGTCTCGGGCACCGTGAACCAACTGTTCGGGCTGCCGGTGGACCTGCAGCTCGCCACGCGCGAGGAGTACTTCGCACGCGTGCGGGTCCATCCCGACGACCAGGCCAAGGTGCACATCACGCAGCGCGACGTGGAAGACCCAACCGTCACGCGGCTCGACTTCGAGTACCGGATCCTGCTGCCCGGCACCGGCGCGGTGCGCTGGATCCTGACGCGCGCGCAGTGCTTCCGCGACGAGACCGGCCGCGCTGAGCGCGTGGCCGGCGTCAGCGTCGACATCACCGAGCGCAAGCGCACCGAGGAGGCGCTGCGCCTGAGCGAGGAGCGCTTTGCGCTCGCGGTGGCCGGATCCAAGGACGGCGTCATCGACTGGGACATCGTGAACGATCGCATGTACTCGTCGGAGCGCATGCTGCAGATGATCGGCGCGCCGACCGACGTGACGGTCCGCACGCGCTCCGAATGGCTTCAGCTGCTCGACCTGCACCCCGACGATCGCGAGCGCCATGCACGCGAGCTGCGGGCGTTTCTCGACAGCGGCGAAACCTTGCGCGAAGGCGAATACCGGCTGCGCCGGCGGCCCGGCGGCGACTGGTTCTGGGTGCGGCTGCGCAACCTCTGCGTGCGCGATGGCGACGGCCGGCCGCTGCGGCTGGCCGGCTCGGTCAGCGACATCGACGCCTACAAGCGCGTCGAGTCGGCGCTGCGCGAATCGGAGGAGCACTACGCGCTGGCCATGACCGGTTCCAACGAAGGCCACTGGGTGTGGGACATCGGCAGTGGCCAGGTGTTCGTCTCGGCCAAGATGGCCGAGATGCTGGCCTATCCCGGCGGTGCACAGTCGATGCCGGCGACCGAGTACTTCGGACGCCTGCCGGTGCACCCCGACGACGCGGAGCGCATTCGCCGCAATCGCGAGCGACACCTCGCCGGCGAGACGCCGCGGCTCGACCACGAGTTCCGCATCATCCGGCCCGAAAGCGGCGAGGTGCGCTGGCTCCATACCCGCGCACAGTGCTTCCGCGACGCCGACGGCAAGCCGCTGCGCATGGCCGGTGCCACGGTCGACGCCACGCAGCGCAAGCATGCCGAGCAGGCGCTGCGCGCCAGCGAGGAACGCTTTGCGCTCGCGGTGGCTGGCTCCGACGACGGCGTCTGGGATTTCGACTATGTGCACAACCGCGTGTTCGGCTCGCGCCGTGCCCGCGAGATCCTGGGCATCCCGCTCGACCCCGAGGTGCAGACCTTCGACGAGTGGTTCCGCACCGTGCAGATGCATCCCGACGACGCCGCTGCCCGACTGGCGGCGATGCAGGCCCACCTGGACGGCCTGACGCCGGCCTACGAGGGCGAGTGGCGCGTGCGCCACCCGGATGGCAGCGACCGCTGGGTCCGTGTGCGCGGCATGTGCGTGCGCGACGACCAGGGCCGACCGCTGCGCATGGCCGGCTCGGTGAGCGACATCGACGCGCGTAAGCGGGCCGAGGAATCGCAGCGCCAGTCGGAGGAGCGCTATGCGCTGTCGGTGGCCGGCTCCGACGACGGCGTGTGGGACTGGGACTTCCGGGCCGGCATGGCGTTCGAATCGGCGCGGGCGCGTGAGCTGCAGGGCCTGCCGCCGGGCCCGGAGCTGCAACCGCTGCAGAGCCTGGTCGACTCGCTGCGCGTGCACCCCGACGACGCGCCCAGCCGTGCCGACGGTATCCGGGCGCACCTGGCCGGCGAGACGCCGGCCTATGAATGCGAGTACCGCGTGCGGCACGACGACGGGGTGTACCGCTGGATCCGCGTGCGTGCGCTGTGCATCCGCGACGAGCAGGGCCACCCGATCCGCATGGCCGGTTCGGTGAGCGACATCGATACGCGCAAGCGCGCCGAGCAGGCGCTGCGCGAGAGCGAGGACGCGTTGCGACGCTCGGAGCAGCGTTACCAGCTCGCGGTCGACGGCTCCAACGAAGGGCTGTGGGACTGGGATCTCGGCGACGACACGCTGTTCCTGTCGCCGCGGGCGCAGATGCTGCTGTGGCAGCAGCCCGGTGAGCCGCAGCGGCCGCGGCGCGAGTGGATCGCGCGGACCGACTATCACCCGGACGACCTGCCGCTGGTGCGGGCGGCACTGTCGGCCCACCTGCATGGCGCGTCGCGACACTTCAAGGTCGAGTACCGCGTGCGCCACCACAGCGGCGGGTGGCGCTGGTACCGCCAGCGCGGCGTCGCCGTGCGCGACAGCGCAGGCAAACCCACCCGCATGGCCGGCTCGATGGAGGACATCACCGACCGCAAGAACTTCGAGGCCGAACGCGAGCGGCTCGAAGTGCAGCTGCGCCAGGCGCAGAAGCTCGAGGCGATCGGCACGCTGGCTGGCGGCATCGCGCACGACTTCAACAACATCCTCGCCGCGATCCTCGGCTACGGCGAGATGGCGCAGAAGGACGCGCCCGACGGCACCGCCTTGAGGCGCAACATCGACGCTGCCATGAGCGCCGGCATGCGCGCGAAATCGCTGGTCGAGCGCATCCTCGCCTTCAGCCGCAGCGGCATGGGCGAGCGGGTGCCGGTGCATGTGGAGTCGGTGGTGGCCGAGGCACTCGATGCGGTGGCCGCGTCGCTGCCGCCGGGCATCCGGCTCGAGCGCGAGCTGGATTGCGGCAACGCCGCGGTGCTGGGCGACCCGACCCAGGTGCACCAGGTGGTGATGAACCTGTGCGCGAACGCGGTGCAGGCCATGAAGTCCAGCGGCAGCCTGACCGTGCGGCTCGACCAGGTGCAGCTCGATTCGCCGCGCTGCGCCACCAGCGTGCTCGCCGACGGCCACTATGTGCGCCTGAGTGTGCGCGATACCGGCAGCGGCATCGCGCCGGAGCTGCTGGAACGCATCTTCGACCCGTTCTTCACCACCAAGGAGGTGGGCGTGGGCACCGGCCTCGGACTGTCGCTCGTGCACGGCATCGTCACCGACCTCGGCGGCGGCATCGACGTGCAGAGCACGGTCGGGCAGGGTGCCGTCTTCACCGTCTACCTGCCCTGGCAAAGCTGCGTCGAGCCGCCCGCAGCCATCGACGAGGTGGTGCCGGCCGGCAACGGCGAGACGGTGCTGCTGATCGACGACGAGGAGTCGCTGGTGCGCCTGGGCGAGGAGATGATCGCCGGCCTCGGCTACGAGCCCGTCGGCTTCACCTCGAGCATCGATGCGCTGGAGACCTTTCGCGCCTCGCCCGGAAGCTTCGACATGATCCTGTCCGACGAGGCGATGCCCGAGATGACGGGATCGGAGCTCGCGCTCGCGATCCGCGAGATCCGCGGCGACATCCCGATCGTGCTGATGAGCGGCTACGTGACGCCGGCAATGACGCAGCGCGCACGCGACGCCGGCGTCGCCGAGGTGCTGGCCAAGCCGCTGGTCGCGCGCGACATCGCACGCAGCCTGGCCGGCGCGCTGCAGCGCTACGCGTGAGGTGCGGCGCCGCGGCGCAGCGCGCGCCGGCGAGTCGGCGGCTTCGAGTCGGCAGCGGACTTGCGGCCGGTACTCCCGCGTGTCGCGCAGCCGCCCAGGAACAGGTCGACCGCGTGCACCACACCGGCTTCGAGCTCGTCGTCCGACATCGGCCGGCCGAGCAGGGCGCGCAGCCGCGGCAGCGACGCCACCATCTCGATGAAGGCCGCGGCGGCGCGGTCGGGGTCGGCCAGCTGCAGCCGGCCCTGGCGCTGCAGACGATCGAGGCATTCGCGCACACCGGCGATCGCGCGTGCGTAGAGCGTGCCGAACAGCGCAGCCAGCTCGGGCCGTTGCGCGGCCTCGGCGAGGATCAAGCGGTTCAGGCCGGCCACCTGCGGCTCGGCCGAGAGCCGGGCCAGCTCGCGGCCGAACGTCACCAGCAGCGTGCGCGCGTCGGGCGAGCCCGACTCGGATGAGCGCTGCACGCGCATCGGCGCCAGCGCGGCATCGAGCAGCCGTTCGACCACGGCCGACAGCAGGGCGGACTTGTCGGCATAACGTGCGTACAGCGTCTTGCGCGTCGTGCCGGCGGCTCGGGCGACGGCGTCCATCGTCGTCCGGGCATAGCCCTGCTCGAGGAAGACCGCCTGTGCGGCCTCGAGCAGGCGCTCGGGCAGGCGCGCCGCCTCGCCGGCCGACAGGCGGCCCGGGCCGCCGGAGCGGCGGCGATCGGTGGCGCCGGTGACAGCGGTCATCGCGGAGGAGCGTTTCGGCACGGTGAGACCTCGTGCCGATGATAAAGAAACATTGTCGTTACTTTCGAAATTGACCCCTGGCACCCATTGCGCGTACCGTGAGCACCACAAAGAAACATGTTCGTTTCTTTGAATCGAAAGGAGTCCTGCCATGTCCTCCCGATCCCGACTCGCCGCCGTGGCGCTGGCGTCGTTGCTCGCCGGCGTCGCCGGCACGCTGGTCGTCTCGTTTACCAATCCGTTCGCGCCACGCGTGCGCACGACCGCACAGACCGACAGCGATGCCGACGGCACCATCCGCGAAACCTTCACCTTCCATGCGCCCGACGACGGCATTGCCGCGACCCACGACGGCCATCCGAGCAAGCCGGTCAAGGCGTTCCCCGCCGGCATCGGGCTGCTGAATGATCCGAACCTGCGCGCCGGCTTCGTGCTGCTGGCCAAGGCGCGCAACCGCGACGGCGAGGTCGTCGGTTTCGCCTCCGAGATGGAGGAGGTCGCGCCGCAGAGCAACATCATGCAGGGTCGTATGCAGATGTTGTCGACCTGGACGCTCGAGCTGCCCGGGCGCGGCACGATCTTCATGTACGAGACCGAAGACGCCTCCGAGTTCGCGAAGAAGGTCGTGGTGCCGGCGCTCGCACTCGGCAAGACCTGGGACCAGCCCTGGACCTTCACCACCACCACCGGCCCGCGGCCCGACGGGCGCGGCACCATCGTCGGCGGCACCGGCGAGTTCGAAGGCATCACCGGCTCGTTCGTCGAGGTCACGCACCTGAAGCGATTCACGCCCGACGGCCAGCTCGCACTGACGATGGAGCTGCAGCTCGCCTACCGCAAGGCCGAGACGGCCGCCACCGGCTCGCGGAGCGAGCTGTGAGCGACGCGCCGATCACCTACCGCGGCACGGTGTACCCGTGGCACTGCGATCACATGGGCCACATGAACGTGATGTGGTACGTGGGCAAGTTCGACGAGGCGAGCTGGCAGTTGTTCGCCCGGCTCGGGTTGACGCCGGCGGCGCTGCGCGAATCGGGGCGCGGCATGGCGGCGGTGGAGCAGCAGATCGCCTACCGCCGCGAGCTGGTCGCCGGCGACCTGGTGTGCGTGCGCACACAGGTGCTCGAGGTGCGCGACAAGGCGCTGCGATTCGTGCACGAGATGGTCAACGAGTCCAGCGCCGAAGTCGCCGCCACCACCACGCTGACCGCCGTGCATCTCGATGCCCGGGCCCGGCGCGCCGCGGCGTTCGAGCCGGCCGTGCGCGAGCGGGCGCTTGCGTTGTGTGCCGCCTCGGCCGAGCGCGTCTAGCGTCGCTCGGCGGGGGTCGAAACCGCTAACATGTCAACAGGCGTTGACGGACGGCACTGCCGCCGTTGCCGCGCCGACGACGGGCGTACCCCATGCCGACAACGACGAACTCCGCGCGCGAACCGCCGCTTCGCAAGTCCGATCGCGCGCGGCAGGCGATCCTCGAGGCGGCGCGGGGCCTGTTCGCCGAGCGCGGCTACGACGGCACCACCGTGCGCGAGGTGGCGGCGCGGGCGTCGATCGACCCGGCGATGGTGATCCGCTACTACGGTGGCAAGGACGAGCTGTTCGTCCGAGCGGCCGAGTTCGACCTGCGCCTGCCGCCGTTGGATCAGGTGCCGCGAGTGACGATCGGCGAGGGGCTGCTGCGCCACTACCTGCAGGTCTGGGAGAAGCCTCAGGGCAACATCGGTCTGGCGGTGCTGCTGCGCTCGGCGGCATCGAACGAGCTGTCGGCGCAGAAGATGCGCGAGGTGTTCGCCGGCCAGGTGATGCCGGCGCTGGCACGCGTGGGGGACCGCGCCACGGCGCCGCAGCGTGCCGGCATGGTCGCCAGCCAGCTGCTCGGCCTGGCGCTCACCCGCTACGTGCTGCGTTTCGCGCCGCTGGTGGCGATGAGCGTCGACGAGCTGGTCGCCTATGCGGCGCCGACGATCCAGCGCTACGCGCTCGGCATCGACGCGCCCTGCCCACCCGCGTGTCGATCCGCTCGCCGACCCGCACGTCGATCTCAGCGGTAGACCAGGCCCGACAGGCGCCAGGCCAGTTGCCGCCGCAGCGGCGGCAGTTTCGACGCCAGGCCGAGCAGCATGTTGCGCAGCCCGCGCAGACGGGGCCGCACCGTGGCCATGCGGGTCAGGCGGTGGGCCAGCGCGACGACCTGCTGCGCCACTGGGCGCCGCGCCTGCCCATAGGCGTCCAGCGCCGCGGTGTCACCGGCCAGCGCCTGGATCAGCGCATTCGACAGATGCAGTGCGTCGAGGATGCCGACATTCATGCCTTGGCCTCCGGCCGGGCTGTGCACATGCGCGGCGTCGCCGGCGAGCAGCACGCGGCGGTCGCGATAGGTGTCGGCCACGCGGTGGTGCACCCGGAAGCGTGACCCCCAGATCACATCGCGCACCACGGCGCGCTCGCGCTCGGGCCCGCGTGCGTCGAGCAGCGCCTGCACATAGGCCGCATCGGGCACCTCGGGCGCATCGTCGACGGTGGCGACGATGCGGTGCGCGTGGTCCGGCAGGGGCGCCACCACCACCATGCCGGCCGGCGAGAAATACAGGATCACCTCGTCATGCGGCACGCCCCCGCTGAGGTGCACGTCGGCCAGCACGAACGACTCGCCGTAGCTGTCGCCGGTGAAGGCGATGCCCGAGGCCTCGCGCACCCGGCTGTGCATGCCGTCGGCGCCGACCAGAAAACGCGCCCGGCAGCGGCTGCCGTCGTCGAACTGCGCTTCGACGTGATCGGCCGCCTGTGTCAGCGCGACCAGGCTGCGCGGGCGAAGCACCCGGCCGCCGAGTTCGGTGAGTCGTTCGAGCAGCACGCCTTCGGTGACCGCCTGCGACACCATCAACGTGTACGGGTAGCGCGTCGGCAAGCTCGTGAAGTCGATCGGCACCAGCACGCGGTCGCGGTCGCGGATGGTGAAGCGCTTGGCATGCACACCAAGGCGATCCAGGCGCTCGGCCACGCCCAGCGGTTCCAGCGCCTCGAGCGTGCGGGCGTGCACGACGGCGGCGCGAGAGGTGTTCACGCCGGCGGCCAGCCGGTCGACCAGCGTCGTGGCGATGCCGCGGCGGGCGAGGGCGGCACCCAGCGTGAGGCCGGTGGGTCCGGCACCGACGATGAGCACGTCGGTGTCGACCGGGGTGTTCGAGGGGGACGATGTCGAGGTCTGGGGCATCGGGGTCTCCGGTGTGGCTCCGCACGACGGCGGCGTGCGATCAATCTAGATGGCGACCTCCAAGAAGTCAACGCGCGTTGGCATTTGTGCGCATTGCAGATGTCATCGTCGTGCTGCCACCTGCGGCGGTGTTTCAACTGCAACCGGGCGATGGTCTGCGCGCAACCTGCACGCAACGGCCGGTCACGAGCATCGCGCTCCAGATCTCAAACGCATCAGGAGTGCACCGCATGCCGCAATCCGAACGAAGCCACATGATCAATCGCCGCAGCGTGGCGCTGGCCGCCGCCGTGGTGCTGGCCGTCGTGGCCGGGGTCACGTTCTACGCGCAGTCGCCGGCCACCGCGGCCGCACCGATGACGACGCCGCAGGCGATGCCGGTCACCGTGGCCGCGGCGATCGAACGCCCGGTCATCGAGTGGGACGAGTTCTCTGGCCGGCTCGAGGCGATCCAGCGTGTCGAGGTGCGCTCGAGGGTCGCGGGCTATATTGACGCGGTTCACTTCGCGCCGGGGTCGGTGGTCCGAAAGGGCGACACCCTGTTCTCGATCGACCCGAAGCCGTTCGCCGCCGCGCTGTCGCGTGCCGAGGCCAGCGTGGCTGCAGCGCAGGCGCGCGTGGCGCTCACGGCGTCGGAGCTTGCCCGCGCGAAACGTCTGCTCGACGAGCAGGCCATTGCCGAGCGCGAGTTCGAGGAGCGGCGCAATGCCGAGCGCGATGCGCTGGCCGCATTGCAGGCGGCGCAGGCCGCGGTCGAGCTCGCGCGACTGGATCTCGGCTACACGCGCATCACGGCGCCGATCGGCGGGCGCGTCAGCCGCGCCGAGGTCACGGCGGGCAACCTGGTGGCGGCCGGCGCCGGCGGCGCGGCGCTGACCTCGATCGTCTCGGTGTCGCCGATCTATGCCAGCTTCGAGGCCGACGAGCCGACCTACCTGAGGTATGCGGCGCGTGCCGGCGCCGCCCGCAGTGGCGGCAAGCCGGCTCCGGTGCCGATCCACATGGGGCTGGCCAACGAGGACGGTCATCCGCGCGAGGGCCGCATCGAGTTCGTCGACAACGCGCTCGATGCGCAGTCGGGCACGATCCGGGTGCGGGCCGTGTTCGACAACACCGACGGCGCCCTGGCGCCGGGGCTGTTCGCGCGCCTGAAGGTCGGCGGCGGCGGCACCCGGCCCGCGGTGCAGATCGACGACCGTGCCGTGGGCACCGACCAGGCGAAGAAGTTCGTGTTCGTCGTGGGTGCCGATCAGAAGGTCGCCTATCGCGAGGTCAAGCTCGGCCCGGTGGTTGACGGCCTGCGTGTCGTGCGCGAGGGCCTGAAGCCGGGCGAACGCATCGTCGTCAACGGTGTGCAGCGTGTACGGCCCGGCATGCCGGTGGCGCCGACCGAGGTGGCGATGGATGCGCGGCAGCGCGCAGCGGCCGGCGGCACCACGGCCGCCGTGAAGCCCGCAACTGCCTCCTGAGCCAGCGCCGCTGCTGCCACTGCCCGACATCACCGAGCCAAGGACACCCGCCATGCGCTTTGCACGCTATTTCGTCGACCGCCCGATCCTCGCCGCCGTGCTGTCGATCCTGATCTTCCTGGCCGGCGCGATCGCCATCTGGAAGCTGCCGGTTTCCGAATACCCCGAGGTCGTGCCGCCGGCGGTCGTCGTGCACGCCTCCTATCCCGGCGCCAACCCCAAGGTGGTGGCCGAGTCGGTGGCGCTGCCGATCGAGGAGGCGATCAACGGCGTCGAGAACATGCTCTACATGGGCTCGCAGACCACGGCCGACGGCACGCTGACGCTGACGGTGACCTTCAAGCTCGGCACCGACCCCGACCTCGCGCAACAGCTGGTGCAGAACCGCGTGTCGCAGGCCTTGCCGCGCCTGCCCGAAGAGGTGCGGCGCATCGGCGTCACCACCGCGAAGAGCTCGTCGGACCTGACGATGGTGGTGCACCTGACCTCGCCCGACGAGCGCTACGACATGACCTACCTGCGCAATTACGCGGTGCTCAACGTCAAGGACAACCTGGCGCGCATCGGCGGCGTCGGCCAGGTGGTGACCTGGGGCGCGGGCGATTACTCGATGCGTGTCTGGCTGGATCCCGACAAGGTGGCCGCGCGCGACCTCACCGCCAGCGACGTGGTGCGCGCCATCCGCGACCAGAATGTCAATGCCGCCGGCGGCGTGGTCGGCGCGGCGCCGGCGCTGCCGGGCACCGACCAGCAGCTGCCGATCAACGCCCGCGGTCGCCTGAGCAGCGAGAGCGAGTTCGGCGACATCGTGATCAAGACGTCCGACAGCGGTGCGGTGACGCGGCTGGCCGACGTGTCGCGCATCGAGCTGGGCGCGGCCGAGTATTCGCTGCGCAGCCTGCTCAACAACAAGCCGGCGGTGGCCATCGGCATCTTCCAGGCGCCGGGCTCCAACGCCATCGAGGTGGCCAACCGCGTGCACACGACGATGGAGCGGCT
>JAEUPI010000152.1 GCA_016790175.1 Burkholderiaceae bacterium | reverse complement strand
CACCGCCGGGTGCGCCTTCAGGTGTCGGGCCACCGCCAGCGCGTTGGCGCAGTGCCGCTCCATGCGCAGCGGCAGCGTTTCCACACCCTGCAGGATCTGCCAGGCACTCTGCGGGCTGAGCGCGGCGCCGTAGACGCGCAGCGTCTCCATGCGGCATCGCATCGTGAAGCCGAAGTCGCCAAAGGTCTCGTAGAACTTCACGCCGTGATAACCCGGCGAGGGCTCGGTCATGCCGGGGTACTTGCCGTTGTCCCACGGGAAGGTGCCGCTCTCGACCACCAGGCCGGCCAGCGTGGTGCCATGGCCGCCCAGGTACTTGGTGGCCGAATGCACCACGATGTCGGCACCGAGGGCGATCGGGTTGCACAGGCACGGGCTCGGCACGGTGTTGTCGATCACCAGCGGCACGCCATGGGCGTGCGCGACCTCGGCGACGGCCGCGATATCGAGCACCACCAGACTCGGGTTGCCCAGGCTCTCGGCGAACACCGCACGTGTGTTCGGCCGCATTGCCGCGGCGAAGGCGTGGGCCGAAGTCGCGTCGACGAACGTGGTCTCGATGCCGAACTTGCGCAGGTTCACGGCCAGCATCGTCACGCTGCCGCCGTACAGCGCGCCGGCAGCCACCACATGGTCGCCGGATTGCAGCATCGTCATCAGTGCCATCGCCTCGGCGGCCATGCCCGAGCTGCTCGCCACCGCCGCACGGCCACCTTCGAGCGCCGCCACGCGCTCCTCCAGCGCCGCCACGGTGGGGTTGCTCAGGCGAGAGTAGACGTTGCCGAAGGTCTGCAGGTTGAACAGGCTGGCCGCATGGTCGGCGCTGTCGAACACGAAGCTCGTGGTCTGGTAGATCGGCAGCGCCCGCGCGCCGGTCTCGCGGTCGGGAATCTGGCCCGCGTGGATGGCCAGCGTCTCGGGCTTGAACACGTGGTCAGCCATGCACCGGCCTCTTCGCCGAGATTACCTTCGTGTTCACGCCGGCCCAGTGCAGCCCGCCGAACAACCGTGCGTGCTCGATCTTCACGCAGCGATCCATCACCGAATCGAGCCCCGCCGCGCGGACCATCGCGTCGGCCTTGTGGTTCCGCACGCCGAGTTGCTGCCACAGGCACTTGGCGGCGATGGCGATGGCACTGGCAGCGATGGGCTCCACGTCGGCCTCCCGGCGAAACACGTCGACGATGTCGACCGGGATCGGGATGTCCTCCAGTCGCGCATAGCAGCGCTCGCCGAGGATCTGCGGGTAGCGCGGATTCACCGGCACGATGCGGTAGCCCTCACCCTGCATGTACTTGGCCGCGAAGAAGCTCGGCCGGTGCCACTCGGCCGACAGGCCGACCACGGCGATCGTGCGGTACTGGCGCAGGATGCGGCGCAGCGTGCTGATGTCGTCGGTCATGGGAGCCTTGCGCTGGATCAGGGCACTGTAACGCCGTCGGCCGCCCCGTCAGCCGGCGTGCCACCCGCGAAAACCCGCTGCTACACTGCCGGCGGCCAGGAGAGAGTCTCCGCAAGGAGACCGCCGAAGGCGAAGGGTTCGGTGATGAGCCGCGCTTCGAACGCTCAGGCACCCAGGACTGGCCAACGCCGCCGAACCGACGGCGAACCTCACTGGAGAGAGACGGGTCGTCGAGCTCGTCCACCGAAGGGGCAAGCGGATTCCGGGCCGAACCCGGGCCCGTCAATCTCTCAGGTAAGCCGGACAGCGAGGGCAGGTCCACCGCCATGGACGCGGTGGTGTGGTCCGCCCTCGAAGGTGTTGCGATGCCTGACACGCTGTTGAAGACCCCGCTGCACGACCTGCATGTGGAACTCGGCGCCAAGATGGTGCCATTCGCCGGCTACGCGATGCCGGTCAACTATGCGCACGGCATCATTGCCGAGCACAAGCAGTGCCGCGCGTCGGCGGCGCTGTTCGACGTGTCGCACATGGGCCAGCTGCGGCTGGTCGGCAGCGACGCGGCCGCCGCCCTCGAACGGCTGGTGCCGGTCGACGTGGTCGATCTGCAGCCGCACAGGCAGCGCTACGCGCTGTTCACCCTGCCCAGCGGCGGCATCCTCGACGACCTGATGGTCACGCGCCGCGAGAGCGACCTGCTGCTGGTGGTCAATGCCGCCTGCAAGGAGGCCGACACCAAGCACCTGATCAACCACATCGGCACGCGTTGCACCGTGGTGCCGATGCCCGACCGGGCCTTGCTCGCGCTGCAGGGGCCGAAGGCCGTGCAAGCGCTCGCGCGTCTGGACGCCGGTGTGGCCCGATTGACCTTCATGACCGGTTGCAGCTTTCGTCTGGCCGGCAGCGACTGTTATGTCACGCGCTCCGGGTACACCGGCGAAGACGGTTTCGAGATCTCGGTGGACGCTGACCGCGCCGCGGCGCTGGCCAAGGCCTTGCTGGCGGAGCCCGAGGTCGCGCCCGCAGGCCTCGGTGCCCGCGACACGCTGCGCCTCGAGGCCGGGCTGTGCCTGTATGGTCACGACATCGACGACAAGACCACGCCGATCGAAGCAGGCCTGGCCTGGGCCATGCAGAAGGTTCGCCGCCCCGGTGGCGCGCGCGCGGGCGGTTATCCGGGTGCGGCGACCATCGAGGCGCAACTGGCGAGCGGCGCGCCCGTCAAACGGGTCGGCCTCGTCGGCCTGGAGCGACTGCCGGTGCGCGAGGGCGCGGCCATCTTCGACGCCGGTGGCCGCAAGCTCGGCCGGGTGACGAGCGGCACGCTCGGCCCCAGCGTGAACCAGCCGATCGCGATGGCCTACCTGGCTGCCAACCACGCGCAGCTGCACCACGAGGTGAGCGCCGAGGTGCGCGGCAAACGCGTACCGATGCGCGTGGCCGCCATGCCCTTCACGCCGCACCGCTACCACCGCGGCTGACGCCGCCCCCTATCCTGCTCCATTCATCTGAGGAGACCCGACCCATGACGACCATGTTCACCGCCGAGCACGAGTGGATCAACATCGAAGACCACGAAGCCGCGGCGGTCGGCATCACGCTGCACGCGCAGGACGCACTCGGCGACATCGTCTTCGTCGACCTGCCCGAAGTGGGCCGTACGTACAAACGCGGCGAGGTCGCCGGCGTCGTGGAATCGGTCAAGGCTGCCGCCGACATCTACATGCCCGTCGAGGGCGAGATCGTCGAAGTCAACGAAGCCTTGCGCAGCGATCCGGCGCTGGCCAACCGCGACCCGATGGGCGAAGGCTGGTTCTTCAAGGTCCATGTCACGCACATGGAGCAGTTCGACGAGCTGATGGATCCACCCGGCTACGACGCCTTGCTGAAGACGCTCTGAACCATCGCTCCGATCCGTTTCGATTCCACACCACCATGCTGATGTCTGCGCGCTCGCCCTTGGCCGAACTCGAGAACCCATCGGAATTCATCGCCCGCCACATCGGTCCGGGCCCGCAGGAACAGCAGCACATGCTGGCAGCGATCGGCGTCGCCTCGCGGCAGGCGCT
This sequence comes from Burkholderiaceae bacterium, assembly GCA_016790175.1. GTDB lineage: Bacteria > Pseudomonadota > Gammaproteobacteria > Burkholderiales > Burkholderiaceae_C > JAEUPI01. Next base: position 391 of record JAEUPI010000152.1, on the reverse strand, counting down.
GGTCGAAGCGGTCGTGCCCCGGGCGATCGCCCGCGCCACGGCGATGGACCTGCCGCCACCCACGACCGAGGCGCAGGCGCTGAAGGAGTTGCGCGCGATCGCTCGCGGCAACCGGGTCCTCAAGTCGTTCATCGGCCAGGGCTATCACGGCACGTTCACGCCGGGCGTCATCCTGCGCAACATCCTCGAGAACCCGGCCTGGTACACGGCCTACACGCCTTACCAGGCCGAGATCTCGCAGGGTCGGCTGGAGGCGCTGGTGAACTTCCAGACCATGATCTGCGAGCTCACCGGCATGGCGATCGCCAATGCCTCGATGCTCGACGAGGCCACCGCTGCGGCCGAGGCGATGACGCTGGCCAAGCGCAGCGTGAAGAGCCGCAGCGACATC
>JAEUPI010000125.1 GCA_016790175.1 Burkholderiaceae bacterium | reverse complement strand
GACAGCTACTGGCGCACCCTGCCGGGGATATGGGTGCACGGCGACTTCGCGATGCGCGACGAGGACGGCCTCGTGTACATCCTCGGCCGCAGCGACGACACGATCAAGGTCTCGGGCAAGCGCACCGGCCCTTCCGAGATCGAGACGCTGCTCACCGGAACCGGCAAGGTGTCGGAAGCCGCGGTGATCGGCGTGCCCGACGAGGTCAAGGGCTCGGCCATCGTCTGCGTGTGCGTGCCGATGCCGGGCGTCGCCGCCGACGCAGCGCTGGAACGCGAACTGTCCGAAGCGGTGGTCAAGGGCATGGGCGCCTCTTACCGCCCGCGGCAGGTATTGCTGGTGAGCGACCTGCCCAAGACGCGCAACATGAAGATCATGCGGCGCGTGGTGCGCGCGGTCTACCGTGGCGACAGCCCGGGAGATCTGTCGTCGCTGGTCAATCCCGAGGCGGTGGCGGAGCTGCAGGCGCGGTTCGGGGGCTGATGGGCTGATGCATCGGCCGCGGTCCCGTCGACAATGCATGCCGTGGGCCGCCGGTGGCCAACGGCACGGGGTTCACTGGCCAAGAACATCCGACGGACGCAGTGCGAGGAAGATCGCAATGGCCAGGACGGAAAGTCCAGCCGCCGCCGCGAACGCCCAGGCCGGCGCGATGCTCCACAGCGCGCCGGCGATCAGCGAGGCCGGCAGGTAAGCGGCGCCGGTCACGAAGTTGTAGGCGCCGATCGCCGTCGCCCGTCGTTCAGGCTCGAGGTCGGCGATGAACGCCTTGCTCTGCGATTCCTCGATTGCGTAGAAGAGACCGTACAGGGCAAAGATCGCCACCATCTCGGGGCGACCGCCGGCCGCGATGAGCCACAGGTTGATGCAAGCGTATAGCGCATAGCCGAACAGGACGACATGGCTGCGTCCGATCCTGTCGCCGAGCCGCCCTATGGCCGGAGCGACCAGGACGCAGGTGGCATTGAACAGAGCGTACAGCAGAACCACCTGCGCGGTGGAGAAACCCATCGTGTACGCCTTCAGCAGAATGAAGCCGAGGCTGAAATAGGCAAGCGCGAAAACGCCCGCTGGCACCAGGAAGCGCTTGAACGACGGCGTCAACCGAAGCCAGCCGTGTCGCGCGCTCTCGGCGTCGTGCCGTGCGCCGGGGCGATCCGGGATGGTCGCCAGAAGGATCACGCTGACCACCGCTGGGACGAAGGCGACCGCAAACAGCAGCGCGTAGGTGGCCAGCGACTCGCCGAGACCGCTCAAGAGCGCATAGGCGATCAGCGGGCCGACGACGGCGCCCGACTTGTCGAGGGCCTTGTGCACGCCGAAGGCATACCCCCTCGAGCCCTCGGGCGCCATGGATGACAACCATGCGTCCCGTGGTGGCCCCCGAAAGCCCTTGCCGAGTCGCTCGACGATGCGAAATGCTGCCAACGCGGCAACGGAAGTGGCGGCCAGCAAGACCGACTTGGCCAGCGTCGAGAACGCGTAGCCTGCCACGGCGAACCACTTGCGTCTGCCGCTTCGATCCGACAGCCAGCCTGCCAGGTAGTTGAGCGACGAGGCAGACAAGTCCGCGAGGCCTTCGATGAGTCCCAGCAGGGCGCTGGATGCGCCCGCCACCGTGGTGAAGAAGACGGAGAACACCGCGAAGATCATCTCGGAGCTGACGTCGGTGAGAAAGCTCACGACGCCCAGGCGCACGATGTCCGGATGAAGGCGACGTCGAGGGAGGCCCTCCGCCCGACGAGCTGCGTCTTCGTCGCGTCGTTCCTTGTTCATCTTTCGCGCAACATGTTGCGGGCCTCGAGGAAGGGGCCGAGATTCTGGCCGAAGCATGGGCCGGCCGGTGCCCACCGCCGCTGAGTCGTGCCGTCATCACCAAGCCTTGCAATCCAGCCCGATTGTTCGTTGTCAAGTTCGGGGACCGAGCCGCCGCGGCCGGCCGGGGCTCGCAAGACGTTCCTCACCTGCCGATCGACCAGACGGTTGTCCAGGCTGCAGCGACACTCAGGGTGACCGAGTTGATGCTGACCGCCAGCAGTGCGCCCCGGACGAATTCGTCGTCCGCGAGCGTACCGGCAGTGTGCAGCGACGACAGGGACGCCACCGGGGCATGCGCATCGCCGATGGCGGCGAGTGCAACGCACACCTTCAGCCCGAGGTCCCCCAGAACCGCTGGGCGTAGCCGACACCGATGGCGACTGCCCCGAGCAGGGAGCCGCCATGGCGAGCCCACTGCGAGTCGCAAGGCGCTCCGTCCGGCGAGTGCGATCGGAGCTTGGGTCTTGGTCCCATGCAACGCCATCAGATCTGCGGCACCGGCGCCGACCGCCCCGGCCAGGGCCGCCGGAGCCAGCGCGGCGGCAGCCGTCGGTGCGATGCCATTGAGCCAGCCGATCGGTCCCGCCGGAATCAGGGCAGCACGATCAGCGCCAGTCAGTCCGGCGGACGGGAGGGCCTGAGCATTCTCTCCGGACATGGCGGCGACCTTGAAACTGCGCAACCCCGCAGCTTCGCGGTCCGCGGCCTGGCCCTTGTGGCGTTCGCGTTTGGTACCGATCAGCAGTCCGGCGCCGAGTGCGACGGCAAGGCCGGCGACGTGGTGTTCATCGAGATGCATCGCTGCATGATCGCCCACTGCGCCCGCGCCGCGCGCAGGAGACGTTCGTGCCAGACTGGGGTCCGGGCCGGGACGGCGATGTCCGGGGAGGAGACACGATGAATTCCAGGATCGAAGAGTTGATGGCACGCATCCACGAACTCCAGTGCGAACTGGAGGCAGACCTCGCAGCCAAGCGAGAGCAGTTCCGCTATCGCCTCGACCACCACCGCGTACGCTTCGAGGATGAGGTGCTGGAACTGCACCGCCGCCTGCGCACCAGCAGTCTGCAGTACTTGCTGCGCGCGCGACTGCTGCACCTGCTCACCGCGCCGGTGATCTACGGAGTTGCGCTGCCGCTGCTGCTGGCCGATCTGGCCATCAGCGTCTACCAGGCGATCTGCTTTCCGATCTACCGGATACCGAAGGTGCGCCGCGCCGACCACTTCGTTTACGACCGCGCGCTGCTGCCGTACTTGAATCGCATCGAGCAGTTCAACTGCCTGTACTGTTCCTATGCGAACGGCTTGACGGCCTATGGCCGAGAGGTCGTCGCACGCACCGAACAGTACTGGTGCCCGATCAAGCACGCGCGCCGGCCGCGAGCCTCCCACGATCGCTATGAGCAGTTCTTCGACTACGGTGATGCGCAGCGCTACGCCCGGGAACTCGACGCCATGCGCGCCCGCCTCGCCGATGCGGACCGCTCCTAGAGGTCGACGTGGCTAAGCGCGGCGGGCGCTTCCGCGGCCCAGCCGAGTTCATCCGCGACGCGGTCGGCAAAGCCGCAGGCGGTCGCTGCTTCGCCGTGCACCACGAAGGTTCGCTGCGGCGCGCGCCGCAGGCCGCGCAGCCAGGCGAGCAGCGCGTCGCGGTCGGCGTGCGCCGACAGCCCGCCGATCGTGTGAACGCTGGCGCGAACGGCGTGCTCCTCGCCGAACAGCCGCACCCGCTTCTCGCCGTCGACCAGGCGCCGGCCAAGCGTGCCCTCGGCCTGAAAGCCGATGATCACGATGGCGCATTCCGGGCGGCCGAGGTTGTGCCGCAGGTGGTGCTTGATGCGCCCCGCGTCGCACATGCCGCTGGCGGCGATGATGATGCCGCCCGCCTTGAGCCGGTTCAGCGCCATCGACTCGTCCACGCTCTTAGTGAAGCGGATGCTCAAGCCCTCCGGAGGCTGCCGGCGCAATGAAAGCATCTCTCGCGTCTCGGCGTCGAGGAACTCGGGATGCCGTGCCGTGATGGCGGTGACCTTGTCGGCCATCGGCGAGTCGACGAATACCTGCATGGGCGGCAGCCGGCTTTCCCGGCGCAGGCGTGCCAGCAGACACAGCAGTTCCTGCGTGCGCCCGAGCGCGAAGGCCGGGATGACGATGTTGCCCTGGCGCCGGCGCAGCGTGTCCTCGATCACCGCGACAAGCTCGTCCACGGTTTCCTGCATCGGGCGGTGCAGCCGGTCGCCGTAGGTCGATTCGACGAACAGCAGGTCGGCTTCGTCGATCGGCACGGGGTCGCGCACGATCGGCCGGCCCGGCTGACCCAGGTCGCCGGAGAAGACGAGCTTGCAGGTGCGTTCGCCCTCCTGGAGCCACAGCTCGATGATGGCCGAGCCGAGGATGTGGCCGGCATCGCGGAACCGGCAGCGCACCGCTGCGTGCGGGTGGACATCGGCGTCGTAGGCGACGCCGCGCAACTGCTCGAGGCAGGCCTCGGCCTGCGCCACGGTGTAGAGCAGCTCGACGCTCCGTCCGGCATGGCGCCGGCCGTGGCCGCGTTCGCGCCGGGCTCGGTTCCATTCGGTCTCCTGGATGAAGGCGCTGTCCATCAGCATGACCGAGAGAAGGTCGGCCGTGGCGCTGGTCGTGTAGATCGGCCCCTTGAATCCCAGCGCACACAGCCGCGGCAGCAGCCCGCTGTGGTCGATGTGGGCATGGGTCAGCAGCACGAAGTCGATGTCGCGCGGTTCGAAGGGCCAGGGTTCGAAGTTGCGACGGCTCGCCTCGCGGCCTCCCTGGTGCATTCCGCAATCCACCAGGAACCTCCGGCCGGCTGCCTCCAACAAGAAACACGAACCCGTGACCTCCTGCGCCGCGCCGATAAAGGTGATCCTCATCAAGCCTCCTGCTCCGCTGGCTGCGATCGTTGCATGTAGAGTGTGGACCCGATCGCCCTGGCCGGCCCGGGGTCGTATTCGACGAAACGATGAAGTGGACTGACATGCGCCCCCGACTGGCCTTGCTCGCCTCAGCGGCGGCGGTGGCCGTGATTCTGGTCGTCGCCTGGCGCCTGAACGACGACGGCGAGTTGCCGCCGTCGATCGCCTCCGGCAATGGCCGGCTCGAAGCCGAGTCGATCGACATCGCCACCAAGAGCGGCGGCAGGCTGCTCGCGGTGAACGTGCGCGAAGGCGACACGATCTCCGCGGGCGACGAGATCGGCCGCGTCGACACGCAGACGCTGCATGCGCAGTTGCGCAGCGCGCAGGCGCAGTCGCGGCAGGCGCAAGCCGGGGTGGCGACGCTGGCGTCCGTGGTGCGCCAGCGCGAGCAGGCGGTGCGCACGGTCGAGGCCCTGGCAGCGCAGCGCACTGCCGAAGCGGCGCTGGCCGAGCGGGAGCTGCGGCGCACCTCCGAACTCGTAGCGCAGAACGTCATCTCGCCGCAGCAGCTCGATGCCGCCGAGTCGCGCGTGCGCGCCAGCCGCGCTGCGCTGGAGGCCGTGCGCTCGCAGCGGCTGGAGGCGGAAGCGGCGGTGGTGGCCACACGCTCGCAGCTGGCCGAAGCGCAGGCCGCGATCGAGTCGGCCCGGGCCGCGGTCGAGCGCGTGCAGGTGGAGATCGCCGATGCGGTGCTGCGCGCGCCGCGTGCCGGCCGCGTGCAGACCGTGCTGGCGCATGCCGGCGAGGTGCTGGCGCCCGGTGGGCGGGTGGCGACGCTGGTCGACCTGAGCGACGTGACGATGAGCTTCTTCCTGCCCGAGCGCGCGGCAGGCCGCGTGGCCATCGGCTCGGAAGCGCGTCTGGTGCTCGATGCCGCCCCCGGCGTCGTGATTCCCGCCAGGGTGGATTTCGTGGCCAGCGTCGCGCAGTTCACGCCCAAGACGGTGGAGACGGAGTCGGAGCGCCAGAAGATGGTGTTCAAGGTGCAGGCCCGCGTGGCGCCCGAGCTGCTGGCACGGTACCGCGACCAGGTGAAGACGGGGCTGCCGGGGATGGCCTATGTGCGCATCGGCGAGGAGCCCTGGCCAGCGCGGCTGGCGATCACCCTGCCTGCGCCCGCCTCACCTGCCCCGGCATCCGCGCCCCTGCCTGCCGCCGCCGCTTCCGCCGCGCGATGACACGCGACGAACCCGCGATCCGGCTGCGCGGGGTGGGGCACCGCTTCGGCGACGCGCTTGCGCTCGAAGGCATCGACCTGGACGTTGTCGGGGGGACCATCACCGGCTTCATCGGCCCCGATGGCGTAGGCAAGTCGACGCTGCTGTCGCTGGTCGCAGGCGCGCGTCGCACGCAGGATGGCGAGATCACGGTCCTGGGCGGCAACATGCGCAAGGCTGCACACCGGCGGCGCATCTGTCCGCGCATCGCCTACAACCCGCAGGGCCTCGGCCGCAATCTCTACCCGACGCTGTCGGTGCGCGAGAACCTGGACTACTTCGGCCGCCTGTTCGGCCATGGCGCGCGCGAGCGCGCAGCGCGCATCGACGCGCTGCTCGGCGGCACCGGGCTGCTGCCCTTCGCCGAGCGGCCGGTGGGCAAGCTCTCGGGCGGCATGATGCAGAAGCTCGGCCTGTGCTGTGCGCTGATCCACGATCCCGACCTGCTGATCCTGGACGAACCGACCACGGGCGTGGATCCGCTGTCGCGCCGTCAGTTCTGGGAACTGGTGGGTGGCATCCGTGAGCGCCGGCCGGGCATGACGGTGCTGGTGGCCACGGCGTACATGGAGGAGGCGGGCCGCTTCGACCAGCTCGTGGCCATGGACGACGGGCACGTGCTCGCCGCGGCCAAGCCGGCCGATCTGCTCGAACGCACGGGGTGCGCCTCGCTGCAGGCCGCCTTCATCGCGCTGCTGCCGCAGGAAA
>JAEUPI010000111.1 GCA_016790175.1 Burkholderiaceae bacterium | reverse complement strand
GGAGAGATCCGCTTCGAGCATGTGCGCTTCGGCTACAACCCCGCACATCCGGTCATCGACGACCTGAGCTTGCACATTCGCGCGGGCGAGAAGATCGGGCTGGTCGGCCGCTCGGGTGCCGGCAAGTCGACCGTGGTGAATCTGCTGCTGCGCTTTCACGACGTGCAGGCCGGCCGCATCACGATCGACGACCAGGACATCGCCGGCGTGACGCAGGTGAGCCTGCGCGAGCAGGTGGGCATGGTCACGCAGGACAACTCGCTGCTGCATCGCTCGGTGCGCGACAACATCGTCTACGGTCGCCCCGACGCCGGCGACGACGCGATGATCGCTGCCGCCCGCCGCGCCGAGGCGCACGAATTCATCGTCGACCTCACCGACCCCAAGGGCCGTCGCGGCTACGACGCTCATGTCGGCGAACGCGGCGTCAAGCTCTCCGGCGGCCAGCGCCAGCGCGTCGCGATCGCGCGCGTGATGCTGAAGGACGCGCCGATCCTGCTGCTCGACGAGGCCACCAGCGCGCTCGACAGCGAGGTCGAGGCGGCGATCCAGCAGAGCCTGTACCGGCTGATGGAAGGCAAGACCGTGGTCGCGATCGCGCACCGGCTGTCGACGATTGCCGCGATGGATCGATTGGTCGTGCTCGACCGCGGCCGCATCGTCGAGCAGGGCGACCACCGCAGCCTGCTCGCGCGCGGCGGGCTCTATGCCCGGTTGTGGGCCCACCAGAGCGGCGGCTTCCTCGGCGAGGAGGCCGACGACAACGAGCAGCCTACTGCGGCGCTGCAAACGACGCCTTGAACCAGGCGTCGAGCATCTGTTTCTCGTAGCGCAGCGGCTCGCCGGAGCCGTATGCGCTGATGTGTCCGGTGTAGTTCAGATCGGACAGCTGGGCTTCTCCGCGCTTGAGCGACTGGCCGCCGGCTTCGAGCGCATAGCGCAGCACGATGCGTGGCCAGTCGGCCGTGCCCTTCACGATCCGCAGCTCGTCGGCTCGGCGCGCGAACGGCCTCAGGCTGCCGGCGAGGTCGACGTCGGTGACTTCGAGCGTGAGCGTCTGCCCATCGGCCAGATAGCGTGCGCCCAGACGCTGCAAGTGCTGTTCGATCGCCTTCAGGTTGGCTTCGCGTTCGCGTTCGCTGCGGCCGATGTCGGCGTACTTGTCAGCCTCGACGAAGCGCACGTTGACAGTGCCGGCCGCGACGGCGGAGCCGGCGGCGAACAGCAGGGCAGGGATGCAGACGGATTGCATGGTCCACCTCCGGGGTGAGTCGGGGTTCAGTGGTCACCCTGCAGATGCACGATCGAATTGGCGTAGTAACGCAGCATGTGCAACTCCACTGCGCGGGGTCTGAACAAGCCATCGGTCTCGTCGACCAGATGCCTCAGCTTCAGCATACGCAGCCCGGCGTCGACTGCATAGTCCCAATCCTGCCGCGGAACGTAAAGATGCGCGCCCCGCTCCGAAAGCGCCGTCACGCGCTCGCCGACCGCCGACTTGAGCTCGAGCCGGCTCATCGCACGCTCGGGGTCGGCCAACAGCGCCGCGGCCACCAGTGGCACCGGCAGCACCGGTACCAGCGCACCGACCTGCGCCATCAGGTGCGAGCCGAGCGCGGCCACCTGCGACTGGCGAGCGGATCGGTCGAGCTGCTCCCAGGCGATGCCGCGTTCGCTTGACCACGCGCGCACCGATACCGGCGTGCCGAAGTTGACGCAGGCATAGCCAAAGCGATGCCAGCGGCTGCGCAGCATCAGCCACAGCTGGTGCCCGACGAAGCGCAACGTCGTCATCGCGGCCTGGGCGCCACCCGGACGCGCCGCATCGGGGTCGGCGCCGAGCAGCAGCGTGCGATCCTCGAGCACCCGGTCGTAGTTCAGCCCGAGCGGCACGAACACCAGGTCGCGTCCGCCCTCGGTGCGAAACCCGCGCAGCATGTAGTCGATGACGCCGAAGCGCGGCTCGCGCAGCCTGCCATCGCGACTGAGACCACCTTCGGGATACACGGCCTGGGTGACGCCGGCCTCGGTGGCCATCGCGATGTAGCGCTCGAGCACGCGGCGATAGAGCTCGTCCTTCGAGTTGCGCCGCACGAAGTAGGCGCCCATCGAGCGGATCAGCTGCTGCAGCCCCCAAATGCGCGCCCATTCGCCGACCGCATAGCTCAACGCCGCACGCTCGGCGGCCAGGTAGCTGGCGACGATGTAGTCCATGTTGCTGCGATGGTTCATCACGAACACCACGGTCGCGTCTTCGGGGATCGCGTTCAGCCCGGCGTCGTCGGTGTAGCCGATGCGTACGCGGTACAGCAGTTGCGACAGCCGTTTGCCGATCCAGTATCCGAGCCGGAAGTACACGTAGGCGTTGAACGCAGGCACGATCTCGCGTGCATATCGCTGCACCTGCTGGAGCGCGACCTCGCGTGGCATCTGCCGCTGTTCGGCGAAGACCTTCGCGGCATGCTGCACCTTCTCGTCGAACACCAGCCGGTCGATCAGCGCCTGTCGACGAACCTGCTGGAACGGTCGGATGTGGATCGGCAGCCGCCGCTCCACTTCGCGCAGCACGCGGTCGGCGCGGCTCTTGATGAACCAGCGCGCGCTGGGCACCAGCAGCCGGTCGAGCATGGCCCACAGCGCGAGCGCACCCACGGCCAGGGCCAGCCACAAAGGCACCGTGATCGTGCTCGACAAGGCGCGTGCTCCTCCTGGCGGAGCACTCTACGTCGGGCGACGGACTTGCGCCTGAGCGCAAACCAGCAGAGACCGGGCCGCGGCTACGAGCCCGCCTTGTCGCCCCACAGCTGCTTCAGCCGTGCGTCGCGGCCGCAGGCCGTGCGGTAGTACTGATAGCGGATCGGATTCTTCTTGTAGTAGTCCTGGTGATAGTCCTCGGCCTTGTAGAACGGCCCGGCCATCACGATCTCGGTGACGATCGGCGCCTTGAACGGCTTGCCGTTCTGCAGCGCGGCGAGCGAGGCCTGCGCGGCCTTCAACTGCGCCGCATCGTGCGCGAAGATCGCCGTACGGTAGGGCGAGCCGTGGTCGCAGAACTGCGCGTCCTTGGTCGTCGGATCGATGCTGCGCCAGAACGTCTCGAGCAACTGCTCGTAGCTCACGCGGGCGGGGTCGAACACGATTTCCACCGCCTCGGCATGTCCGGTGGTCTTTGCCGACACCTGCTCGTAGGTGGGGTTCGCCACCTTGCCGCCGATATAGCCCGAGGTGGTGCTGATCACGCCGCCCACCTTGTCGAAGTCGGCCTCCACGCACCAGAAACAGCCGCCGGCGAAGGTGGCCTTTGCGGTGACGGCCGGTGCACCCGTCTGCGCCGTGACCAAGTTGGACCCCAACGCGGCCAGCAGCATCGCGGCGAGGCTGCGAACACGGAGGCGCGCGCTCACGCAGCCTCCGGCACGAACGTCAGCGCGACGCCGTTGTTGCAGTAGCGCTTGCCGGTCGGCGGAGGGCCGTCGTCGAACACATGGCCCTGGTGGCCCTCGCAGCGCGCGCAGTGGTATTCGGTGCGCGGCAGCAGCAGCTTGAAATCGGTCTTCGTGCCGAGCGCGCCAGGGATGGCCGTGTGAAAGCTCGGCCAGCCGGTGCCGCTGTCGAACTTATGCCGCGACTCGAACAGTGGCAATTCGCAGCCGGCGCACAGGTAGCGGCCCTTGCGCTTCTCGTGGTTCAGCGGGCTCGCGCCCGCGCGCTCGGTGGCCTCCTGGCGCAGCACGGCGTATTGCTGCGGGCTCAGTCGCTGGCGCCACTGCGCGTCGGGCAGGCGCAGCGGCACGATGGGTGGCGCACTGGGCGCGGTTGCGGCGGTCCCGGGCGTCGCCGGCCCTTGCGTCGCGGCCTCAACCGACTTCGCAGCCAGGCCGACACCGGCAAGGAAGGAAAACAAACTGCGGCGGGTCATGCGCATGTCACCTGGAGGGGTTGGTTCGGAACCTGCATCAGTCGTACGAACCGGCATGGACCTTTCAGGCCGCACCAGAGTTCACTTGCCGACGATGCCCAGCAACTCCACCTCGAACAGCAAGGTCGCGTTCGGCGGGATCACGCCGCCGGCGCCGCGTTCGCCATACGCGATGGCCGGCGGGCAGGTCAGCTTGGCCTTGCCGCCGACCTTGAGCTTCTGCACGCCCTCGGTCCAGCACCGGATCACCCGATTGAGCGGGAACTCTGCCGGCTGACCGCGCGAGTACGAGCTGTCGAACTCCTTGCCGTCGGGGAAGGTGCCACGGTAGTGCACGCGCACGGTATCGGTCGGCAGCGGGTTGGGCCCCTTGCCGTCCTTGAGCGAGCGGAACACCAGACCGGAGTCGGTGACCACGGCTCCGGACTCCTTGGCGGCCTTGGCGGCCACGTCGTTCTGAGCCACGGCTGCACCGCTGGCGAGGCAGGCGAACAGCGCAACCGGATAGAGGTGCATCATCGATTGAATCTCCCTTTTCGAGTTGGACGGATCAGTTCGCTCGTGTGGCCACATCGCGCAGGAACAAGGCCGGATCGACCATCGTGCGATTCAGGCTGACCGACCAGTGCAGATGCGCTCCCGTGACGCGGCCCGTCGCGCCGACCGCACCGATGCGCTGGCCTGCCGCCACCGCGTCGCCGGTCTTCACGTCGACCGCGCTCAGGTGGCAGTACATCGTGAGCAGCCCGGCGCCATGGTCGATCCACACCGTGTGGCCGTTGAAGAAATAGTCGCCGGTGTCGACCACGCGTCCCGTCGCCGCGGCCACCACCGGCGTGCCGGTCTCAGCGGCGATGTCCAGGCCGCTGTGAGGGTTGCGCGGCTGGCCGTTGAAGAAACGGCGCTTGCCGAACGAGCTCGACAGCGGCCCCGGCGTGGGCTGCAACATCCACAGGGTTTCGGGCCAGGTCGGGCTGTGCGTGGCGATGATCTCGGCCTGGTGCGTGCGCTCGCGCTCGTAGCGAGCCAGGTCCTCGGGCGAGAGGTCCACCTTGGCCTGTGGCACCTTGAGGTGCTGCTCGGCATACCGTTTCGGCTGGATGCGAAAGCTCACGCGGCGTTCGGCCTTGCCCGGCTGGCGCACAGTGACCACGCCGCGCCCCGGTTTGGCGGACAGCGGGACGCCCAGCAAGGCCGTCCAGCTCTTCGGTGTGCCGACCACCAGCACCGGCACGCCCGCCTCGTTGAAGGCCTGCGGCCGGGACGCACCCGCGCCGAGCGGCAGCACCGCCACGCCGCCCGGCACCGGGCTCGAGGGTGGCAGCTCGAGCGCGGCAGCGGGCAGGCCCGTTCCCACGAGCACGCCGGCCAGCACGCAACGCAGGCGGCGCCCGATGTCGAACCATCGAGGTCGAGTCATTGCAGGCCTGTTCATCGCTATCCATTGTGCGGCCAAGCGCAGAGGCTTCGACTCCTACACTGCGCACATGTGCAACCGGGCGCGTCGTGCACTGCTGCTGATCTCGCTCGCCGGTACCGGCGCGCTGACGGCAGCCTGCGGGCGCCGCCGGCCGCTGGGGCAGGCGGTGCCGCGCGACGCGGTCGTGCTGGCGCTCGGCGACTCGTTGACCTACGGCACCGGCGCGTCGCCCGATGCGGCATACCCGTCGGTGCTCGCCGGACTGACCGGCTGGCGCGTGGTGAACGCGGGTGTGCCCGGCGACACGTCGGCACAGGCGCTCGAGCGCCTGCCGGCCTTGCTCGCCGAACACATGCCGGCATTGGTGCTGATCGGCATCGGCGGCAACGACCTGCTGCGTCGCCTGCCAGAGGCCGACACGCGCGCGAACGTGCAGCGCGCCTGTGAACTCGCGCGCGGGGCCGGAGCACAGGTGCTGCTGATCGCGGTGCCCCGGCCGACGCTGGCGGCTGCGTTCACCGGCTCGCTGACGGATCACCCGCTCTACGGCGAGATTGCCGAGGCGATGAAGCTGCCGCTGCAGCGCCAGGGCTGGGCCGAGGTGCTGGCCGACGACAGGCTGCGCGCCGACCAGATCCATGCCAATGCGAAAGGCTATGCGCGCTTCGCGCAAAGCTTGGTCGCCACCGCGAGCGCCGCCGGATTGCTGGTTCGGCCCTGACGGACCGAACCAGCGGCCTCACTTCGCCGCGAGAGCGTCGGCGCCGGCCTTGGCCACCATGCCGTCCTGGTCGGAGTTGACGCCGGACACGCCGATGCCGCCGACGATCTTGCCGTCGATCACCAGCGGCAGGCCGCCTTCGACCGGGCTCATGCCGCGCAGCCCCAGCAGCCGCAGGCCGGCACCGCCGGCGGCCAAGCCGTCCTGCACGACCTTGGTGGAGCGTCGGTAGATTGCGGCGGAGACGGCCTTGTCCTGCGCCACCTCGACGCTGGCGGTCTGGGTGTTGTCCATCTTCTCGAAGGCCACGAGATGGCCCGCGTTGTCGACCACAGCGATCGCCACCGGCCAGCTGTTCTTGCGCGCCTCGGCCTGCCCGGCTGCAATGGCCTTGCGTGCCTGTTCGAGGTTGACGTTGGCACCGTACTGCGGCACCTGGGCCTGCGCAGCGCCGGCGGCGAGCAGGAGGAAGGCTGCGGCGGTGGCCGCGATCTGGCGAGGCATCTGCATGTGTCGTCTCCGTGGTTCTTCGGGTTGGCCGTCA
>JAEUPI010000090.1 GCA_016790175.1 Burkholderiaceae bacterium | reverse complement strand
TACAGCTCGTACACCGCGTGCGGCCAGGGCTTCTCGCCGCGCGAGGCCGCGAGCAGTTCGCCCGGCTTCACGAAGGGCAGCAGATTCGCGAGCAGCCGCACCTCGCGATCGCTGCCCCGGCGCACGATGTGCGATGCACGTATCTGGTTCGGATGCTGCAGTCCCGCGGCCTGCACCAGCTCTTTCAGCGCCTCGAGCGTGTTCTGGTGAAAGCGATAGACCCGTTCGGTCTTGTCACCGACCACCAACGCACGCTGGCGCAGCGGGTCCTGCGTGGTCACCCCGGTCGGGCAGGCGCCGGTGTGGCAGTGCTGGGCCTGGATGCAGCCGAGCGCGAACATGAAACCGCGCGCGGCATTGCACCAGTCGGCACCGAGCGCCATCATGCGCGCAATATCGAATGCACTGACCACCTTGCCTGCGGCGCCGATGCGGATGCGCGAGCGCAGGTTCAGGCCGGTCAATGTGTTGTGCACGAGCAGCAGGCCCTCCTGCAAAGGCGCGCCGACATGGTCGGTGAACTCCAGCGGCGCAGCGCCGGTGCCGCCCTCGGCGCCGTCGACGACGATGAAGTCCGGCAGGATGCCGGTCTCGAGCATGGCTTTGCAGATGCCGAGCCATTCCCAGGGGTGGCCGATGCACAGCTTGAACCCCGTGGGTTTGCCGCCCGACAGTTCGCGCAGCCGATCGACGAAGCGCAGCAGCTCGATCGGCGTGCCGAAAGCACTGTGCCGTGCCGGCGACACGCAGTCCTTGCCCTCGGGCACGCCGCGCGCGGTGGCGATCTCGAGAGTCACCTTCGGACCGGGCAGCACGCCGCCATGGCCAGGTTTTGCACCCTGGCTCAGCTTGATCTCGATGAGCTTGACCTGCGGGTCGCAGGCATTCGTCGCGAACTTCTCGGCGTTGAAGCTGCCGTCGTCATTGCGGCAGCCGAAATAGCCGGAGCCGATCTCCCAGATCAGGTCGCCGCCGCGTTCGCGGTGGTAGCGGCTGATCGAGCCCTCGCCGGTGTCGTGTGCGAAGCCGCCGCGCTTGGCGCCCCCGTTCAGCGCGAGGATCGCGTTGGCGCTCAGCGCGCCGAAGCTCATCGCGGAGATGTTGAAGATGCTGGCCGAGTACGGCAGCGCGCGCCCCTCGCCGACCAGCACCCGGAAGTCGTGCGAGTCGACCCGGCTCGGCGACAGCGAATGGTTGATCCACTCGTAGCCCTGCGCGTGAACGTCGAGCTGGGTACCGAAGGGTCGCTTGTCCGAGTCGCCCTTGGCGCGTTGGTAGACGAGCGAACGCTGCTGGCGCGAGAACGGATGCGCTTCGTTGTCGCTCTCGATGAAGTACTGGCGGATCTCGGGCCGGATGAACTCCAGCAGGTAGCGCAGATGCCCGATCACCGGATAGTTGCGCAGCAAGGCGCGCTTGACCTGCAGCGAGTCGCGCAGGCCGATCGCCACCAGCAAGGCGAACGCCAGCACGGCCCAGCCCCATTGCCCGAACGCGACCCAGACGAAGCCGCTGAGCAGCAGCCCGAGACTGCACACGATCCACACCAGGTAGCGGATCGGGAACACGCGATCGAGCGCGAGCAGCCAGGCTGGCATGGATGCACCTCTGCCAAGGGTGTTGGAGCCGGCATCCTAGGCCGCCGGTCGGGCGGCGCAACCGGCGAACTGCGCCGTCGAGGGCCGCCAGTTCGGTCGCTTCAGCCCGCGACGCGCTCGGACTCGCGCTGGATGCGGCGGGCGAGCTTGGCGTTGGACTCGCGTCTGACCTTCTTCTGCAGGTAGCCGGACCAGCCGAGCGCGAGTCCGGTGGGGCCGAGCGCCTGGCGCGCCCAGCGCCAGAAGTCGAAGTTGTCGACATGGCTGGCGATCAGGCCGTCTTCGAACGTGAACTGCGCCTCGACCACGTTATGCACCATGCGGCCGGCGGCGCCGAAGCGATAGCGCACCTCCCAGTGGGCACTGCCGCGATCTTCCATCGCCTCGATGTCGCGCGCCTCGAGTCGGAACACGGCCTGCCCTCGGTTGCGCATGGTCTCGCACAGCATCTGCCACATCGTGCCGATCTGCTCGCTGCCTTGCAGCATGAAGACCGGGTCTTCGAAGCGTGCATCGGGCGCATAGCAGCTTTGCATCGTGCGCGCGTCCAGCGTCGCGAACGCGGCATAGAAACGCTTGAGCAGGGCTTGCGGGCTCATCGATCAGTCGATGCGTTGGCCAGGGGACGGAGGATCGCAGTATGCGTCGCGCCACGCAAGAACCGGGTGCGCCGGAGGGGGGCCGCGCGTGCATCTTCCATGAAACCGCCTGCCGCCTGCCGCTGCGGGGCTTTGCCCGGGCCACGCCCGAGGGTGCCCGGAGCGCGATTCAGTCGAGCGTGCGCCGGTATCGCCGCAGCGCGACGGCACCCGCCACCGTCAGGAAGGCCAGCATCGGCCACAACTCGGGGAGCAGCTCCTGCGCGTTGCTGCCCTTGAGCAGGATGCCGCGCACGATGCGCAGAAAGTGGGTCAGCGGCAACAGCTCGCCGAGCGCCTGCGCCCACTGCGGCATGCCGCGGAACGGGAACATGAAGCCCGACAGCAACAGCGACGGCAGGAAGAAGAAGAATGTCATCTGCATCGCCTGCAGCTGGTTGCGCGCCAGCGTGGAGAACGTGAAGCCGACCGCGAGATTGGCCACGACGAACACGCCGATGAAGCCCAGCAGCAGCAGCAAGCTGCCCTGCATCGGCACCTCGAACAGCGCACGGGCCGCCAGCAGGATGAGGCCGATCTGCAGATAGCCGATCAGGATGTACGGCGCGATCTTGCCGACCATCACCTCCAGGGGTCTGACCGGCGTGGCCAGCAGGTTCTCCATCGTGCCGCGCTCGCGTTCGCGCGTCATCGCCAGACCGGTCAGCATCACCATCGTCATCGTCAACACCACGCCGACCAGACCCGGCACGATGTTGTAGCGCGACAGACCCTCCGGGTTGTAGCGGCGGTGGATGCGCCACTCGAACGGGTCGGTGCCACCGGACAGGAGGCGCAACGGGCCCACCGCATCGTGCACCAGCGCCGATCCGGGCAGGGCCGCCAGGGCGGCCACCGCATTGCCCGACGCCGAAGGATCGGTGGCGTCCACCGACACCAGCAGCGCCGGGCGCTCGCCGCGCACCAGGCGCCGCGTGAAATCCGGCGGGATCGCGATCATGAACTGCACGGCGCCGCGGGCAATGAGCCGTTCGGCCTCGGCCTCGCTCGCCGGCGTGTGGGTGATCCGCATGTACCCGGTGTTCTGCAGTGCGGCGACGATCGCGCGCGGCAGCGGCCCCGGGTCGGCCGACACCACCGCGGTGGGCAAGCCCTTGGGATCCGTGTTGATCGCGTAGCCGAACAGCAGCAGCTGCAGCACCGGCACGCCGACCGCCATGGCGAAGGTCAGGCGATCGCGCATCATCTGCTGGAACTCCTTGATGAAGACCGCCAGCGTGCGCTGCAACGACAGGCCGGCGATCATGACATCGGGCTCCGGCGCCGCCTCAGGCGAAGTTGTCCTGGGCACGCCCGACCAGGCGCACGAACGCGTCCTCCAGGTCGGCCGCGCCGGCCGCGGCGACGATCTGGCCGGCATCGCCCTGCGCGAGCACCTGGCCGTAGGCGATGTAGACCAGTTCGTGACAGCGTTGCGCCTCGTCCATGTAGTGCGTCGAAACGAGCACCGTCATGCCTTCGGCGGCCAGCCGGTGGATCTGGTCCCAGAACTCGCGCCGTGCCCGCGGATCGACACCCGCCGTGGGCTCGTCGAGCAGCAGCAGCCGCGGGCGGTGCAGCAGGCAGGCCGCCAGCGCCAGCCGCTGCTTCCACCCGCCCGACAGCGTGCCGGCCAGCTGATGCTGGCGTTCCACCAGTCCGAGCCGGTCCAGCGCGGCGTCGACCGCGAGCGCCCGACCGGTCAGCTCGAACAGACGCGCGACGAAATCGAGGTTCTGGCGGATCGACAGATCCTCGTAGAGCCCGAAGCGTTGCGTCATGTAGCCGACCTGACGCTTGATATCCGTCGAGCGCGTGGCCAGGTCGAGACCCAGGCACTGGCCACGGCCGGCATCCGGCGTCAGCAATCCGCACAACATGCGGATGGTCGTCGTCTTGCCGCTGCCGTTCGGGCCCAGAAAGCCGCAGATACGGCCGTGCGCCAGGCGCAGCGACACGCTGTCGACCACGGTCCGTCCACCGAAGCGTTTGGTCAGGCCCTGGACGTCGATGGCAAGCGTGTCGTTCACGGCCGGCTCGCGGCGGCGCCGGCCGTGGCGGTGGCCCGGCGCACGTCCAGCGGTTGACCGGGATGCAGGCGCGCTCCCGCCTCGCCCTCGGGCTTCGCCTCGACCATGAACACCAGCTTCGCGCGCTGGGCGTTGGAGTAGATGACCGGTGGTGTGTACTCGGCTTGGGTCGCGATCCGAGTGATGCGGGACACGATCGGCGTCGCACAGCCGTCGCAAGTGACCTGGACGTACTGCCCCGCGGCCAGACTGGCGACCTCGGCCTCGGGAACGAAGAAGCGCGCCTTGACTGCGCCGGCCGGCAACAACGCGACCACCGGCGCGCCGGCCGGCACCCATTCGCCGACGCGGAAGTAGGTATCGACCACGCGCGCCGCGGCCGGCGCCCGCTGGACCTTCTGCTGTTCGCGCCACTGGCTCTGCCGCAGTGCCTGAGAGGCAGCGTCGGCCACCGCCCGAGCCGCGCGCTGTTCGTCGCTGCGCGCCGGCAGACGCGCCACCCGCAACGCCGATTCGAGTTCGCCCACCCGTGCCTCCGCCTGCGCAAGTGCCGTCCTCGCGTCGTCGATGCGCGCCGGCGAGACGAAGCCCTGCGCCAACAGTTGCTGCTGGCGCATCAGATCCGAACGTGCGAGCGTCGCCTGTGCCCGCGCCTGGGCGAGCTGCGCCTGCGTCATCGCGACTTCGTCGCTGCGGCGGCCCTTGGCGGCGTTGTCGACTTCGGCCAGCGCCTGCGCCAGGCGCGCCCGCGCCTCGTCACGGGCAGCCTGTTCGAGGTCGGATTCCAGCGCGAACAACGGTGCGCCCGCGGACAGGTCTTGCCCCGGCTGCACCTCGAGCCGCGTCAGGGCTCCGGCGAGCGGCGCCGCCACATAGACGTACTCGCCTTCGGCATAGCCCGACCAGGCGGGTGCGGTCGCCTCGCCGCACGCCCCGAGCATCAGCGCGGCCAAGAGGGATGCACGCCCGGCCATCATGATGCGACCCGCTCCCGGATCGACGAGCGCTCCGCGCCCAGCGCCAGCAGCGCGTGCCGAATCCGCAGATCGATCGCCGGGTCCGACAGCACCTGCTCGTCCACTGCGCGGGCGCCGAAGCCGGCGGTGATCCCCAAGCTGACGAACCCGGGCACGATCAGCAATGGTGCGATCACCGCACCCATCAGCAAGGCCAAGGCCTGCAGCGGCGGCTGGGCGGACAGGCTGCCTTCGGCGCTCGCGCGATCCAGCAGCGACATCAGCAGGCGCAGATGACGCGGCGCATTGCGGCGCAGGAATTCGCGCGCCACCTCCTCGCCCGAAGCGGCGTCGTGCCAGACGCGGGCGATCACGCCCCGGTGCTCGCGCACGAAGCTCGCCAGGCCATTCAGCGCCGCGTGCAGCCGCTCGATGGCAGGACCTTCGAGCACGGCGTCATGCTGCAAGCCCGCGAACATCTCGTCGTACAGCTCTTGCAGCAGCGTGCGAAGGAACTGCTCCTTGCTGTCGAAGTGGTAGTGAAACATGCCCGGGCTCACGCCGGCATGCGCCGCCAGCTGCCGCACCGACAGGCCGGCACAGCCGGTCTGCGCGAACAGCGCGCGGCCGCTGGCGAGCAGTTGGCGGTCCAGGTGTTGTGACGGTCGACCCACGGGGGCATTATTGGACGAACGACCAGTTATGTCATCTCGAATCCCTGCAAGTGCCCAGGGGCTGGCTATACTGGCCGCCACAGCGCCGATTTGCTCCGGCTTGCGGGCGCTCAACAAATGCCGCTAAACAGGTCCCATCACCCGGTGGCCGCGTTGGCGGCGCCGGGTTTTTTCATTGCGTGAGGGGCTTGTGGGATCGATCGGCGTCGTCGAGCCGCATCAGATGAACTTCCGGGACGCGCTGCCGTTGCAGTGCGGCGCCAGCCTGTCCGACTACACCCTGGTCTACGAGACCTATGGCCGGCTCAATGCCGACGCCAGCAACGCGGTCCTCGTCTGTCACGCGCTCAATGCCAGCCATCACGTCGCCGGCATGCATGCCGGCGCGCCGCGCAGCGAGGGCTGGTGGGACAACCTCGTCGGCCCGGGCAAACCGCTGGACACCCAGCGTTTCTTCGTCATCGGCGTCAACAACCTGGGATCCTGCTTCGGCTCGACCGGACCGATGCACGTGAATCCGGCCACCGGTCGCACCTGGGGCGCGGATTTCCCGGTCGTCACGGTCGAGGACTGGGTCGACGCGCAAGCCCGCCTCGTGCGTGCACTCGGCATCGAGCGCCTGGCCGCGGTGATCGGAGGCAGCCTGGGCGGCATGCAGGCGCTGGCCTGGACGCTGCGGCATCCGGCACGGGTGAAGCATTGCATCGCAGTGGCCACGGCGCCGAACCTGTCGGCACAGAACATCGCATTCAACGAAGTCGCGCGCCGCGCAATCACCACCGACCCGGAATTCCACGGCGGCCACTACTACGAACGCGGCGTGGTCCCGGCACGAGGCCTGCGCGTGGCGCGCATGATCGGGCACATCACCTATCTCTCCGACGACTCGATGGAGGCCAAGTTCGGTCGCGAGCTGCGCAACGGAGCGCTCGGCTACACGACCCAGGACATCGAGTTCCAGATCGAAAGCTACCTGCGGCACCAGGGCGACAAGTTCAGCGAGTATTTCGACGCCAACACCTATCTGCTGATCACGCGGGCACTCGACTACTTCGATCCCGCAGGCGCATTCGGCGGCGACTTGGCCGCGGCCTTCGTGCCGGCGCGCGACAACCGTTTCCTGCTGGTGAGCTTCACCACCGACTGGCGTTTCGCGCCGGCACGCTCACGCGAGATCGTCAAGGCGCTGGTGGACAACCGCATCGCGGTCAGCTACGCCGAGATCGACGCGCCCCATGGCCACGACGCGTTCCTGCTCGACGACGCGCGCTACCACGGCATCCTTCGAGCCTATTTCGAGCGCGTGGCGGCGGAGGTTGCAGCGTGAGGCGCGGACCGTTGAGCGGCAGAGGCGGGCCGAGCGCCGGGCCGCTCCCAAGCCGGCCCGCGATCCCCTCGGGGGATCGCCCGATGTACGCGTCGGGCGAGGGGCACACATGAGCGAGCGCCGCGACCTCGAGTTGATCGCCGAGCTGGTGCCGCGCGGCTCACGCGTGCTCGACCTCGGTTGCGGCAACGGGGAGCTGCTCGCGCACCTGATCGCGCATCATGGCTGCAGCGGGTACGGCATCGAATATGCCGACGCCAACGTGCTGCAGTGCGTGCAGCGCGGCGTGCCGGTGATCCAGCTGAATCTGGAGGAGGGGCTGGCGCTGTTCGCCGACCTCAGTTTCGACGTCGTGCTGCAACTCGACACCCTTCAGCATCTGCGCAATACCGAACGCATGCTGCAGGAGACGGCGCGCGTCGGACGCATCGGCATCGTGAGCTTTCCGAACTTCGCGCACTGGCCGAACCGGCTGTCGGTGCTGCGCGGCCGCATGCCGGTGACCAAGACGCTGCCGTACCAGTGGTACGACACGCCCAACATCCGCGTCGGCACCTTTGCCGACTTCGAGGTGCTGGCGCGCAAGCTGGGCCTGGCGGTGACCGACAGCTTCGGCCTGCGCGAAGGAAAAGTCGTGCGCCGCGCACCGAACCTGCTGGCCAGCGTGGCGGTGTTTCGCTTCGAGCGGCGCTGAGTCTTGGTGACGATGGGCGCCCAGCCGCGGCCGTTGTCGCACGACTAAACTGCCCGCCCCGCAAACACCCCCTTGGAGCATCGCGATGATCGGCTACGTCACTTTGGGCACGAACGATCTGGCCCGCGCGGCGGCTTTCTCCGATGTGCTGCTGGCCGAGCTGGGCGCCAAGCGGCTGTGGGAGATGCCCACCGGCATCGGCTGGGGCGTGTCGATGGAC
>JAEUPI010000079.1 GCA_016790175.1 Burkholderiaceae bacterium | reverse complement strand
TTGAAGTTGACGTTGCGGGCGACGAATGCCTCATTCACCGCGTTGTTCTGGATGATGTAGTTGCAGATGTAATTGAGGATCGCCAGATCGCTTTGTGGCTTGAAGATCAGTTCGTTGTCGGCCAGTTCGGTTGACCGGTGGCTGAAAGTCGAAAGCACGTGGATCTGGACGTTCTTGCCGGTCAGGCGACGGTCGGTGACCCGAGACCACAGTATCGGGTGCATTTCGGCCATGTTCGAACCCCACAGCACGAAGGTGTCGGCGTGCTCGATGTCGTCGTAGCAGCCCATCGGCTCGTCGATCCCGAAGGTGCGCATGAAGCCGGCCACCGCGCTGGCCATGCAGTGCCGCGCATTGGGGTCGAGGTTGTTCGAGCGGAAACCCGCCTTCCACAGCTTGGCGGCGGCATAGCCTTCGAAGATGGTCCACTGGCCCGAGCCGAACATGCCCACGGCGCCGGGGCCTTCGGCCTTCAGCGCCTCTTTCCACTTGGCGGCCATCAGGTCGAAGGCCTCGTCCCAGCTCACCGGCACGAAGTCGCCGTTCTTGTCGTAGGTGCCGTTCTTCTTGCGCAGCAGCGGCGTGGTCAGCCGGTCCTTGCCGTACATGATCTTCGACAGGAAGTAGCCCTTGATGCAGTTGAGCCCGCGGTTGACAGGGGCATCGGGGTCGCCCTGCGTGGCCACCACACGCCCGTCCTGCACGCCGACCATCACCGCGCAACCGGTGCCGCAAAAGCGGCAGGGCGCCTTGTCCCAGCGCACGGCGGTTTCGGCCGCGGTGGTTGCTGACTTGGCGACCTGGGCCTCGGCGACGATGGGGATCGTGATGCCTGCGGCGGCCGCGGTGGCGGCGAGCGCCTGGCTCTTCAGGAAGTCGCGACGATTGGCTTGCATGGTGGATGTCCTCTGGCGATAGGCGGTGGAACCCTGGCGCGCGTTCAGGATGGCGAGCGGCTCTCGGCGGCAAGATCGCGGCGCCATGCTTGGAAACCGCCGGCCTCGGTCGCGGCCGGCGCGTCGGGGCCCGAGTACTCGTAGACGAGGGAGGTGTTGAGCACCTGCGGGTGCTGGGTGATCTGCGCCATCGTGGCTGCGGCCGTGGCTTCGGTGCTGTCTTCGACGACGATCACGAAGCGCCCCCCGTCGGCCGCCGCGATGTCCAGTCCGGGCAGCGCGGTCAGGGTCTGTTGCAGCGCACCGGCGTGTTCCGGTCGCGTGCGCACGATGATGCCCAGGATGCTCATGGCCTTGCCTTTCGAGTCGCAGCGACTGTGCGCCCGGGCCGGCCCGGCTGGCTTGATATCCGTCAAGCTCCTTGACCGCGGACATGTCCGCGCGTCGCGCCGGCGGTCGGACGGCGCATCCAAGCCACGAACACCAGCGCGCCCACGTTCATCAGCAGCGCATAGACCACGCTGGGCACGCTCATCGCCGGTGCCGCCAGCAGCTGCACGGTGACATAGATGCCGAGCGCCGAGTTCTGCAGGCCGCATTCGGTGGCCACGGCGATGCGGTCGCGTCGCTCGAGCCGCAGCGCGCTGCTGCCGAACCAGGCACACCCGAGCACGAGCACGTTCAGCGCCACGCAGGCGGGGCCCACGGTGGGCAGATGCGCGAACAGCACCTCGCGCTGCGTCCAGAAGGTGGCCAGCACGATCAATATGAACAGCGTCGTCGCGATGCGGCCGGCGGCGCGCTCCACCCGCTCCACCGTGGCCGGCCAGCGTGCGCGCAGCACCATGCCCACCACCACCGGTACCGTGGTCAGCAGGAAGATCCGGCGGATCGTCTCGGCGAGCGGCAACTCGACTTGCAGGCTGCGTTGCGCAAATGCCTGCAGCGCCCAGTCCAGCACCAGCGGCAGGCTCAGCATCGCGACGATGCTGGTCACCGCCGTCAGCGCGATCGACAACGCCACATCGCCGCGCGCCAGGTGCGTGAGCAACCCCGAGCTCACACCACCGGGACAGGCGGCCAACACCATCAGGCCCACGGCCATCGTGGGGTCGAGGCCGCTCGCACGCGCGACCGCAGCGCCAAGCAGCGGCAGCATCACCAACTGCCCCATGAGCCCGGCAGTCAATGCTCGCGGGCGGGCGAGCACGGCCCGAAAGTCGGCCACGCGCAGCGTGAGGCCGAGATAGAACATGATGAACGCCAGCGCCAGCGGCAGTGCGATGCCGACGACGGCCGATGCGCTCACAACAGCACGCCGGCGGCCAGCAGCAGGCCGAGCAGCGCGCTGGCCTTGGCGGTGGCGGCCAGATGGCTGTTCAACCACGGGCCCGGCGGGCGGGCGCCGAGCCTCACCGTGAGCACCACCAGCAGCGGCATCATCAGCAGCGCGAGCAGCGCGCCGGTTCGGCCTCGAGCGACCAGCGCGAACACCACCGCATAGGGCAGCAGCATCAACACGCCATACACCGCGCGCGAGCGTGCGCGGCCGAGGCGTGCCACCAGCGTGCGGCGGCCGCTCGCGAGGTCGTCCTCCAGATCGCGATAGTTGTTCACGAGCAGCACGCCGGCGGCCGGCAGGCCCAGTGCCGTGCCGCCGAGCAGCGCGTCCAGCGAGGGCACGCCGGCCTGCAGCCAATGGCTGCCCGCCACCGCAACGAGGCCGAAGAACACCAGCACGAACAACTCGCCCCAGGCCGAGTGCGAGATCGGCCGCGGTCCGCCCGAGTAGCCGTAGCCGGCGGCCAGCGACGCGAGCCCGGCGACCAGGATCGGCCAGCCGCCCACGTCGACGAGATACACGCCAAGCAACAGCGCGAGCACGAAACAGGCGATGCTGGCGCGCACCATCGTTGCCGGCTGCACCCAACCGGCCGCGGTGACGCGCAGCGGGCCGATGCGCGAGGCGCCGTCGTTGCCGCGCTGGAAGTCGGACACGTCGTTGTGCAGGTTGGTGCCGACCTGGATCAGCAGCGCACACACCAGTGCAGCGACGAAGGCACCCAGCCGCACCGGGTGGCCGTCGGCCCAGGCGATCGCCGAGCCGAGCACCACCGGTGTGATGGCCAGGCTCAGCGTGCGCGGCCGGATCGCCGCCACGCCGATGCGCCAGGCGCCCGGCGCGCTGGGCTGGATCGGGCCCGAAGTGGATTCCAGTTTCATCGTGCGCGCGCTCCGAGATGCAGACAGGCGATGCCGAAGGAGAGGTCTTCCCATCGCACGTCGGCGAAGCCCGCGTCGCGCAACAGGCCCGCAAACCCGGCCTGATCCGGAAAGCGCCGGATGGATTCGACGAGATAACGATAGGCCGCCGGATGGCCGGCCACCGCCGCGCCGAGCGCCGGGATCACCCAGCGCGAATACAGGTCGTAGGCTGGCGCGAGCCATGCCGCCGGGCGCGAGAACTCCAGGCACACGAAGCGCGCGCCGGGCTTGAGCACCCGATGGATCTCGCGCAGCGCCTGTGCGATGCGCGTGGCGTTGCGCAGCCCGAACGAAACGACAAGCATGTCCACGCTCGCATCGGGCAGCGGCAGCGCCTCGGCTTCGCCCTCGCGCCAGACGATGGCCTGCATGCCGCGACGCGCGGCACCGACGCGCATCATCGCGGCGCTGGGGTCGACCACGATCACCTCGCGGCCGGGCGCCTGCAGCAGACGCGCCACGTCGCCGGTGCCGCCGGCGAGATCGACGACGCGGCCGCGCACGTCGGCCACATGTCGCGCGAGCCGGCGCTTCCACAGGCGGTGGATGCCCATGCTCATCAGATCGTTCATCAGGTCGTAGCGCGGGGCCACGGCGTCGAAGACGCTGCGGATGCGCGTGCGGCGCTCGTCGGTGCTCACCGACTGCGCGCCGAAGGTGCGATCGAGAACGGGTTCGTCGTGCATCGTCTTGGGCGGGATCGAGGTTCGAGCGCACGCAATTCAGGCGCGCTCGACTCCACGACCTCCATGCCGGGCGACGTTAGCCGCGGACCCGGCGTGCGGATTGACCGCGATCAATTGATGCGGAGCGCCGGGTGGCCCCTTCTCGCTGCGGCCTCGGCGGCCATGCCGCAGCGGCCGCTGGACGATGCAGCGGCGTGGGCTGCGCGTCTGTGAGATCCCCTACGGCTTCGCGGGCGCCTTGGCTGCCGGCTCATGCGCCGGACAGCCGGCGTGGCCGGCGCCGTCGTGCATCGGGCAACCTGCAGCGGCGTTGACTTCGCCGGTCGCGGCCTGAGAGCCCATCCCACCCTGACTGTGCATCCCGCCGTGCATGCTGCCGTTCATGCCATGGCGCATGCCCATACCCATGCCTTGATGCATGCCCTGCATCTGCGCCGTCGCCGGCTTGCCGCCGTGCATGCCGCCACCGGCCATCGCGCAGCCGGCGCCTTCGGCACCCGCACCCATGCGATGGCCCATGCCTGGCATCGCCCACACGCCGGTCGCCAATGCGGCCAACCCGATCGCTCCGATCCACAGAACGCGCTTCATCGATCACCTCCGATTGAACCTGATCGGCATCGAGCCGCGGCGCGAGCGCGAGTTCCGTTACCGCACATGGCCATTGACATGGATCAGTGGTCGCGGCGCACGTGCAGCCACCACGCCCGCATCAGGTCGCCCCACCACAGGCCCAGCTCGCGGGCGAAGTCGGCGCCGCTCTTGCCGTGGCGCACCGGATGATCCGGCCGCAGCGACGCGAAGCCGCTGTGCGTGACGGTGACACGCGTGCCCGAGCCGGCCGGATCGAACCGCACCTCGACCTCGGTGCGCTCGGCCGGCGCGAAGTTCGTCGCGCGCCAGCTGAACGTGAAGCGATGCGGCGGCTCCCATGCCAGCACGCGGCCGATCTCGTGCACATGCTCCATCGCGCCCTCGGTCCACGACTCGAACACGCGGCCGTTCACACGCGGCTCGATCGCCATCAGCCCGGCGTCACCCGGCGCCGCGCGAAAGCGCGGGCCGCGGCGCCACCACAGACCGATCTCGTCGGTGAACAGGGCAAACGCCTCTTCGAGCGTGACCGCCACCTCCACGCTCACGCGCGCGCGGTCGCCGCTTGGAGCCGCAGCGGAAGTCATCGCGGGTCTCGCGCCCGGGTGCGCCCCTCGGCATGCGCCTTGAACGCGAGCAGCTGATCGCCCCATTGCGCCTGCATCGCCGCGGCCCAGTCGGCCAGCGTGGCGAAGGCATGCGGTTCGAGCCGGTACAGGCGCACCCGCGCGTCGCCGACGATCGCGTCAGCAGCCACCAGGCCGCCTTGTTCGAGCACGCGCAGGTGCCGGCTCAGGCCGGCCGGCGCCAGCGCCAGCGCCGCTGCGAGCTCGCTCGCTCGCAGCGGGCGCTCGCGCAGCAGCTCCACCACCGCGCAGCGCGTGGGGTCACCCAGCGCGGCAAAGGCGCGCGCCAGCGCAGGGTTCTTCAGGCCTGGCTGCGCAGCCGCTGGCTGAACCACCAGAAATGCCCCTCGGGATCGAGCGTGCCGTAGCTGCGGTCGGCCCAGTAGTCTTCGCCATAGTCGTGCACCGCGGGCTCGGCCACGATGCGCGCCCCGGCCGCTCGTGCGCGAGCGCAGTGCGCATCGACGTCGTCGACGTAGAACATCAGGCCCTGCGTGTTGGCGCCGCCCACCGAGGCCGGGCTCAGCAGATCGACGCCCCAGGGCGTGCCGCGCCGCTCGTCGCCGACCATCACCACCGCCTCGCCGAAGGTGAGCTCGCTGTGCTCGATGCGGCCGGCCTCGCCCTCGACCTTCAGGCGCAGCGCGAAGCCATAGGCCTGGCACAGCCAGTCGATCATCTTCGCGCCGTCGCGGTAGTAGAGGCTGGAGGACAGGCGGGGCCAGTCGGGGGGTGTCGGATTCATCGGCGGCTCCGAGGGGGACGAGGAGGGTGGGATGTTGGAGTTGATTGACAATAATGTCAATTAAAAGGAGCCGTCGTAGGGTCTTTCGGATCGGTCGGCGCAGAGGGTCGATCGGATGCCAGAGGGGCGCAGCCCAGCGCTGCAAATGGAACTCACGCGTGGGCGCAACCGGCTCGAATACTGGGCTGCCGCAGCGGGGTCACTGCCGGATGGGTCGTGTCCATGGATGCTGCTCCGTCGTAGAACGAGGCGGATCGCCTCGCTCGTCAACATCGCAGAACCTGCGATGCTGCGGGCCCCACGATCTGGCCGGAGCGCCTACCGCGCGAGCGGTTTAGTCCCGAGACTGAACTGAGTCGGTCGCCGCGATCGAGTGACCGACGGCGACGGCCGTCATCTGTCGTTCGGCGGGTGCCGTGTTCTATGGCCGCTTCACCTACGAGACCGGGAACTCGGCGATCGGTAGCGGCGGTCCGTTTGCGAACGACCGGCTGTGCTCGGGGTGAACTGGAACTCCCGACCCGGTCCGGTCACTCGAAACGGGCGGTCGCTCGACCTCGGGACACCTTGCCGATAGTGGACTCCGGTGGGCACTGCAGGCCCAGTCCTACCGTTTCGGCGCATAATCTGGCTAGACTAGACAGATCGAGCGGAGAAGACAATGGGTGCACGTTGGCAGTTGCAGGAAGCCAAGAACCGATTCAGTGAAGTGGTCGAGCGCGCGCTCAAGGACGGACCGCAGACCGTGACGAAGCACGGCAAGGATGCGGTGGTCATCGTGTCTGCCGAGCAGTTCCAACGTCGCACGGAGGCGGCCAAGAGGCAAACCCTGCCGCTTTCGGACTTTCTTGCGCAGTCACCGCTCAGCGGGGCGCGGCTGCGAATCCGACGCTCTCGGGACACCGGCAGAGTAGTCAAGTTCGGCGAATGAGCGAACGGTGGCTGCTCGATACGTGCGTACTCTCTGAGTACGCGCGCGCCAAGCCGGACGCTCGCGTCATGCGCTGGCTCGCCGACGCTGACGAGGAGTCGCTTGCCCTTAGCGTTCTGACGCTCGCTGAACTCAGGCGTGGTGCTTTGGCGTTGCCGTCGTCGCGACGTCGGTCTGCGCTAGCCGCCTGGATAGACGAGTCGCTCCCGGCGCGCTTCCACGGCCGCGTTTTTTCCGTCGACAAGACCGTCACAGACGTCTGGGCCGAGCGACAAGCTCGACTCGATCGCTACGGACGCCCTCTACCTGTGTTCGACGGGTTGATCGCCGCCACAGCCCTCGCTCATGGTTACGGCGTGGCGACACGGAATGAGCGCGACTTCGTCGACTTCGGTGTGTCGATCGTGAACCCCTGGCGGGCGTAGCAAGCGGCCGCTCGTGCCCATGCCAGTCCGGGCCGACGATGACGGCTCCTGGCCGGGTTCGGCTCTACGACGAGATCGCAGAAAGCTGACCTCGGTCGTTGCGATTGCCGAGTCGAAGTTCAGCTTCCTGCCGCGGTGTCGAACTCACGCGGCCGGCCAAGAGCCGTTGGTTGGCATCCTGCCCAAGAACTGCCATTCCATGCAGTGCTGGCCCAGGGCATCGAACGCCAGGTCTCCCCATGCGCCGACCACGGCGTCTGTGGGCCGCTGCGAGCTCTGCAGCGTACGACTCAGCTCGCCAGCTTCGGACTACGTTCCGCCTTTCCACTGCCCGGCGCTGCTGTCGAACCGTGCGGCGAAGTCAGCTGGATGCCCACGAAGTCCAGAAATGCATCCACCTTCCGCGGGACGTGCCGCATGTTTGGAACAACCCCAAACACAACGTGCGGCGTCGGCCTGTGTCCGGGGAGCAGTTCAACCAGCCGGCCGGTCGCGAGCAGGTCGCCTACAACGAAGTCGGGCGTCAGCGTCAAGCCCATGCCCGCGAGGAGCAACTCGCGCAACATGACGCTGTTGTTCACACGGCAGTATCCCGGCGTGCGCACCGGCGCGGCGCCCTGCAACGGCCACTCGACCGGCCCTCCGTCCTGCGAATACACCAGGCAGGCATGCATGCTCAAGTCCTGCGGCCTCACGAGCAGCGGTGCCATCTCCAGGTACGATGGTGCCGCCACGAGGCGCCGTTGGACGCTGCCCAGTCGCCGCGCAACGAGGGTGGAATCCGGGAGTTGCGTGGCGATCCGGATCGCGCAGTCGAAGCCTTCCTGCACCATGTCGACGTAGCGGTCGTTCAACGCCAGGTCGAGTTCGATCTGCGGATGCGCACGCATGAATTCCGGCAAGCGTGCGGCCAGCCAGGTCAGTGCAAAGGAGGTCGGCAGCGAGACGCGCAGGCGCCCGCTGGGTGTGGCCGAGCCACTGCGCACAGCCTCGGCAGCCGCGTCGACCTCGTCGAGGATGCGCACGGCATCCCGATAGAAGGCCAGTCCCTCGGTGCTGACGTTCACGTTTCGCGTCGTCCGGTGCAGCAGCCGCACGCCGAGGTCGCGTTCGAGCTGGGCGACAAGCTTGCTCACCGCGCCTCCCGTGATCTCGAGGCTGCGCGCCGCGGCGCCAAACGAGTGCAGCTCGACCACTCGCCGGAAGGCTTGCATCGCGGGCAGGCTCGGTCGCTTCGTCGAGGAATTCATCGCAACTCATTCCGTTTCGGAAATTGTATTGCTCCTTAGCATGACTATCTTGCCAATCAGTGAATCAATACAGTGAGCACACCGTCAACTCCAACCGGTGGCCCACGAACCGCCACCTCAACCGAAAGGTGTGCCCGATGAACGAGACCTGGACCAAACGACTGCTGCTGGGTTCGGCAGCGTGGAACATCACCGGCGGCGTGACGTCGCTGGCCGACCCTGCCAACCACTTCGCCCAGATGTATGCGGTGGCACCAGCGGTCGCGATCGATCCGCTGCTGATGTACTTCTACCAGTGCACCTGGATCAACGTACTCGCTTGGGGCGGGGCCTACGCACTCGCGGCGTTCTGGCCGAGCTCACGCGCTGCCGTGCTGGCCGCGGGCGGTGCCGGCAAGGCTGTGTACTTCCTCGCTTGCGCGGCGCTGGTGGCCTCTGGTGTGGGCAAGCCGCTGGTCCTGGCGTTCGGGCTTGGCGATCTGCTGATGGCGGCGCTGTTCGGCTGGGCTCTGCTGTCGCAGCGGCAACGCGAGCGGCAGCAGCGCCAGCAGACGCAGGAGCGCACGTGGCAGCCCGTCTGATGGCTCGGCGAGCCATGCGCGCGTGTTGGCGCCTCGTCGCGCAGCTGCAGGATTCACGCGGACTGCTGCTGCGTATGGCCTGCGCAGCAGGCTGGTAATGCGAATCGAGGAGACTCCCATGGAGGTGCTCGACCCGGTCATCGACGTGCGCCCGGGCCGCCTACGCGGCACGTTCTCGAACCGCTGGCTGCACGCGCGCTTCAGCTTTTCGTTTGGATCCTGGCAACAGCCTGGCCGCGAGAGCTTCGGTCCGCTGCGCGCGTTGAATGAGGACATCGTGCAGCCCGGCAGCGGCTTCGATATGCACCCGCACCGCAACCTCGACATCTTCATGCTTCCGTTGTCCGGCGAGGTGGAGCACCGCGACAGCCTCGGGCACATCGCCCGGGTTCGGCCGGGGCAGGTGCAGCGCATGTTCGCTGGCGACGGCATCCGCCACAGCCAAATGAACGCGTCGACCTCGGAACTCGACCACCACCTGCAGATTTGGCTCAGGCCTGCGCGGGACGGTGGTCGCCCCTCCGTCGAGACGCGCGGCTTCGACCTGTTCGGCCAGTCTGGCAGGTGGTGCTCCGTCATTGCCCCGGACGGGCGCGACGGCAGCTTTGTTGTCGACCAAGAAGCACGCATGTCCACCACCTGCGTGCGAGACGGCAAGGTGGCGACCTGGGCTCCCCGCGAAGGCTCGATGGTCTACCTCCACGCCATCGACGGAACCGGTGCCGCCCATGTCAACGGGGCCGAAGGTCCGTTTCAGCTGGCCGCGGGAGACGCGTTGGCGATCCCGCGGACGAGCGCCCAGCCGATCCGTGTCGAAAGCGATGGGCCGGCGGCGCGGTTCTTGATCTTCGAGTTCGCCGGCTCGGGGCTCGGCACTTGAGGGTCCGTTCTTGTGCCTCGCGCAGGACGGCTCTGGGTCGGTACTTCCAGTTCGTGCCGTGAGGAAGCGGTCGCCGTGATCTTGACCTAGCGTGTGACGTCGTAGGCAAGTTGCCTCTCGGGCAGCGGCCGTTCCCGCCGGCACATGCTGCCGGGCTCAATGGCCGCTTGGTGTTGGTCAGCGTGAGTAGAGCCGCGGCCGGCGACGGGCAGCAACCGCTGCGAAGCTCACTTCAATCCACGCTACGCGATCGAAGCCTTCGTCGTTGGTGCCTGCGGCGACGCAACGCTTCTGCGTCAGCCTTCTGCAGATGTCGGTTCGACGGCCGGTGTGCCGCCGGTGCGCGCGGTCTTGTTACCCTGATCGCTGCGCGCAACGGCCTCGCGCTCGCGCTGCAGCGCGCGGATCGTGCTGTCGGCCTCCTGCAGGGTGAACTCCAGCCGCGCCAGCTTGTCGCCCACCAGATCCACCGCGGCGCGCTGCTCGCCCAGCATGTCGAGGTTGATGTGCAGGTCTTTCAGCATGTGCACGATGCCGTTGGCGCGCGCCTGCACGTCTTCGATCATCCTGCGTTGTGAGTCAATCGTCGCGATCTTGTTGTCGGTCTCGTGCAGGCGTCCCAGCAGGTCGTCGACCATCGCGCGCAGCTCGCTCAGGGCGCCGCGTTGCTCGCTCAGGTGCTGCAGGTCGACCTTGCTGCGCTCGCTGACCAGGCGAATGTTCTCGACTTCCGCCTTCACGGCCTGCACCAGCGCCTCTTGGTCGCCGAGCGTCTGGATCTTCTGCTCCACCCGGTCGGCACCGCGGTCGAGCTCGTCGAGACGGCTCTGGAGTTCGTCGACCTTCGTCTGGCCGTTCAGCACCTGCGCGCAGCGCTGATCGAGCTGTCGCGCCATCGCCTCGGCGCGCTGGATGCGCTCTTCGGCCGCCTCGGTCTGCGCCACCGCGTCGTGCTGCGCCGCCTGCACCTGTGCCAGTTCCGCCAGCAGCGACTGCTTCAACGATGCGGCGCGGTCCAGTTCGGCGGCCGCGCTGCGCACCTGCTGCAGGCGCTGGGCGCTCTCGGCGGACAGCGTCTGGCCATGTTCGGCCAGCTCCAGCAGCTGCGCGCGCTGCGCATGCAGCGCCGCCTCGTCGAGCTTGACCGCCTGCACGAGTTGCTGACAACGCTCCACCGATTGCATCAGCGCGGCCACCTGCCCGGGCAGCGGCAGCACCTGCGCCTGCAGCGCCGCCACGCCGTCGAGCTTCTGCTGCACGTCGAGCAGCTGCGTCAGCAGCGTGTCGCACTGGTTCTTCACGCCCTCCACCTCGGCGCGGCGCGCCACCTGGTCGGCCAGCTTTTGATCGACCTCGGCCGTCATCGTGTGCAGCGCGTTGACGCGCTGTTCGAGCTTGTCGACGAACTGCATGCGTCCACCGGCGCGCTCCAGCTTGGCGCCGAGCTCGTCGGCCAGCTCGCTCAGGCGCGCCGCCGAGCGGTTGCCCCCGTCGATCAGCTCCAGCTTGCCCAGCACGGCCTGAATGCGCGCGTCGAGTTCGGGCACGCGGCTCATCATCGCGGCCGCGCGTTCGCCAAAGCTGTCGAGCGCGGCATGGTCCGCCGCCAGCTTGTCGCGCAGCAGCAGCGTCTCGGCATGCGCCTGGTGAAACTCGCCGAGCGCCTGGCGCATCGCATCGATCTGCTGTTGTGAGCGCAGCAGGCTGTCGTGCTGAACAGCCGTGCGCTTGCCGAGTGCCTCCACCTGCGCCAGCTGTGCCGCCAGTGCCTCCACCGTCGCATGGCGCGCGGAGAGTTCGTCGGCCTTGGCCGACCAGGCGGCGAAGGCCTTGTTCACCGCGTCGGCCTTGCGCTCCATCGACATCAGGGCGTCCTGCTTGGCCAGCAGGCCCTTCACGCTCGCCTGCGTGTCGTTCACCGCACGCGCCATCGCCTGCAGGCGCTGGTCGAAGGCGTCGATCGCCTCCTTCTCGATCGTGAGGCGCTCCACGCTGGCGCGCAGCTGCTCCGCGAGCGCGCTGCCCTGCGCCTGGGCCTGCGCCGACTCGCGCAGAAACTCGTCGCGCCCGGCGCCGGCCGCGGTGAGCTCCTGCGCGGCGGTGCGCGCCAGCGCCTCCATGCGCGCGAGGGTCTGCTCGGCCTGGCGCATCTGCTCGCCGCCCTGCTGCAGCCGTGCGATCTGGGCATCCATGGCCCACACCATCTCGTTCAGCCGCGTGGCCTCCACCACGGCACGTTCGACCGTCTGCTTCTGCGCCTCGAGCGCCTTGGTCTTGTGCAACACATGCTCGGCCAGCGCGTTCAGCGCGGCAAGCCGTTGTTCGGTGCCCTCGCTCAGCTCCTGCAGGCGCGCAAACGCCTGCAGTTTGTGCTCGGCGCCTTGCACGGCTGCGCTGGCCGCGCTCGCGTCGTCGCGCGCGGTGCGGGCACCCTCGCGAATGCCCTGCAGCTCCTGGTTGAGCTGCGCTTCCGAGCGACGCAGCGTCTCGAGCTCGCCCTTCAGCATGATGATGGTCTCGGCCGAGCGGGCCACCTCGGCCGTGGCCTGGCGCAGCTGCGCCCGCAGCTCCTCGAACTGCTCGCCCTCCTGGCGCAGCGCGGCGGCGTGGTTGCGCGCCTCGCGCACGTGTGCATCGCCTTCGGAGCCGATGCGCGCGAGCATTCGCTCGAGCGCTTCGCGCTCCTCGCGGGCCTGGGTCACCAGGTCGCGAAGTTCGTCTTGGTTCTGCTTGCGGCCAGAGCCGTTTCTGAAGATCGTGTCGAGCATGGCAGTTCACTCCGCGCGGTTGCGCGCATCGTGCCGCCGCATCGCGTGTTACCGCCGTGATGTTTTGCCCCTGCACCGCCGCGCGCAGACGAACGCGACGCACCGTTGCCGACGATGCGTCTTGCAACAGTGTGAGCTCGGCCGTTTGCGTGAAGACGGACCTTGAAGTGCGCGCCAGACCCTCGGCCCCCATGGAGAGATGCGCCAAAGGCGCTCCAGGGGGCTCAGTGCGACGTGCCTTCGGACCGCGTGATCTTGTTGAACACGTTGTACTTGCCCACCGGCTTGCTCATCGGCAGGCGCTTCACTTCCTTGAACGTCGCGGCGTCGTAGACGATCAGCGCACCGTCCATTTCCCACAGACTGGCGAGCGCGAAGCGGCCGTCCTTGGTGAACTCGATGTGCGCCAGCGTCTTGCCCGGCTCGCGCACCTGGGCCACCGGCTCGAGCGTGGTCTTGTCGATGATGGTCAGCGTGTCCTTGGCGGTCGGGCTCATCATCGAGTCGGTCCAGGCGTAGCGCGACTTCTCGTGGCTGCGCATGAAGAAGCCCGGCCCCGGCGTGGGGATGGTCTTCACCAGCGACCAGTCCTTCATGTCGATCACGGTGATCGTGCTGTCTTTCAGGTTGGGGCTGGCGAGCACCGTCGAGCCGCGATAGGCGAACGTAATGCCCGAGCCCAGGTGCGGCATGCCGGCGATCGGCAGTTTGGCGATCGCGCGGCGCACGTCGAGGTTGACCACCTGACCGCTGGGGGTGCCGTCACTCTTCGGTCGCGAGGCCCCGAGCGCATGCGCATACGGCTGGTCGAAGAAGAAGTCGTCGAGCGGTTCGGCGAGCGTGGTGCGCTTGATGCCCAGGAAGCCCTTCTTCGGCACGCCCTCGCCGAAGCGGTAGTCGTGCACCAGGCCTTCGTAGATGTCTTCGGCCTTGGGGTCGTAGGAGATCTCCCACAGCTCCGGCATGTCTTTCAGCGCGACGACGAAGCTGGTGCGCGGCTGCGCGTCGTAGACCGCCGACACGCGCGACGTGGCCTTGCCGTCGCGCGAGGCGACCGGGTACACGCGCTCGAGGTTCAGCCCGGCGTCGAACAGCACCAGCGTGTGCGGGAAGTAGTTCGCCGCCATCACCCAGCGCCCGTCGCTCGACACGGCCACGTTGCGCATGTTCAGCCCCGCGCGCACCTCGGCCACGATGGTCAGGTTCCACAGGTCGTATTTGGTGATCCAGCCGTCGCGCGAGCCGAAGACCACGTAGCGCCCGTCGGCGGTGAACTTCGGGCCGCCGTGCAGTGCATAGCGGCTCGCGAAGCGGTGGATGCGTTCGAAGCGGTCGCCGTCGACCAGCGACACATGGTGGTCGCCGCCTTCGACCACGACGAACAGGTTCATCGGGTCGGCATTCCAGCTCGGCTTGGCGGGCAGGTCTTTCGCACCCGGCGTCTCGACGCGCGAGGCGCGGATGTCGGCCTCGCTCCAGGTGGGCGCCGGGCTCACCGGCGTGTAAATCCACTGCGCAAGCGCGGCGATCTCTTCGCTCTTCAACGCGGCGGCAAAGCCGGCCATCTGCGTGGCCGGCCGGCCGCTGGTGATGACTTTCAGCGCCTCGGGCTTGCGCAGCCGCTCCAGGCTTTCGGGCAGCAATGCCGGCCCCATGCCGCCGGTGCGCTGCGGGCCGTGGCACGCGGCGCAATGTTGCTGGTAGAGCGCGGCTGCATCGGGCACGCCCTGCGCGAACGACGGTGTGATGGCGGCAGCGCCAAGCGCAGCCGCGATCCAGGTTCCAACGGCGAGCCGGCGAGCGGCGAGGGCGATCAGCATGCGCGTTCCTGCATCAGGCTTCGACGATGGGCACGCGTCGCTTGCCGGTGAATGGCGTGACGGCCACGCGCGTCACGTCGGCGTGCAGGCCGATCTCGTCGTCGTCGAGGTAACAGCCCGGGTCTTCGGCCCAGGCGCTGCCGGTGATCTGTTCAGCGCGCACGCGGGTATTGCCGCCGCAGATGTCCAGATGGGCGCAGGCGGCGCAGCGCCCGGTGACCGGCCGTGGGCGCTGCTTGAGCCCGGCCAACAGCGGGTCGCTCGTGTCGCGCCAGATCGCCGAGAACGGCCGCTCGCGCACGCTGCCCAGGTCGTGATGCCACCACATCGTGTCGGGGTGCACGTGGCCGAGGTTGTCGATGTTGGCCACGTTCACGCCCGAGGCATTGCCGCCCCAGGCCACCAGGTGCTCGCGCAGGCCTGCGGCCCAGCGTGCATGCAACGCCGGATGCCGCACGTGCAGCCACTGCAGCAGGTAGGGACCGTCGGCGTCGTTGTTGCCGGTCACGAACTCCTCCGGCGTGCCGTACCTCGCGCCGTCCCATGCGCGGTCGAACAACCCGTCGAGCGCGGCCCGCGTGGCGGCGAACTGCGCGTCCTTGGCGCGGTGGATGTTGCCGCGGCCGGCGTAGTTGAGGTGCGAAAAGTAGAACTTGTGGATCTGCTCGTCGCGCTGCAGCTGCAGCAGCGCCGGCAGGTCGTGCGCGTTCATCGCCGTCATCGTGAAGCGCAGTCCGAGCTTCACGCCGCGCTCGCGCAGCAGCCGCAGCGCGGCGAGGCTGCGGTCGAAGGCACCCTCGAGGCGGCGAAAGCGGTCGTGCGTGTGGCGTAGGCCGTCGAGGCTGATGCCCACGTAGTCGAAGCCGGCGGCGGCCACGCGGTCGGCCATCGGGGCATCGATCAGCGTGCCGTTGGTCGACAGGCCCACGTAGAAGCGCATCGCCTTCGCGCGCGCGGCGATCTCGAACACATCGGGCCGCAGCAAGGGCTCGCCGCCGGAGAGGATCAGCACCGGCACCCGAAAGCGCTTCAGGTCGTCCATCACCGCGAACACCTCGGCGGTGGAGAGTTCACCCGCGTAGTCGTGGTCGGCCGAGAGGGCGTAGCAATGCTTGCAGGTGAGGTTGCAGCGGCGGATCAGGTTCCAGATCACCACCGGGCCCGGCGGCCTGGCGTGGCGCGGCGCCGGCATCGCACCGTCGCGCTCGGCTTGCGCGAGCAGCTGCATGAAATGCGTGACTCGAAACAACTTCAGTTCTCCTGCAGGCGCAAGCCGGTCTTCTTGAGGATCGCGGTGGAGTACAGCGTGGCGTGCGCGCGGCTGGCCTCGCCGAGCACCTCGGCGATGCGCTCGATCTGCTGCTGCACCTCGTCGCGCGAGCGGCCGTGCAGCATCACGAACAGGTTGTAGCGCCAGTCGGGCAGCCGGCGCGGCCGGCGGTAGCAGTGGCTCACGCCGGGCAGCTGGGCGAGGCGTTCGCCGAGCGCGTCGACCTGCGCGTCGTCGACGTCCCACACCGTCATACCGTTGGCCGTATAGCCGAGCTTGTAGTGGTTGGGTACCGCGCCGATGCGGCGAATCAGTCGCTCGGAAAGCATCTGCGCCAGGCGTTCGCGCACCATCTCGCCGCTGACACCCAGGATCGCGCCCACCGCCTCGTAAGGGCGCGACACGATCGGCAGGCCGCTCTGCGTGGCGCGGATCAGCCGGCGGTCGAATTCAGTGAGCCGCATGGTGGGCCTCAGCGGCGCCGACGTCGAGCTTCAGCTCGACTGCGTACTCGCGCTCCTTGGGCAGGCGCAGCACCGGCAGCCCGGTCACCTGCTCAATGCGCTGCAGCGCGGCCTCGGCTTGCTCCGGCGTTTCGGCCGCGACCACGAACCACATGTTGAAGTCGCTGCGCCGGGCCGCCCCAAGCAGCGGCTCCCCCTCGGGGGGACGGCGCTCCGCGCCAAGGGGGCCAGCTGTCTCACGCCGGTAGTTGTGAGCCACCTCGGGCAGTGCATTCACCTGCGCCGCCACGGTGTCGAAGCGATCCTCGGGCACCGCCATCGCGGCGAGCACGAACTGGCCGCCGGCGCGCTCGATCTGATACAGCGGCCCGAAGCGGGTGAGCACGCCCTGCGCGAGCAGGTGGTTCAAACGTTCGAGCACCTCGTCTTCACCGAGGCCCAGCTCGGCGGCGACAGCGGCGAACGGCCGGTCCACCAGCGGCAGGTCGCCATGCAGGCGATCGATCAGCCGTGCGTCGATCGGCGACAACCAGGCCGACGTGTCAGGCGTGGGCATGTTCCGGTCTCCGCGTATCGGCGGCGAAACGCCGTGCGCCTTGCTGCTTGAAGCGCTGGCGCGAGAACAGCACCGCGTGCGGCACGGCATGCAGCCCCTGCCGCAGCATGATGTCGGCCAGCGTGTCGGTCACCGTCGCCCGATCACGCCCGTGCAGCATGCAGTACAGGTTGTAGGGCCAGCCTTCGGCGCGCTGGCGTGCATAGATCAGCGACGGTGCGCTCTCGCTTGCGAGGGCCTCGCCGCGACGCTCGAGTTCGGCATCGGGCACGTCGAACACCACCATCGCATTGGCGGCGAAACCGAATTCGTGGTGGCGCACGACCGCGCCAAAGCGGCGCAGCACGCCACAGGCGAGCCATTGCTGCACGGTGGCCAGCACCTCGGCCACCGAGCGTCCGGTGGCCAGGGCCCAGCCGTCGAACGGCAGTGGTTGCAGCGGCAACCCGGTTTCGGCCAATGCCGCCAGCGGTTCGTCGGCGCTCGCCACGCGGCCAGGTGACGACACGGCGCGATGCGCCCGGTCGCCGGTGTCCGACATCGGCGTACGCAGATCGAAGCCGAGGTCGATGCGGAACACACGCGTCATCGGCAGCCGCATCACCGTCAGGCCGGTGGCCTGCTCGATCGCGGCGAGCGAGGTTTCCAGCGACTGGCGGTCGCGCCCGGTGATCACGAACCACAGGTTGAACGCATGCTCGCGTTCGTAGTTGTGGTTCACGCCGGGGTGGGCCGAGACGAGCGCCGCCACCTCGGCCAGCCGCTCGGGCGGCACCGCCATCGCGGCCAGAAGCGCGGCGCCGCCGGCGCGGGTGTCGAACACGCCGCCGATGCGGCTCAACGCACCGGCGCGCTGCGCCTCGCGGTAGCCGGCGATCACGTCGGCTTCGGTGATGCCCAGTCGCCGCGCGATCACCGCGAACGGCGCGCGCACGAGCGGAAAGCCATGCTGCCAGTCGTTCAGCAGGGCGAGGCGTTGATGAGGCTGCATCGGCATTTCAGAACCCGATTCGCGCCGCGCGCGCGGTGAAGAAGATGCCGCTCGGCGAATCAACGGCCAGCTGCGCCAGCGTGGCGAAGCTGCCGGTGTCGATCACGCTCACGCGATGGTCGTCGCGCGCGCTGATCCACACCGCCTCGCCGCGCGGCGTGAACTCCATGTGCAGCACCGCCTTGCCGGGCTCGAGCGTGCGCACCACCTGGCGCGACACGGTGTCGATCACCTGCACGCGGTGGTAGTCGGGCACCGCGAAGTTCACCCACACCTGGCGCCCGTCGGGCCGCGCGATCACGAACACCGGCTGCCCGGCCACCGCGATGCGGCCCACCTCCTGCCAGCTGGCCGTGTCGACCACCAGCACCTCGTGGCGACCGATCGCCGGCAGGTAGGCATGCCGTCCGGCCACCGCCCAGCCGCGCAGATGCGGCATCTTGTAGACCGGCAGCGGCTCCTGGCCGCGGCCATAGCCGCCGAGAATGCGCCGCGCGCGCAGGGGCTGCTCCCACAGGTCCACCATCGCCAGGCCGTCTTCGCCGAAGAGCCCGGCGATGTAATGCCGGCCGTCGGGCGTGACGAGCGCGTCGTAGGGCTGCCGGCCGATGCCGTCGAGCTTGGTGATGCGCGGCTGCTTCGTGTCGGACAGATCGGCGATCCAGATCGCGTCGCCGTCGAACAGGCTGAAGGCGAAACGCCGGCCCGGCAGATCGACCAGACCGACCACACGCGAGAGCTTGCCCGGCGCCACCTCGGCCGGAATGTCGGCCACCAAGACGAGGCTCTTTGCGTCGAACACCTTCACGCCGCCCGGCGTGTAGTTCTGTGCCGCGACCAGCGTGCCATCAGCGCTGATGGCGCCGCCGATCGAGTTGCCGGCCTGCATCACGCGTGCCTCGATGCGGCGGGTGAGCAGGTTCACGCGAGTCAGCGCGCCGTCGCGGCCGAACACATAGGCGAGCATGCCGTCGCGCGAGAACACCACCGACGCGTGCGACAGGTCGCCCAGCTCCGGCACCTCGGCCAGCAGCGTGCGCGAGCTGGTGTTCACCACGGCCAGCGTGCCGCGGGCGCGCTCGATCACGACGCCGAGGTCGCCGGTGCCAGCCGGTGCCGGCGTGCCGGCACAGCCGGGCAGCAACGCCAGCAGCGCTGGGGCTCCGAGCCACGCGAACGCATAGCGGCGACGGATCATCGCGGCGCCTCCTCCGGGAAGCCGCGGGCCAGCCGCTCGGCGATCCAGCGCGCCTCGGCCTCGCTCATCATCGCGCGCCACGGCGGCATCGGCGTGCCCGGCCTGCCGCCGTAGATCGTCGCGGTCATTGAATCGAGCGGCTTGTCGACCATCGCCTCGCGTGTCAGCGCCGGCCCCAGCCCGCCGGTCAGCCGCATGCCGTGGCAGGCTCCGCAGTCCTGGCGCACCATGCGCACAAGCTCGCGCGCACGCTCACCGGCCGGCTCGGCACTGCGCGCAGCCAGCGTCGAACCGGTCAAGGCGACAGCCAGGAGACTGAACGGCACGGCGCGGCGACGTTTCATGCGGCGATGGTTCTCGATCGCGGCCCGCTGCGTCGTTGACATAGTTCAAGTTCACAGCGCGACGGGCGCGACCGGACGAAACGGGGGGCGCCAGAGTGGCCCCCGGTGGCGTTCAGTAGACGTCGTGCTGCGTGTTGTAGACGTTGAAATGTCCCGTCGGTGTGATGAGTTTCGAGTCCTTGATCACCGCCTTCAGCTTCAGCGTCTTGTCGTCGACGACGACCAGCGCGCTCTGCTTGTCCTTGGCCGACCAGACCGCGAACCAGACCTCGTCGCCGGCCTTGTTGTATTCGGGCTGCACGACGCGCTTGGCGCCGTCGTCCGACAGACCCGCCCACTCGGCGATCGGCAGCACCTTGTAGCCCTTGTCGAGCGCCTTGATGTCGAACACCGCGATCGACTGCGAGATCTTGGCGTCGGGGTTCAGCGGCGTGTCGACGTACAGATGCTGCGACTTCGGGTGCGTCTTGATGAACAGGTTGCCGCCGCCCTGGCCGGTGAGCTTGGCCACTTCCTTGAACGCGTAGGGCTTGTTCTTCTTCGGGTCGGTGCCGATCAGCGACACCGTCTCGTCGCCCAGGTGGCCGGTGGCCCACACCGGGCCGAACTTCGGGTGCACGAAGTTGGCGCCGCGCCCCGGGTGCGGGATCTTGCCCACGTCGACCAGCGCGGCGAGCTTGCCCTCCTTGGCGTCGATGGCGGCGATCTTGTTGCTCTGGTTGGCCGCGACCATGAAGTAGCGCTTGCTGGCGTCCCAGCCGCCGTCGTGCAGGAACGGCGCGGCGCCGATCTCGGTGATCTTCAGCGCGTCGAGGTTGCTGTAG
>JAEUPI010000065.1 GCA_016790175.1 Burkholderiaceae bacterium | reverse complement strand
GGGCGGCTGGTCTACGTGGCCATCGAGAAGCACCCGGTGAGCGTGGGCGACCTGCAGCGCGTGCATGCCGCGAGCCCCTGGCCGGAGCTGGTGCACGAATGGCTAGCCGCCTGGCCGCCGGCCACGCCCGACCTGCATGCCGTCGACCTCGACCAAGGCCGCGTGATGCTGCGACTGGCGTTCGGCGACATCACGTACTGGCTGCCGCAGCTGATGTTGCAGGCCGACGCC
Source organism: Burkholderiaceae bacterium (assembly GCA_016790175.1). Classification (GTDB taxonomy): domain Bacteria; phylum Pseudomonadota; class Gammaproteobacteria; order Burkholderiales; family Burkholderiaceae_C; genus JAEUPI01. The sequence goes on along the minus strand of JAEUPI010000065.1, from coordinate 12,065 downwards.
TTCTATCTCGACGGATTCGCGCCCGCTCGCAACCCGGCAATGTGGTCCGCCGACGTGCTGCAACGCCTGCGTCATCTTGCCGCGCGCGACGCGACGGCGGCGACGTGGAGCGTCGCACGCTCCGTGCGCGACGGCTTGGCACGTGCCGGATTCCAGGTGCAACGCGTCGAGGGGTTCGATACCAAACGCGAGATGCTCGTGGCCCGCTTCGCGCCGACCTACGCTCTGCGCCGGCCGCCGGGCCACTCCTTTGGCAATGGCCATCGCGAAGTCGCGGTCGTCGGTGCCGGCCTCGCTGGTGCGGCCTGCGCCGCAGCGCTTCAGCGGCATGGCATCGGCGTGCAGGTGTTCGAGCAGGCACCCAAGGCCGCGGCCGGCGGCTCGGGCAACGCGGCCGGACTGCTGCATGGCGTGGTGCATGCGCAGGACGGTCCGTATGCGCGTTGGCACCGGGCCGCCTTTCTCCGGGCCACAGCCGTGCTGAGCCCTCGCATCGCCGCCGGAGCCGTACAGGGCAATCTCCGCGGCCTGCTGCGTCTGGAGACCCATGCCGGCTGCGCCGCGATGCGCGAACGGCTCGAACGGCAGGCGTTGCCAGTGGAGTACGCGCAGGCCCTCGACCCTTCGGCGGCCGCGCAACGCGCCGGCTGCCGCGTCGCCGAGCCGTGCTGGTGGTATGCACGGGGTGGCTGGGTCGATCCTCGCACGGTGGTGGCTGACGCCATCGGCCGAGCCATGTGGGAGGTTCACGCAAACACGTGGGTCTCACGCCTCGAGCGCGACGAAAGTGGCCGCTGGTGCCTGCTCGGTGCCGACGGTCGCCGCCTCGCGGTGGCCGACGCGGTGCTGCTTGCCAATGCTCACGATGCCAGGCGCCTCGCCGGCGTCGACCTCGGCAGGTGCCGCTCGACGCGCGGTCAGGTCAGCGTGCTGGATGCGTCGGTGCGCTCGCCCAGGCCCGCCTGCCCGATCGCCGGCGACGGCTATGCCATCACGCTGCCCGACGGCGCCTTGCTGTGCGGCGCGACGCGCGATGCCGGCGATGACGACGCGACACTGCGCGAACGCGACCATCGCCGCAACCTCGACGCCCTGGCGGCGCTGTGCGGCATGTCCGCCGATGTCGATGCCGAGCGACTCACCGGGCGCGTCGGTTGGCGACTTGAAACGGCAGATCGTCTGCCGCTGGTGGGTGCCTTGCCGCAGCCCGATGCGCCACCGTCGCCGCGCGACGAGCAACCGCGCTTCGTGCCGCGACAGGAGGGCCTGTACATCTTGGCGGGCCTGGGCTCGCGAGGGATCGCGCAATCGGCGCTCGGCGCCGAGATCGTCGCCGCCTGGATCTGCGGCGCACCGATGCCCGTTGGACGAGATCTGCTCGACGCCTTGGACGTGTCGCGCATCGCCGCGCGAACGGCACGCGGCAGAAGCCGACATCATGCAGAGGAAGTCAAAACTTCAACGTCCTGACACCCTCGGAGGTGCCAAGCAGGCACACCTGCGCACGGTGTCGCGCGAAGATGCCCACCGTCACCACGCCAGGCCACTGGTTGATCTCGGTTTCCATCGACAGCGGTTCGGTGATCGACAGCCCGGCCACGTCGACGATCGCGTTGCCGTTGTCGGTGACCACGCCGGCACGCTGCGCGGCGCGGCCACCCATCTCGGCGAAGCGGCGGGCCACCTGAGCCACCGCCATCGGGATCACCTCCACCGGCAGCGGATAGCGGCCCAGCGTGCCGACGAGCTTGCTCTGGTCGACGATGCAGACGAAGCGATCGGCCAGATCGGCGACGATCTTCTCCCGCGTCAGCGCCGCCCCCCCGCCTTTGATCATGCAGCCGCGGCCGTCGATCTCGTCGGCGCCATCGACGTAGACCGGCACCCGCTCGAGTTGCCCGGCCTCGACCACCTCGATGCCATGTCCGCGCAAGCGTGCCGTGCTCGCCTCGCTGCTCGAGACCGCCCCGGCAATGCGATGGCGGACCGTGGCCAGCGCTTCGATGAAGTGATTGACGGTGGAGCCGGTACCGACGCCGATCACGGCGCCATCGACCACGTAGTCGAGCGCGGCACGCGCCACCTGGGCTTTGAGTTGGTCGGCTGTCATCGGTCGGTCCTGGGCGTGGAATGCCCCGCGACGGGGCGATCGGGTGGTGCGAGGGTGCACCGTCCGTGAATTATGTCCATGCGCCACCCCGGCTCGCGGGACGACGCCGCCGCGATGCCTGCCGGACAATTCGGTTCACGCTGTCATTGCATGCCGCGCAGGAGGATCCGTTGAACGCCCATGCCCGCACCCTTCGTCGAGCCGCCGTCGTGGCGCTGCTGTTCGGCGCGGCGGCGGGCGCCACGTTCGCACAGACGAACAAGGTGTTCCGCTGCACCGGCGCCAACGGAAAAGTCACGCTGTCCGACAGGCGTTGTCCCGAGGACGACGCCGCTGGCAAAGCCGACACCAAGACGGCAGAGGCCGCCGCGTCATCGCCGCAGGTCAAGGCCTGCAGCGACACCAAGGCGCGCCTGGCCGAACGCCGCCGGCAGGCCGCAACCGATCCGGCGCAGCGCACGGCGCTGCGCGAGCTGGAGCTGGAGCAGCGTCGCCACTGCGGCGCCTGAATCGGCGCCTCTGCCAGAATGCGGCGCCCTTCACGCGCCGCGCACCATGTCTCTCGTTCCTTATGGCCTGGCACGGGCCTTTCTGTTCGGACTCGACGCCGAGCGGGCCCACGACCTGACGATCGAGTCGCTGGCCGCGCTGCAGGGCACGCCGGCACGCTGCCTTTGGGCACAGGCGCGAGTCGATGATCCGGTCACGATCGCCGGCCTGCGGTTTCCCAATCGCATCGGCATGGCGGCCGGGCTCGACAAGAATGGCCGCTGCATCGACGCGCTGGGCGCCATGGGATTCGGCTTCGTGGAGGTGGGCACGGTCACGCCGAAGCCGCAACCCGGCAACCCGAAGCCACGCATGTTCCGGCTGCCGGAGAGCCATGCGCTGATCAATCGCCTGGGGTTCAACAACGACGGCCTGGACGCCTTCGTCGCGAACGTGCGCCGCTCGCGACGCTTTCGTGCCTCCGGCGGCGTGCTCGGCCTGAACATCGGCAAGAACGCAAACACGCCGATCGAGCGCGCGAACGACGACTACCTGGCGTGCCTGGCCGCCGTGTATCCGCATGCCGACTACGTGACGATCAACATCTCGAGTCCGAACACGCAGAACTTGCGTGCGCTGCAGAGCGACACGGCGCTCGACGCATTGCTCGGCGCGCTGCAGCGGCGTCGCCAACAACTCCTGGCCGAGCACGGCCGCCGCGTGCCGCTGTTCGTGAAGATCGCGCCGGACCTCGAGGAGGCCCAGGTGCAGGTGATCGCCGAGACCCTGGTGCGCCATGGCATCGACGGCGTGATCGCCACCAACACGACGATCGCGCGCGATGCGGTGAAGGGTCAACCGCATGCGGAGGAAGCCGGTGGACTGTCCGGTGCACCCGTGCGGGATTCGAGCAACCGGGTGACCCGCTGGCTGCGCGCCGCGCTGGGGCCCGGCATGCCGATCATCGGTGTCGGGGGCGTGCTGGCCGGCGTCGACGCGCTCGCCAAGATCGCCGCAGGCGCAAACTTGGTCCAGATCTATACCGGACTGATCTACCGCGGTCCGGCACTCGTGCGCGAATGCGCGCTGGCACTGCGTGAGGCCGGCGCGCGCCCCGAGGAATGACCGGCGCTCAGGTCTTTCGCTGCCGCAGCTTCATCATCAGCCGCAGACATTCCAGCTGCGCGTTGAGCTTCAGCAGCTCCTCGTGAAGCTGACGCAGCTTCTGCTCGCGCGTGAGAACGTCGACCTGCGGGACCGGCTGCGATGCGGGCTGCTCGGGTTGGGCCATGGCGTGATGCCGTAACGGGTTCCATGCATGGTCGACGACCTGCGCGAGCCCGCAAATCCCGAACCCCGGGGTGTCACACGCGAGTGAGGGTGCTCGCCACGAAGGCCGCGGAGCGACCCGCGCGACGCTCGCGGCTCATTCGCCCGCAACCACGCCCTCGCGCCGTGGATCGGCGCCACCGAACCAGCCCGTGGCCGTGCGCTGGATCGCCTGCACGCCACTGGTGAGGTCGGTCTCGTTGACGAGGTGGCCGCGCGCCTTCAGCGCGTCGATCACGGGCTGCGCAAAGCGGCCCCGCTCCAGCAGTGTCGGGCCGTTGTTGGATCCGAAGTTCGGTGATGCGATCGCGCGTTGCACGTCGAGGCCCCAGTCGAGCGAGGCGATCAGCGTCTTGGCGGTGTAGTGGATGATGCCGGCCCCTCCGGGCGAGCCCAGGCTCATGACCAGCCGGCCGTCGCGCAGATCGAACACCAGGGTCGGGCTCATGCTCGAACGCGGCCGCTTGCCGCCCTGCACCCGGTTGGCGACGGGCCGCCCTTGTGTGTCGGCCGAAATGAACGAGAAGTCGGTGAGTTCGTTGTTGAGCAGATAGCCGCCCGGAAGGCCCGTGCCGCCGTCGGCCAGCAGCTTGGAGCCGAACGCACCTTCGATGGTGGTGGTCATTGCCACCGCGCGACCGTCTGCATCGACGATGGAGATGTGACTGGTGCCACCCTCGGGCTGCCAAGCCATGGGCGCCCAGGCGCTGTGCGGTGTGCCTGGCTGCCCCGGCGGCGCGACGCGTTGGCTGCGCGCGCCGATGAGGCGGGCTCGCTCGCGCAGATAGCCCTCGGCCAGCAGGCTGGACCAGTCTCCCGCCGGCGGCGACACGAAGTCCGGATCGCCGACATGCGCTGCTCGATCGGCAAAGGCCAACCGCGCCGCCTCGGTGTAGACATGCAGGAAGTCCGGCGATGCCTCGCCGTCGGCACGCGTCGGCGACAGGAGCGGCGTGTACTCGATGAGCTTCAGGATCTGCATCATCGCCAGATGGCCCGACGACGGCGGCGGGAAGCCGCAGACGCGGTAGATCGCCCGCCAGTCGGTGCAGATCGCCGAGCGCAACTTTGCTTCGTAGCCCGCAAGGTCCGCCCCGGTGATCTGGCCGGGGTTCGTCGGGTGTGCGCGCACTCGGCGTACCAGGTCCTCGGCGATGGGTCCGCCGTGGAAGACATCGGCGCCAGAGTCGGCCACCTGTCGCAACACGGCAGCCAACGCAGGGTTCTTGAGGCGATGGCCCGCCGGCCAGGGGCGACCCTCCGGATCGTAGAAGAACGCCGCCGCGTTCGGCGACTCGCGCAGGCGTCGATCGCCCGCCAGCGCGGCGTGCAGCCGGGGGCTGACGACGAAGCCTTCGTCTGCCAGCCGGATGGCCGACGCGAACAACTGCGCCCACGGCAGCCGGCCGTGCCGGCGATGGGCGGCCTGCAGCACGCGCAAGGTGCCCGGCACGCCGACCGAACGCCCGCCGACCACCGCGTCACCGAAAGGCATCGGCGTGCCGTCGGCGCGCAGAAAGAGGCGCTCGTCGGCCGCAGCCGGTGCGGTCTCACGCCCGTCGAACGCGTCGATGCTTGTACCGTCCCAGTGGAGGATGAAGGCCCCGCCGCCGATGCCGCTCGATTGCGGCTCCACCAGCGTGAGCACCATCTGCACGGCCACCGCGGCATCGATCGCGGCGCCGCCGGCCTTCAGCACCTGATAGCCGGCATCGGCAGCCAGCGGATGGGCCGCGGCGACGGCAAATCGCGTCCCCGCCCAGCCCGGTTTGTCGATCCAGCCCGATGCACCCTCGGGCTGCGTAGGAATGCGGGTATCGGATACTGGCGCAGCCGCGCAGCCGGCCAGTACGGCCAGGGCGCACGCGAGCCGCCCTGCGCGCACGTGCGGACTCAGTGCACGTCGACGCCGGTCTTCGCGCGCACTTCGTCGATCGTCACATCGGGCGCCAACTCCACCACCTTCAGGCCATGCGGCGTCACGTCGAGCACGCACAGGTCGGTGATGATGCGGTCGATCACGCCCACGCCGGTGAGCGGCAGCGTGCACTTGGGCAGGATCTTCAGATCGGTGCTGCCGTCCTTCTTGGTCGCCACGTGCTCCATCAGGACCACCACGTTGCCGACGCCGGCCACCAGATCCATCGCGCCACCCATGCCCTTGACCATCTTGCCGGGGATCATCCAGTTCGCGAGGTCGCCCTTCTCGCTGACCTGCATCGCACCCAGGATCGCCAGGTTGATCTTGCCGCCGCGGATCATGCCGAAGCTGTCCGCACTGCTGAAGATGCTGCTGCCGGGCAGCGTGGTGACCGTCTGCTTGCCGGCGTTGATCATGTCGGCGTCGACTTCGTCCTCGGTGGGGAACGGTCCGATGCCGAGCAGGCCGTTCTCGCTCTGCAGCCAGACTTCCATGCCGGCGGGCACGTAGTTGGCCACCAGCGTCGGCAATCCGATGCCGAGGTTCACGTAGTAGCCGTCGCGCAGTTCTTGCGCCGCACGCGCGGCCATCTGGTCACGGGTCCATGCCATGGTGTGGTTCTCCTCGAATCTCAGGCTGCGGCCTTGCGCACCGTGCGCTGCTCGATGCGCTTTTCCGGGGTCGCGTTGACCACGATGCGGTGCACGAAGATGCCCGGCAGGTGCACCTGGTCGGGGTCGATCGAGCCGGTCTCGACGATCTTCTCGACCTCGACCACGGTGATCTTGCCGGCCATCGCGACGTTCGGATTGAAGTTGCGCGCCGTCTTGCGGAACTGCAGGTTGCCGCTCTTGTCGGCAAGGAAGGCCTTGACCAGCGACACCTCGGGAAAGAGCGACCGCTCCATCACGTAGGTCTTGCCGTCGAACACGCGGGTCTCCTTGCCCTCGGCCACGATGGTGCCGACACCGGTGCGCGTGAAGAACGCCGGAATGCCGGCACCGCCGGCGCGCAGCTTCTCGGCCAGCGTGCCCTGCGGCGTGAACTCCAGCTCGAGTTCGCCGGCCAGGTACTGTCGCTCGAACTCCTTGTTTTCGCCGACGTAGCTCGAGATCATCTTCCTGATCTGCCTCGTGGCCAGCAGCTTGCCGAGGCCGAAGCCGTCGACACCGGCATTGTTGGAGATCGCGGTCAGATTCTTCACGCCGCTCGCCTGCAGCGCGTCGATCAGCGCTTCGGGGATGCCGCACAGGCCGAAGCCGCCCACGGCGATCAGCTGCCCGTCGCGCACGATGCCGTCGAGCGCGGCCTTCGCACTCGGATAGATCTTGTTCATGCGGGGTGACTCCTGCTCGTTGCAGCATGGGAGCGTACTACTTAATTCATTACGTAGGCGCTACGTAGAATCGCCTAATCGACGCTGCGTCTGCCTGCGAACGGATCGCCATGACCCTTCACCCGATGACCGAGGCGGCCAGCCTGCAGGCATTGCTCGACAGCGACCTGTTCGCACCCTGGGTGCGCGAACTGGGTCTGAAGGTCGATGCGGCGGAGCGCGATGCGGTCCACCTTCAGCTGCCCATCGCGCCGCGCCACGTGCACGGCGGCGGCGTGCTGTGCGGTCAGACGATGATGGCCGCGGCCGACACGGCCATGGTGGTGGCCATCAGCGCGGCGATCGGCGGATTCAAGCCGATGACCACGGTGCAGCTGCAGACCAGCTTCCTGCGCCCGATCGCCGGCGACGCGGGCGCGGCGCGCGTGACCGCGCGGGTGCTGCGCAGGGGCAAGAACCTGGTGTTCGGCGAGATCCAGATCAGCGACGCCCGGGGCCAGCTCGCGGCCCATGCTACGACCACCTACGCGATGTTGTGAGCCCAAGGGCCCCGGCACTCGACTACCGAACGGCGTTCGCGCTGGCGCCGATCGGACTGGTGCTGTCACGCCAACGACAGATCGTCGACTGCAACGAGCGGCTGTTGACGATGTTCGGCGCCGGCCGCGAGCAGTTGATCGGGCAGTCGTTCGAGGTGCTCTACCCGACGCACGAGGAATTCGAGCGCACCGGCGCCCGCATCGTTGCGAGCCTGGACGCAGATGGAGGTTACGCCGACGACCGCGTGATGAAGCGGCTGGACGGGCCGCGTCGCGGCGAACTGTTCTGGTGCCACGTGAGCGGCCGCGCACTCGACCCACGCGAGCCGCATGCGGCGGGCATCTGGGCGTTCGAGGATCTGTCGTCGCGCCGCAAGCTCAAGGTGGCCTTCACGCCGCGCGAGCGGGAGATCGCCGCGCTGCTGATCGACGGGCACACCAGCAAGCAGATCGGCAAGACGCTGGCGATCAGCCCGCGCACGGTGGACGTCTACCGGGCCCGGCTGATGCGCAAGGTCGGCGCCGCCACGACGCCGGAGCTGGTGAACAAGCTGCTCGCGGCCTGAGCCTTCGATCAGGCGATCTTCTGGAGCAGCCAATCCGGCAGCGGCATCGACTTCTCGGTCGTGTAGTCGGTCCACACCATCTTGGCGCCGCCATCGGCCCAGATCGCGCCGGGTTCGTCGGCCCGTTCCATCGTCACGTAGGTGCCGAAACTCGAGCGACCAACCTCGGTCGTGTACATCTTGACGAGCACCTCGCCCGGATAGCGCATCTGCTGGCGGAACGTGCAGTAGGCATTGACGATCACGATGCCCTGGCCGCCTTCGGCCTCGGGCACGATGCCGATGCTCTGGCACCAGTCGATGCGTGCCGTCTCCATGTAGCGGAAGTACAGCGTGTTGTTGATGTGACCCATGGCGTCCATGTCACCCCACCGGATCGGAATCGTCATCTCGAAGACCAGCTTCTTCTTCTCCGGAACGTGGAATCGCATTCAGGGTGCCTTCGGCTTGACGCCCAGCTCGGCGCTCAGTTGATCGACCATGGCCTGCAATGCCTCGACGCGCGCCGCCAGGCGCTGCTGCTCGGCCTTGAGCGCGGACAGCTCGCCCAGGCTCACCGCGTCGTGTTCGGGCATCGCCGCGGCAGCGGCCGAGGCCAACGGCGTGACCACGTCGCCGCTCAGCAGATGCGCCCAACGCGCTTCACGCGAGCCCGGTGCGCGCGGCAGCTTCACCACCAGCGGCGGTTGGCGCGCGGCCAGCTCGTCGAGGAAGCCCTCGACCGACGACACATCGGCAAAGCGATACAGCCGTTCGCCGTTCGCGCGCAATTCGGCCGCCGTCTGGGGCCCGCGCAGCATCAGCGTTGCGAGGATGGCCGTCGCCTGGCCCGGCACCACGAGGCCCCGCTGCAGGTTGTGCTCGTACCGGGCCACACGCGACCCGCTGGATTCGATCAACAGGCTCAGGCTCTTGAGCGAATCCACGGCGACCAGCACATCGGCGTCGTCGGCGCTCATCACCGGATCGCGTGCCGTCTTCTGATTGCAGCCGGCCACCAGGGCGTTGAGCGAGAGTGGATAGGTGTCGGGCACGGTGGCCTGCTTCTCGACCAGCACACCCAGCACACGGGCCTCCAGCGGCGTCAAGGTACGGAGCATGGCCCGACGTTCAAACCCCGAAACCGTCGTCGGCGGCGAGGATCGCGCCGTTGACGAAATGGCTCTCGTTGGCGCACAGCATCATCAGCGAGGTGTCGAGGTCCTGCGGCTGGCCGACACGCTTGCGAGGCAGCATGCCGATCAGCTTCTGCCCGCCTTCGGTGCTCCATTGGTGGTGGTTGATCTCGGTGTCGATATAGCCGGGGCACAGCGCGTTCACGTTGATGCCGTAGCGGCCCCACTCGAGCGCCATCGCGCGCGTCATGTGGATCACCGCAGCCTTGCTCATGCAGTACACGCCGATCTTGCTCATCGGCCTGAGGCCTCCCATCGACGCCACGTTGACGATCCGTCCGCCAGTGAAAGTGCCCGGCGACGAGCCCTGTGCGCGCCCGATCATGCGCTTGGCCACCTCCTGCGCGACGAAGAACGCGCCGCGCGTGTTGGTGTCGAAAACGAAGTCGAAATCCTCGGGCGTGGCATCGACCAGGCGCTGCGTCGAGCCCACGCCGGAGTTGTTGACGAGGATGTCGATCGCGCCCATTTCGGTCTCGGCGTGCGCCACGGCCGCCTTGATGCTGTCGTGGTCCGTCACGTCGAGCGCCACCACGTGCGCGTCACCGCCGGCCGCCTCGAGCTCGGCGCGCAGCGTCTTCAGGCGGTCCATGCGCCGCGCCGCGAGTACCACGGCCGCGCCGGAGCGGCTCAGCGTGCGGGCGAACTGGGCACCCAGGCCGCTGGAGGCGCCGGTGACGAATGCCACTCGGCCGGACAGGTCGATGCTGTAGCTCACGCGATGCTCCTCGCCAACGGTCGTGCGATGAATGCGGCGACGATAGCATGTGCTTGTGCTGTCTTCCTCAGGACAGTCCGCAGCGCTCGCCGCTCTTAGAATCGCGCCGCCGTGCGAGCCGCGCGGCGCTGCCGGGAAGCGCGCCATGACACCCCAGGACATCCTTGCGCAATACGGCCCGCGAGAGGCCATGGAATACGACGTGGTCGTCGTCGGCGCCGGCCCCGCGGGCCTGTCAGCCGCGATCCACATCAAGCAGCTGGCGGCCGCCGCCGGCAAGGAGGTGTCGGTCGTTGTGCTCGAGAAAGGCTCCGAGCCCGGCGCACACATCCTCTCGGGCGCGGTGATGGACCCGCGTGCGCTCAACGAGCTGGTGCCGGACTGGAAGGCACAGGGCGCACCGCTGAACCAGCCGGTCACAGGCGACGACATGCTCTTCCTGAGCGCGACCGGCGCTCGCCGCACGCCGGACTGGCTGGTGCCGCGGACGTTGCACAACGAGGGCAACTACGTCATCAGCCTCTCGAATGTGGTGAAGTGGCTCGCCACGCAGGCTGAATCGCTCGGCGTGGAGATCTTTCCCGGCTTCGCGGCCGCAGAGGTGCTGTACGGCGAGCAAGGCGCGGTACGCGGGGTGGCCACCGGCAACATGGGCATCGGCAAGGACGGAGAACCGCACGACGGCTTCCAGCTAGGCATGGAGTTGGTCGGCAAGTACACCCTGTTCGCCGAGGGGGCCCGCGGCCACCTCGGGCGTCAGCTGATCGCGCGCTTCAAGCTCGACGAGGGGCGCGATCCGCCGAGCTACGCGATCGGCATCAAGGAGCTGTGGGAGGTCGACGCTGCCAAGGCCCGGCCTGGCCTGGTGGTGCACACGAGCGGCTGGCCGATCGCCGACGGCACCTTCGGCGGCGGCTTCCTCTACCACTTGGAAGACAACAAGGTCACCTGCGGCTTCGTGCTCGGCCTCGACTACCGCAACCCCTGGATGAGCCCGTTCGAGGAGATGCAGCGCTGGAAGACCCACCCGTCGATCCGCGCGCATCTCGACGGTGGCAAGCGCATCGGATACGGTGCGCGTGCCATCAACAACGGCACGCCGCAGTGCCTGCCGAAGCTCGTGTTCCCGGGCGGCGCGTTGCTCGGCTGCGACGCCGGCTTCATGAATGCCGCGCGCATCAAGGGCAGCCACGCAGCGATCAAGAGCGGCATGCTCGTCGCGCAGGCGGCGTTCGACGCCGTGACGGCGGGCCGTGCGGGCGATGAACTGACCGCCTTCCCGGAGGCATTCGATCGCAGCTGGTTGCACACGGAGCTGCAGCAATCGCGCAACTTCAAGGCCTGGTTCAAGAAGGGGCCCCTTGTCGGCGCCCTGATGACGGGTATCGAGCAGTGGCTGATGCCTAAAATCGGCATGGCCTCGCCGCCCTGGACGCTGCACCACAGCGAACCCGATCACGCACGCCTGCTGCCTGCGGCGCAGTGCCCGAAGATCGAGTACCCCAAGCCCGACGGCAAGCTGACCTTCGACCGCCTGGCATCGGTGTTCATCAGCAACACCAATCACGAGGAGAACCAGCCCGCCCATCTGACGCTGAAGGACGCGTCGGTGCCGGTGAAGACCAACCTCGCGACCTACGCGGGCCCTGAAAGCCGCTACTGCCCGGCCGGCGTGTATGAGTTCGTGGCCGGCGAAGGCGGTACCGAGCGGCTGCAGATCAACGCGCAGAACTGCGTGCACTGCAAGACCTGCGACATCAAGGACCCGACGCAGAACATCGTCTGGGTCACCCCCGAGGGCGGCGGCGGGCCGAACTATGCCGGCATGTAGCCCGGCGCCTGCGTGCGACGATAGAATCGCCCGTCCTGGCCCGGAGACGTG
>JAEUPI010000235.1 GCA_016790175.1 Burkholderiaceae bacterium | reverse complement strand
GACGTGATGGGCGCGGCGCAGACGGGCACCGGCAAGACGGCGGCCTTCTCGATCCCGCTGCTGCAGAAGATGATCCGGCACGAGACGAGCTCCATGTCGCCGGCGCGCCACCCCGTGCGCGCGCTGGTGCTGGCGCCCACGCGCGAACTGGCCGACCAGGTGGCCGCCAACGTGAAGGCCTATGCCCGCCATACGCTGCTGCGGTCGGCGGTGGTGTTCGGCGGCATCGACATCAAGCCGCAGGCCGCCGAGTTGAAGGCGGGGGTCGAGGTGCTGATCGCCACGCCAGGGCGGTTGCTGGACCATATCGAGGCCAAGAACTGCGTGCTCAACCAGGTGGAGTACGTGGTGCTCGACGAGGCCGACCGCATGCTTGACATCGGCTTCCTGCCCGATCTGCAGCGCATCCTCTCGTACCTGCCCAAGCAGCGGCAGACGCTGTTGTTTTCTGCCACCTTCTCGCCCGAGATCCGACGGCTGGCGCAGAGCTACCTGCAGGATCCGGTGACGGTCGAGGTGGCCCAGCGCAATGCCACGGCCTCCACGGTGGAGCAGCATTTCTTCAGCGTGACCGACGACGACAAGCGCCGCGCGGTCCGCCAGACCTTGCGGCAGCGAGAGCTGTCGCAGGCGCTGGTGTTCGTGAACTCCAAGCTGGGTGCGGCCCGGCTGGCGCGGGCCTTCGAGCGCGACGGCCTGAAGACCACCGCCTTGCACGGCGACAAGTCTCAGGACGAGCGCCTGAAGGCACTCGATGCGTTCAAGCGCGGCGAAGTGCAGCTGCTGGTGGCCACCGACGTGGCCGCGCGCGGCCTCGACATCGTCGATCTGCCGGCAGTGTTCAATTTCGACGTGCCGTTCAACGCCGAAGACTACGTGCACCGCATCGGCCGCACCGGCCGCGCCGGCGCGTCGGGCCTGTCGGTCACGCTGGTCACCCGCGACGATGCGCGCCTGGTCGCCGAGATCGAACGGCTGATCAAGAAGAAGCTCGAGATCGAGCCGTTCGAGTTCGACGACGAGCGGCCGCGCCGTTTCACGCGCCGCGTGCGCGACGACGACGACGAGCGGCCCGCCGAGCGCAGCGAGCCGCGCCGTGCGCCGCCGCCTGCGCGGGCATCGACGGATCCGCTGTTCGACCAACCCTACGAGCCGACCGCCGCGGCGGCTCCGGCCTGGGAACAGGCCAAGCCGGAGCCCGCGACTGCCCAGCGACGCCTTTCGCCGAACATCAAGCCCAAGCGCAAGGTGGCCTCGCTGCTCGGCGGCGGGCGCGGCTGAGGGGCGCCGGCCGGCCCATCCGGTCGATGATCTCGGTGTCGCGGTCCGCTTGGCGGCGGTTGTTCTGGCTCTGCGTGCTGGCAGGGCTGGTGCTGTCGCTGTGGCCCGAGCCCGAGCACAAGCAGGCGTGGTTCCCTCACGCCGACAAGGTGCAGCATGCACTGGCTTTCTCGGTCCTGGTGGGCCTGGGCCGACTCGCGCAATTCGAGTCGAAGCGCAAGCTCTTCGTCGGGCTGCTGTTGCTCGGCATCGGCATCGAGGTGCTGCAGTCATTCACCGCCACGCGCACGGCCGAATGGGCCGATGTCGGGGCTGATGTCGTCGGCCTGTTGCTGGGCTTCGCAGCCGCCAAGGCGATCGGCCGTCGCTCAGGCCGCGAGCCAGAGGTAGACCGCCGGTAGCCGGTTGTCGATGGCGAGTTCGCTCGTCCGCCAAGCTTTCACGGATTGTGTTCGACACCAGCCCTGGGGCCAGGTCAGCGCACAGGCCACGGCCAGCCGTGTGGCCGGCTGCAGATGGTCGACCAGCGCCTTGAGGATCGCGGGATTGCGGTAGGGCGTCTCGATCGCGATCTGGGTCTGGTGCGCGCGGCGCGACTGCGTTTCGAGTTCGCGGATGCGATGCGCCCGCTCCTCGGCATTCACCGGCAGATAGCCCACGAAGGCGAATTGCTGCCCGTTGAGCCCGCTGGCAGCGAGCGCCAGCATCAAGGCGCTGGGGCCGGGCAACGGCTCGACACGCAGGCCGAGCGTGTGCGCCTCGCGCACCAGCGCCGCACCCGGGTCGGCCACCGCGGGCAGGCCGGCTTCGGTGAGCAAGGCCACGTCGGCGCCATTGCGGGCTGGCGCCAGCAGCAGGTGGATCTCGGCCGTGGACACGGTTGCCTTGGCGGCTGCTCTTTCGGCCGACTTGTCGGCCCTGGGCAGCTCCTGGATGTCGAGCTGTTGGATCGGCAATCGCAACGGCGCCACCGCTGCCACCCGGCGCAGGAAGGCGCGTGCCGACTTGGCGTCTTCCACCACCCAGTGTGCGATCGTCGCCGCCCGCTGCAGCACCGGCAGGGGCAGCGCCGCCGTCAGATCGCCCAGCTCCGAGGCGCCGAAGTCCAGCGCATTGGGCACCAGCACCAGCGTGCCGGTGGTTTGCGTCGCGCGGCTCATGACGCGTGGCGCAACGGGTCGAAGCCGGCGGCTCGAAGCAGCGCACAGGCGCGAATCAGCGGCAGACCCACGAGGGCGGTGGGATCGTCCGATTCGATCGCCTCGGTGAGCGCGATGCCGAGCGTCTCGCACTTGGCGCCGCCGGCGCAGTCGTACGGCTGCTCGGCGCGCAGATAGCGCTCGATCGCGGCGTCGTCGAGAGCGCGGAAGCGCACCACGACCGGTGCCCGCTGCACCTGCTCGAAACCGCCGCCGGCATGCACCACCGCCACGGCGGTGTGGAACACCACCTCGCGGCCGCTCATGGCGCGCAATTGGGCGGTAGCGTTCTCGTGGGTGCCCGGTTTGCCGATCGCCTGGCCCGCCAAATCGGCCACCTGGTCGGACCCGATCACGACCGCCTCGTGGTCGAGCCGCGCGATGGCCCTCGCCTTGGCCAGTGCCAGACGCTCGGCCAGATGGGCCGGCTCTTCGCCTGCACGAGCGGTTTCGTCGACCTCCGGCGCGCGGACCTCGAACGGCAGGCGCAGGCGCTGCAGCAGCTCGCGGCGGTAGCGCGATGTGGAGGCGAGAATCAGCCGAAGCGGCGCTTCCGACATGGCGCGATTGTCCCACCCGACTTGCGGGCGAAGGCACCCGTACACTGCGCCGATGCCGCGTCGTGTGCCCGATCCCATGCGCCTGGACGTGGCGGCGTTTGCACAGGAAGGCGGGCGCATCGAGGGCGTCTGGCCCATCGACGAGCTGCCTCGGTTGCGGCAGTCGCAGCAGCCGCCGCAGGACGCCGTGCCGGAGCCCGTGGAATGGGCGGTGCGCGGCGAGTGCCGTACCGTGGCGGAGCGAGAGCAACAAACCTGGCTGCATCTGCACGCCCGGACGTCGGTATGGCTGACCTGCCAGCGCTGCCTGGCGCCGCTGCGCCTGCCGCTCGAAGCCGATTCACCGATCCGTTTCGTGCGCGGTGAGGCCGAGGCAGAGGCGCTGGACGCCGAGAGCGAGTTCGACGTGCTGGCGCTGGTGCCGAGCATCGATCTGCGCCAGCTTGTGGAAGACGAGCTCCTGCTGGCGCTGCCGCTCGTGCCGCGACACGACCAGTGTCCGGCACCGCTGACCGCCGCGCAGTCGGATGCCGCTCAGCCCGTGCGGACCACCGAAAGCCCGTTCTCGGTTCTTGCGGATCTGCGCTTGCGTACGCGGGAGTGACCCCCGACGGCAGGGGCGTCGCTGGTATACTTCGCCGTTTCCCAACCGGGCCGGGCCCTCCCGCAGCCCGCAACCCCGGGAACGGCTGCCGGATCGCCCCCAACGTGGTTGCGGCGGTGGCCGCGGTGCCGGGGCGACACCGGAGAACCCCATGGCCGTTCAGCAGAACAAGAAGTCGCCGTCCAAGCGCGGCATGCATCGCTCGCACAACGCGCTGGGCACGCCCGGCACCGCGATCGAGCCCACGACGGGCGAAACGCATCTGCGGCACCACATCAGCCCGACCGGCTTCTACCGCGGCCGCAAGGTGCTGAAGTCGAAGTCCGACGCGTGATGAGCTGTCGGCGTCCGGCACGTCGCCGGACGTTCGTTCCGCATGCCGGCCTGCCTGGCTTGAGTTGCCGTCGCGCTGAGTGAGTGCTATCCAGCCGCTGGAGCGTGTGCGCATCGCCGTCGATTGCATGGGCGGCGACCATGGTGTGGGCACGACGCTGCCCGCCTGCCGGGCATTCCTGAAGTCCCACCCGAGCGCCGAGCTGGTGCTCGTGGGGTCCGCCGACGCACTGCAAGGCGCCCAGACCTGGGAGCGCACGCGAGTCGTGCACGCCAGCGAGGTCGTGACGATGGACGACCCGGTGGAGGTCGCCCTGCGGCGCAAGAAGGATTCGTCGTTGCGCGTGGCCATCGCGCAGCTCAAGCCCGATGCAGCCGGCCAGGTCCAGGCCGACGCCTGCGTGTCGGCCGGCAATACCGGCGCGCTGATGGCCGTGGCGCGTTACCTGCTGAAGACGCTCGAGGGCATCGACCGGCCTGCGATTGCCACCGTGCTGCCGCACGCGCGAAACGGGTACACCACCGTGCTCGACCTCGGTGCCAACGTCGATTGCACGGCCGAGCATCTGCTGCAGTTCGCGGTGATGGGCAGTGCGCTGGTCACAGCCGTGGAAGGCAAGGAGAACCCGGGCGTCGGGCTGCTCAACATCGGCGAGGAGGCCATCAAGGGCAGCGAGACGATCAAGCGCGCCGCCGAGCTGCTGCGCGCGGCCGCCGACGGCGGCCACCTCAACTTCCACGGCAACGTGGAGGGCAACGACATCTTCAAGGGCACCACCGACATCGTGGTCTGCGATGGTTTCGTCGGCAACGTGCTGCTGAAGACGGCCGAGGGGCTTGCCGGCATGCTGAGCGGGTTCATCCGCGAGGAATTCACGCGGACACTCGGCTCCAAGCTCGCGGCATTGATGGCGATGCCGGTACTCAATCGCTTCAAGGCCCGCGTCGACCCGCGTCGCTACAACGGTGCCGCGCTGCTCGGCCTGCGCGGGTTGGTCTTCAAGAGCCACGGTTCGGCCGATGCCTTTGCCTTCGAGCATGCGCTGGCGCGCGCGTATGATGCCGCCCGCAACCGACTACTCGACCGCGTGCACGACCGCATCCTCGAAACGCTGCAAGCGCTGCCGGCAGCCACGGCGAGCGACGAGCCAGTGCGCGCCGAAGCGGGATGACCGGCGTCGCACCTCGCTTCTCACGGATCACCGGTACCGGCAGCATGCTGCCGGCCAGGCGCGTGACGAATGCGGAGCTGGCGGCCCAGCTGGCCGCGCGGGGCATCGAGACCAGCGACGAGTGGATCATCGAGCGCACCGGTATTCGGGCCCGGCATTTCGCGGCTCCTGAGCAGACCGCCAGCGATCTGGCGCTCGAGGCGGCACGGCATGCGCTGGAGGCCGCCGGCCGAAAGGCCGGCGAGATCGATCTGATCATCGTCGCCACGTCGACGCCCGACATGGTGTTTCCCTCGACGGCCACCATCGTGCAGCACAAGCTGGGCGTGGCCGGATGTCCAGCCTTCGACGTGCAGGCGGTGTGCTCGGGCTTCGTCTATGCGCTCACCGTGGCCGATGCGCTGATCCGCACCGGCAGCGCCCGCCGGTCGCTCGTGATCGGCGCGGAGGTGTTCTCGCGCATCCTCGACTTCGACGACCGTACGACCTGCGTCTTGTTCGGCGACGGCGCCGGCGCCGTGGTGCTCGAGGCGAGCGATCGGCCGGGCTTGCTGGCCAGCGACCTGCATGCCGACGGCGCGTACCGCGACATCCTGTGCACGCCGGGCACGGTGTCTGGGGGCCGGGTGCTGGGCGACCCGACGCTGAAGATGGATGGTCCCGCCGTATTCAAACTGGCGGTGAAGGTCCTGGAGGAGTCGGCGCGTGCCGTGCTGGCGAAGGCCGGTCGCAGCGATACCGACATCGACTGGCTGATCCCGCATCAGGCCAATATCCGGATCATGCAGGGCACGGCGCGCAAGCTGAAACTCCCGCTGGACAAGCTGATCGTCACCGTCGACGAGCATGGCAATACGTCGGCTGCGTCGATTCCGCTGGCGCTCGACGTCGCGATGCGCGGAGGTCGCGTCCGCGCCGGCGACACCGTGATGCTCGAGGGCGTGGGCGGCGGCTTCACCTGGGGCGCCGTCTTGCTGGACATGTGAAGCAGCGGTGAGCGGTGTTCGCCGCTCGCCCGAATCGAAGATGATGAAGCCGTTTGCATTTGTCTTCCCTGGCCAGGGCTCGCAGAGCGTGGGCATGCTCGATGCGTGGGGCGACCACGCGGCGGTGCGCCAGACGCTCGACGAGGCCTCGCAGGCCCTCGGCGAGGACATGGCGCGCCTGATCCGCGAAGGCCCGAAGGAGCAGCTGGACCTGACCACCAACACCCAGCCCGTCATGCTGGCGGCGGCCGTCGCCTGTTATCGCGCCTGGCGGGCGGAAGGCGGTGCAGAACCGTCGGCCGTGGCCGGGCATTCGCTGGGCGAATACAGCGCGCTGGTCGCAGCCGGTGCGCTGACGCTCGCCGATGCCTTGCCACTGGTGCGGTTCCGTGCGCAGGCGATGCAGTCGGCCGTGCCGGTGGGCGAGGGCGCGATGGCCGCCATCCTCGGCTTGGAGGCGGCCGCCGTGGTCGAGGGCTGCCAGCGCGCGGCGGCCGAAGCCGGTGCCGTGGTGAGTGCAGCGAACTTCAACGATCCGAAACAGACGGTCATCTCCGGCGCAAAGGCGGGCGTCGACAAGGCTTGCGAGCTGCTCAAGGGCATGGGCGCCAAGCGCACGCTGCCGTTGCCGGTGTCGGCGCCGTTCCATTGCGCACTGATGCGGCCTGCAGCCGAGGCCTTGAAGCAGCGATTGGCCGGCGTGCCGGTCGTCGCGCCCCGAATTCCGGTGGTGAACAACGTCGATGTGGCCGTCGTCGGCGATCCGCAGGCGATTCGCGATGCCTTGTACAGGCAGGCGTTCGGGCCGGTGCGCTGGGTCGAGGTCATCAACGCGCTGCGCGGTCGCGGCTTGTCGCAGGTGATCGAGTGCGGCCCGGGCAAGGTGCTGGCCGGCATGACCAAACGCATCGACGGCGAGTTGCAGGGCGGCGCAGTGTTCGACCCGGCCTCGCTTGCCGAGATGCAGGCGGCACTGGCGTGATCTCAGCCAACACCCACACCGTAGCGCTCGTCACCGGCGCTTCGCGCGGCATCGGTCGTGCCATTGCGGCGGTGCTCGCCGCCCGCGGCCATCGCGTGATCGGCACGGCCACGAGTGACGCCGGCGCAGCGGCGGTCACCGACGCGCTGGCCGCCTGGCCGAGCTGCCGGGGAGCCGTGCTCGATGTCAACGACGGCGCGGCGGGCGATGCGCTGATCGACGGCATCGTCAAGCAAGAGGGTGGTCTTCACGTGCTGGTCAACAACGCGGGCATCACGCGAGACGGTCTGGCAATGCGAATGAAGGACGACGACTGGGCGGCCGTGCTGGACACGAACCTGAGTGCCGTCTTCCGCCTGTGTCGCACGGCGATGCGGCCGATGATGAAGCAGCGCCATGGCCGCATCGTGAACATCACGTCGGTGGTGGGCGCCAGCGGCAACGCGGGGCAGGCCAACTATGCGGCCGCCAAGGCCGGCGTGGCCGGCCTCACCCGAGCGCTGGCGCGCGAGCTGGCCAGCCGGCAGATCACGGTGAACTGCGTGGCACCGGGCTTCATTGCCACCGATATGACCGAGGCCCTCAACGATGCGCAGCGGCAGGCGTTGATGGCACAGATCCCGCTTGCGCGTCTGGGCACACCGGAGGATGTGGCGCATGCCGTGGCTTTCCTGGCGTCGGCCGAGGCAGGCTACATCACGGGCACCGAGCTGCACGTCAACGGCGGCATGTGGATGGGGTGAGCCCGCGCGCAAGCCCGTCCCTGCGGACGGGCTTGCGCCTGGCGAACGACGTCGCGTGTCTCGCGTGCGACGGCTGGGGCTAGCTGGTGGGAGAAGGCTGGCCCGGTCGCGCACCCGGCTGGGCCGGCCCCAGGCCGTAGAATCGCGCGCTGTTTGCCAAAGCCACTCCTGGAGGAGTCATGAGCGATATTGAAGCGCGTGTCAAGAAGATCATCGCCGAGCAGTTGGGCGTGCCCGAGTCGGATGTCACCAACGAAAAGGCCTTCGTGGCCGACCTGGGCGCCGACTCGCTTGACACCGTCGAACTGGTGATGGCTCTCGAAGACGAGTTCGGGATCGAGATTCCCGACGAAGAGGCCGAGAAGATCACCACCGTGCAGCTTGCGGTCGACTACGCCACCAAGCACCAGAAGGCCTGATCGACGATCATGTCGCGTCGGCGCGTTGTCATCACGGGTCTCGGGCTGGTCACGCCGCTCGGGAACACGGTCGCCGAGTCGTGGAACCGGCTGCTCGCCGGCGAATCGGGCATCGCCAACATCACGCGATTCGACGCCACACCCTTTGCCTGTCGCTTCGCCGGCGAGGTCAAGGGCTTCAACGTCGAGCAGTACATCCCCGCCAAAGAGGCACGGCACGTCGACACGTTCATCCAGTTCGGCCTCGCCGCCGCGGTGCAGGCGGTGCAGGACGCCGGACTGCCGACGAACGGACAACTGAGCGAGGAGCGTGCCGAGCGCATCGGCTGCGTGGTCGGTTCGGGGATCGGCGGCCTTCCGCTGATCGAGGAGACGCACGGCGAACTCGCGCAGCGCGGGCCGCGGCGGATCTCGCCATTCTTCATTCCGGGATCGATCATCAACATGGTCGCCGGGCAGATCTCGATCCGCTTCGGCTTCAAGGGGCCGAACCTGTCGGTGGTGACCGCATGCACCACGGGTCTGCATTGCATCGGCGAGGCGGGCCGACTCATCGAGTACGGCGATGCCGACGTCATGATCGCCGGCGGCACCGAGGCGGCCGTCTCGCCGCTGGGCGTCGGCGGCTTTGCGGCGATGCGTGCACTGTCGACGCGAAACGATGATCCGGCCACGGCGTCACGGCCGTTCGACAAAGGGCGCGACGGATTCGTGCTCGGCGAAGGCGCCGGCGTGATGGTGCTCGAGGAATACGAGCACGCCAGGGCACGCGGGGCGAGGGTCTATGCCGAGCTGGCGGGCTACGGCATGAGTGCCGATGCCGGTCACATCACCGCGCCGAACCAGGAGGGGCCGCGGCGGGCCATGGTTGCCGCTTTGCGCAATGCCGGCATCGATGCGGCCCAGGTCAACTACCTGAATGCACACGGCACGTCGACGCCACTGGGTGACATCAACGAGACCAACGCGATCAAGCTCACCTTCGGCGATCATGCGCGCAAGATGGTCGTCAACTCCACCAAGTCGATGACGGGCCACCTGCTCGGCGGCGCCGGTGGCATCGAAACGGTATTCGCCACTCTGGCCATCGCCAACCAGGTTTCACCGCCGACGATCAACATCTTCGAGCAGGACCCTGAGTGCGATCTGGACTACTGCGCCAACCAGGCACGCGAGATGCGCATCGACGTCGCCTTGAAGAACAACTTCGGCTTCGGCGGCACGAACGGGTCCCTGGTGCTGCGCCGCGTCTGAGGGCGCGGCGCGGCCGATGCCCATGATGCCGACGCCCGGCTGGACGCTTCGGCACGACGGGCGGACCCGGACTGCACTGGGCGCCTGGGTCGGCGTCGCCTCGTTCGCGGGCGTGCACTGGGTGGCGGCGCATGCGCTGCAGGGGCTGGGCCTGGCGCCGTCGTGGCCGTGGCCGATGCTGGCGGCATCGATCGCGGGCGTGTCGGGTGCGGCGTATGGCGCATGGCTTCTTCCTTCCGACACATGGCACATGCATTGGCGACCCGATCAATGGTGGCTGGCCTCAATGTCCGACCCGGCGATCGAGTCGGCAGGGCAGGTGCGCCCGATGATCGATCTGGGTCCCTGGGTGCTCTTGCGCTTCCAGCCGGACCAGGGCGGCACGGTGCGCTGGTTCGCCGTACGCGCCGGGTCAACCGGTGGCGAATGGCATGCGCTGCGTGCCGCGCTGTTCTGGCCGCGATCAGAAACACCTGGCCCGGCGATCGGCCCGGCTCGGCTCGATGGCCACTGAAGACACCGACGCGGCCCTGGTCGAGCGCGCCAAGCGCGGCGACACGCGGGCCTTCGAGATGCTGGTCGTCAAATACCGGCGTCGCATCGAGCGGCTGATCGGCCGCATGGTGCGCGACACGGACCTGGTGCAGGATGTTGCGCAGGAGAGCTTCATCCGGGCCTATCGCGCGCTGCCCCAGTTTCGGGGGGAGAGTGCCTTCTACACCTGGCTCTACCGGATTGCAGTGAACACCGCGAAGAAGACTCTGCTGGAACTCAAGCGCGATCTGCTGGTCACCGAATCCGCCCGGATCGGCCGGGACGATGACGACGAAACTTCCCGGCTCGAGAACGAACTAAGCGACGCTGCGTCACCGGATGCAGTTCTTGCGAGCAAGGAGATTGCCGCGACGGTGAATGCGGCCATCAACGGCCTGTCCGACGAGTTGCGCCAGGCGGTCACGCTGCGTGAAATCGAAGGACTCAGCTACGAAGAGATTGCCGACGTGATGAATTGCCCGATCGGGACCGTGCGTTCGCGGATCTTTCGCGCGCGCGAGGCGATCGCACTCAAGCTTCGTCCCTTGCTGGGTACTCGCGAGGGCGAACGCTGGTAGCGTACCGGGCAGATGCTGGAGAAACCCATGGCAGAACAACATCCTCGAGAGTCGGGCGAGTTGTGGCAGGCGCTGTCCTCACTGGCCGATGGCGAGGCCGATTCGGACGCCCAGGGCAGGTGCGTCGCATCATGGGGCAGCCGCAGCGATCTGCGTGAACGCTGGCACCAATACCAGGTGATTGGCGACGTGATGCGTTCGGCAGAGCTGGCCAGAGGGGCACAGGACGACGCGGCGTTCTTGCATTCGCTCCGCGGCCGCTTGGCGCAGGAGCCGCCACGGCATGAGCAGCCTGCCCCCCGCGCCCCGGCGGCAGCGCCGCGATGGATGGCGCCGCTGGCCATGGCCGCCGGCGTGGCAGCGGTGGCCCTCACGCTGAGCAGCCTCTGGCCCGCGTCGGCACCGCAGCGTGTCGAGGTGGCCTCGACGACAAGCTCCCAATTGCCTGCATCGGCCGTCGCGCCGAGCGCGCAGCAACCGGTGAGGATGGTCAACGGTCAGCTGATCCGGGATGCGCGCCTCGACCGCTACCTGGCCGCACATCGGCAGGTCGCCAATGGCGCCGCGCTGCAGATGCCGGGAGCGGTTGTGCGTAGCGTCGATACCATCGTACTAGACGACAAATGAACCCTCCGATGCCCATCGCACCCTGGCTGCGGATCGTCGGATGTTGCCTGGCCGCCGCCCATCTGGGCGCGCTGGCGGCCCCCCCTTCGGTGGCCGCAGCCGCCCCTGTCGACGCGATGGCTTGGCTTGCACGCGTCAAGCAGGCGGCGCTGTCGAGCAACTATCAGGGGACGTTGGTGTTCAACGCCGGCGGCGTCGTATCGAGTTCGCGCGTGGTGCATTTCTGCGAGGGCAAGGAGCGCTACGAGCGCATCGATGTGCTCGACGGCGAGACGCGGCAGGTCTATCGACACAACGACACGACGCAGACCTTGTGGCCTCGCAGCCGCGTCGCGGTCGTCGAGCGGCGCGATGCACTCGCCGATTTCCCGGCATTGCCCAGCGTCGACGGTCACTCGCTCGATTCGTATGAACTCCGCCTGCTCGGCCGCGAACGAATGGCCGGGCACGAGGCTCAGGTGCTGTTGCTCAAGCCGCGCGATCCGCATCGGTTTGCGCAGCGGCTGTGGGCCGAGCAGGCCAGCGGCCTGCTCCTGCGTGCCGACATCCTGGGCAGCAAGGGCGAACTGCTGGAATCGGCGGCATTCTCCGACGTCGCGATCGGCGGCAGACCACGCCCTGAAAGCGTGCTCGGACCGATGCGCCGCCTCGACGGCTATCGCATCGTGCGACCGGCCATAGCCAAGACGCAGCTCGAGGCCGAGGGCTGGACGATGGCTCGAACGGTGCCTGGGTTCCAGCTCGTCAGCTGCGTGAAGCGGCCGCTGGCCGCGGCGCACGAGGCTGCGCCAGGCAGCGATTCACAGGTCCTCCAGGCCGTCTTCTCCGACGGCATGACGCATGTGTCGGTGTTCGTCGAGCCGTTCGATGCGCAGCGTCACAAGCCCGTGGCGACCAGTCTCGGCGCAACGCATACCTGGATGCAGCGCACGGGCTCGTGGTGGATCACGGCAATGGGCGACGTGCCGTTGGCGACGGTGCAGCAGTTCGCCTCCGCGTTGGAGCGTCGGCCCTGAATCGTCGACCGGATGCGGCAGGGTCGGTGCCGCGGACCCCAGAATTCGAAGTGCAAACAGAAGAGGTTTGACATGCGGAATGTGAATGAGGGCGCTGGCTGCGGCCGGCGCATGGTGCTTGCCTTGGCCGTGGCGGCGGGCCTGCTGGGCGCCGTGACCCCGTTGGCGGTCACGGCTCAGACGCGCGAGCTGCCCGACTTCACCGAACTGGCCGAGAAGTGGAGTCCGACGGTCGTGAACATCCGAACACTTGAACGGGGGCGAGGCTCCAGTGGCGCCGAGATGGATCCCAACATGGAGGAGTTCTTCCGTCGTTTCGGCATTCCGCTGCCCGGTCGTCCGGGCCAGCCGCGCAATCCCCGGGGCGGCGACGAGGAGCCCCAGACCCGTGGCGTGGGGTCGGGCTTCATCCTCACGCCCGACGGCTTCGTGATGACCAATGCGCATGTCGTGGAAGGTGCCGACGAGGTGATGGTCACCCTGACCGACAAGCGGGAGTTCAAGGCGCGCATCGTGGGTTCCGACAAGCGCACCGACGTCGCCGTCGTGAAGATTGAGGCCGCTGGCTTGCCGGCGGTGAAGATCGGCGATGTCAGTCGCCTGAAGGTCGGCGAATGGGTGCTGGCGATCGGCTCGCCGTTCGGGCTCGAGAACACGGTCACCGCGGGCATCGTCAGCGCCAAGCAGCGCGACACGGGCGACTACCTGCCGTTCATCCAGACCGACGTGGCCATCAACCCCGGCAACTCGGGAGGGCCGCTGCTGAACCTGCGTGGCGAGGTGATCGGCATCAACTCACAGATCTACAGCCGATCCGGCGGCTTCATGGGCATCAGCTTCGCCATTCCGATCGACGAGGCGATGCGTGTGGCCGATCAGTTGCGCTCCAGCGGCCGCGTGATCAGGGGACGAATCGGCGTGACGATCGCACCGGTGACCAAGGAGGTCGCCGAGTCGATCGGTCTGGGCAAACCCGCTGGTGCGCTCGTGCAGGGTGTCGAGAGCGGTGGACCAGCCGAGAAAGCGGGTATCGAGGCCGGTGACATCATCGTCAAGGTCGATGGCAAGGCGGTGGAGAAGTCGGTCGATTTGCCACGCATCATCGGTGCGGCCAAACCCGGCAGCCGAACGACACTGCAGCTGTTCCGGCGCGGCGCGACGAAGGACGTGAACGTCGTGGTTGCCGAGTTCGAGGCCGATCGACCGGTGCGCCGCGCGCAGGCGGAGCCCGGCTCGTCTGCGCCGGCCGCAAAGACGGCGTTGGGGCTTTCGGTCAGCGATCTCACCGAGGCCCAGCGGCGCGATCTCAAGATTCGCAACGGCGTGCGGGTCGACGCCGTCGAAGGTCCGGCCGCCAAGGCCGGACTGCGCGAAGGCGATGTCATCCTGGCGCTGCAAAACACGGAGGTTGCCGACGTCAAGCAGTTCATGTCTTTGGCGGCGCGCGTCGAGAAGGAGCGTGCGGTCAGCGTGATGGTGCGGCGGGGCGAGTTCGTGAGCTATCTCGTGATTCGTCCCAGCGCACGCTGAGGGCTCCTGGCTTTCGTGGGTACAGGCAGCCTGGCCTGGGTTCGCGCATCAGTGGACGAAAACTCGGGGTCTTTCCGCTTGGCGGAAGCTTGGGGCGATTCCCTGACCCGCCGCGACGATCGCAACGCACATGCCGCTCCGAGCGATCGAAGGGGGAGTGAGTTCTCGCTCCCGTTGACGGATCAGATTGAGTAGCTGCGTGGCTAGAATCGGTCGCGCGAGCAGGTGTTTAGTGCCATTCTCTGACTGCACTCTAGAGCATTGTGTGGGCGCTCGCATACCTTCTTGATAGTTGTTGATATCTTGTGTATAGATTTCCCTGTTGGAGTACGACAACGCGCGGAAAACAAGCATTGGCGCGGGTTCTGGCGAAGTGCTTTTGGCTACAATGAAAGCCCAACAAGCAGTTGCCATACGTTTTGTTGGAAGGCGCGTCAATGTTTCGACGTGCCTTTTTTTTGACTTCGGCACGGCGCTTCGCGCCTTCACATCGCTGTGCGATGTGAGCCTCCGCCGCAACGGCTCCGCCGTTGTAGCTTCCGCGGCGCAGGCCGTCTGACGGCATGGACCACATCCGCAATTTCTCGATCATTGCGCACATCGACCACGGCAAGAGCACGCTGGCCGACCGGATCATCCAGCGCTGCGGCGGGCTGACCGATCGCGAGATGGAAGAACAGGTGCTCGACTCGATGGATCTCGAGCGCGAGCGCGGCATCACGATCAAGGCACAGACGGCGGCGCTGCAGTTCGAGGCCAGAGACGGTCGCGTCTACAACCTCAATCTGATCGATACCCCAGGCCACGTGGACTTCAGTTATGAAGTCAGCCGGTCGCTGTCTGCCTGCGAGGGGGCCCTGCTGGTTGTCGATGCGAGCCAGGGCGTCGAGGCGCAGACGGTGGCCAATTGCTATACGGCACTGGACCTCGGCGTGGAGGTCGTGCCAGTGCTCAACAAGATGGACCTGCCGCAGGCCGATCCCGAGACGGCCAAGACCGAAATCGAGGACGTGATCGGCATCGACGCGAGCCAAGCCATCCCTTGTTCGGCCAAGACCGGCATGGGCATCGACGACATCCTGGACGCCGTGATCCATCGCATGCCACCCCCGCGCGGCAATCCCGACGGGCCGCCGCGGGCGATGATCATCGACAGCTGGTTCGACAACTACGTCGGGGTCGTGATGCTGGTGCGCGTGGTCGATGGTTCGCTCGCCAAGGGCGAGCGCATCCGGTTGATGGCCACCGACGCTTGCTATGGGATCGAGCAGCTCGGCGTCTTCACGCCGAAGTCGCAGCCGCGCGAAGTGCTCAGGGCTGGCGAGGTGGGCTTCGTGATCGCCGGCATCAAGGAACTTCACCACGCCAAGGTCGGCGATACGCTCACACTGGAAAAGAAGCTGCCCAACAACGCCGGGCCAGCCACCGAGCCGCTGCCGGGCTTCAAGGAGATCCAGCCACAGGTGTTCGCGGGGCTGTACCCCACCGAGGCCAGCGAGTACGAATCACTTCGCGATGCGCTCGACAAGCTCAAGCTCAACGACAGCTCACTGCGCTTCGAACCCGAGGTGAGCCAGGCCCTGGGGTTCGGCTTCCGCTGCGGCTTTCTTGGCCTGCTGCACATGGAGATCGTGCAGGAACGCCTGGAGCGCGAGTTCGACCAGGACTTGATCACGACCGCGCCGTCGGTGGTCTACGAGGTCGAGCTGAACGACGGGTCGACGCTGCTCGTCGAGAATCCGTCAAAGATGCCCGACCCGGGGCGGATTCGCGAGATACGGGAGCCGATCGTCACCGTGCATTTGTACATGCCACAGGACAGCGTCGGCCCGGTGATGACGCTGGCCAACCAGAAGCGCGGTGTCCAGATCCAGATGAGTTACCACGGGCGGCAGGTCCACCTCACCTACGAGTTGCCCCTGGCAGAGATCGTGCTCGACTTCTTCGACAAGCTCAAGAGCGTGTCCCGAGGCTATGCGTCGATGGACTACGAGTTCAAGGAGTACCGCGCGGCCGACGTCGTGAAGGTGGACATGCTGATCAACGGCGACCGGATCGACGCGCTGTCGGTCATCGTGCATCGCAGCCAGAGCCAATACCGGGGTCGCGAGGTCGTGGCCAAGATGCGACAGATCATCCCGCGGCAGATGTACGACGTGGCGATTCAGGCCGCTATTGGTGCCAACATCATCGCGCGCGAGAACGTCAAGGCGTTGCGCAAGAACGTGCTGGCAAAATGCTATGGGGGTGATATCACCCGCAAGCGCAAGCTGCTGGAGAAGCAGAAGGCGGGCAAGAAGCGCATGAAGCAGATCGGAACCGTCGAGGTGCCGCAGGAGGCGTTCCTGGCCATCCTTCAGGTCGACGATTGAACCCGCCGATCTGCGAGCGGCCGGTCCGCGGACCGGCGCCGACGACCACCTGGAGTCTCGACAGCGTCCGATGAGTGCACTGACTGCGGTTCTCTATATCGCCTTGGCCGTCTACCTCGGTGGCTGGTATGTCGATCGCTGGATCGGCAACTTCTCGCTGTTGCTGTTCGTGCTCACGGTCGTCACGCTCGCCTACTGGCTGGCGGAGCGGTTGCATTTCAAGCCGGCGCGCGAGGCGGCGGCCATGGCGCTCGAGCGGCAACAGGCGCAGCGCCGCGCCGATCTCGCCAGCAAGGGCATCGACAAGGTCGATGGCGATCTGGCCGGTGCACGCGAGCGGATCCTGACGCAACCCTGGTGGCTGGACTGGACAGCGGGCCTCTTTCCGGTGATCCTGGCCGTGTTTCTGCTGCGTTCGTTCCTGTTCGAGCCGTTCAAGATCCCGTCGGGCTCGATGGTGCCGACGCTGCTCGTGGGCGACCTGATCCTGGTGAACAAGTACCACTACGGCATCCGGCTGCCCGTGATCAACAGGAAGATCGTCGCCAACAACGATCCGCAGCGGGGCGACGTGGTCGTCTTTCGATATCCGGTGGATCCGCGGGTGGACTACATCAAGCGCGTCGTCGGCGTACCGGGCGACGAGGTCGCCTACCTCAACCAGCGCCTCACGATCAACGGCAAGCCGGTGGACGTGCAGTCGCTGGGCGACTACTACGACGAGGACTCGCTGCGCTATGCGCCGCAGTTCAGCGAGACCCTGGGCACGGCCAACCATCGCATCCTCGTCGACCCCAAGCGGCAGGTCTACTATGGCGGCGAATCGCGCTCGTTCCCGAACGGACAGAACTGCCGCTACACGGCCGAGGGTGTGGTGTGCAAGGTTCCCGACGGCCACTATTTCATGATGGGCGACAACCGCGACAATTCACAGGACTCCCGGTTCTGGGGGTTCGTGCCCGACGAGAACATCGTGGGCAAGGCATTTTTCGTGTGGATGAACTTCGGAAATCTCCGTCGCATCGGCTCGTTCCAGTGACGCGGACGTGAAAGGGGCATGCATGAGAACCTCACGGCGGCCGGCCGCATCGGCGCAGCGCGGCCTCAGCCTGATCGGCCTGCTGTTCTGGGCGATCATCATCGGCTTCGTCGGTTACGTGCTGGTTCGGACGTTGCCGACGCTGAACGAGTACTTCACCATCAAGAGCGCGGTCGACAAGATCGCCGCGTCGAGCCCCGCCACGGTCGGCGAGATCCGCACCGCGTTCGAGAAGCAGAAGGAGATCGAGTATTCGATCGCATCGATCTCCGGCAAGGACCTCGACATCACCAAGGAGAACGACAAGATCGTGATCCGCTTTGCCTACAACAAGGAAGTCGAGCTGATCGCGCCGGTCTATCTGCTGATCAAGTACGAAGGGCGTTCGCGCTAGCTTCGCGTGTGCGTCCCCGACGCCGCCGACAAGGTCATGGACACCCGGCTCGACGCGCTCCAGGGCCGTCTCGGTCACCGGTTCACCGAGGGCTCGCTGCTGAACCGTGCGCTCACGCACCGCAGTTTCGGCGCTGACCACAACGAGCGGCTGGAGTTCCTTGGCGATGCAGTGCTCAACCTGGCGGTCTCCGGCCTGCTGTTCGAGCGCTTCGGCGGCTCCGATGAAGGTGACCTGACCCGCGTGCGGGCCCATCTGGTGCGCGAGGAGAGCCTGCACCGGGTCGCACTCGGTCTGGGTCTGCCTGAGGTGATGCGGATGTCTGACGGCGAGGCGCGGGCCGGGGGCGCGCAACGGCCTTCCATCCTTGCCGATGCGGTCGAAGCGCTGATCGGCGCCGTCTTCGTCGACGGGGGCTACGATCGCGCCGCCGCGCTGGTGCGCCGGCTGTTCGGCGAGGTCATCGCGGCCAGCGAAGCCGACAGCTGGAGCAAGGATCCGAAGACGGAACTGCAGGAGTGGCTCCAGGCCAGGCGTATCGCGGTGCCCAGCTACCGCATCGTGGCCACCAGTGGACAGGCTCATGCCCAGACCTTCGAGGTCGAATGCGCGGTACCGGCGCTATCGGTCACCGAGACCGGGCGCGGGCGGTCGCGTCGCGCGGCCGAGCAAGAGGCGGCACGCCGATTGCTCGGCGTCCTGAAGGCCAGCGACCGCCCGGGCGGCCCGCTGCGCACGTGAGCGGGTCATCGGCGACTGACACGCCCGGCACAGTGCCGCGCTGCGGCACGATCGCCATCGTGGGCCGCCCGAACGTCGGCAAGTCGACACTGCTCAACGCACTGGTCGGGCAGAAGATCAGCATCACCTCGCGCAAGGCACAAACCACGCGCCACCGCATCACCGGCGTGTGCACACGCGGCGCCACCCAGTTCATCTTCGTCGACACACCGGGCTTCCAGATCCGTCGCGGCGGGGCCCTGAACCGGAACCTCAATCGCACCGTCACGGCATCGCTCAGCGAGGTCGACGTGGTGCTGTTGGTGGTCGAGGCCGGCAAATTCGACGCCGACGACGAGCGCGTGCTGGCGCTGCTCCCGCCGGGCAAGCCCGTGATCCTCGTGGCCAACAAGCTCGATCTGGTGAAGCGCCGCACGGACCTGCTGCCCTGGCTCAAGGGTCTGCCGCAGCGCCACGACTTCGCGCAGTACGCGCCGCTGTCGGCCGTGCACGCCGACGATGCCGAACGACTGCTCGGGATCGTCGAACCCTACCTGCCGCAGCAGGCCTGGCTGCACGACCCCGACGCGCTGACCGATCGCAACGAGCGCTTCCTGGCCAGCGAGATCGTGCGGGAGAAGCTCTTCCGACTCACGGGTGACGAGCTGCCCTACACCTCGACGGTGGTGATCGACCGCTTCGAAGAGGCGGGCGACGACGAAGGCACGCGCAAGCTGCGGATCGCCGCCTCGATCGTGGTGCAGCGCGAGGCCCACAAGGCGATCGTGATCGGACACGGCGGCGATCGCATCAAGCGTGTGGGCAGCGAAGCGCGCGCTGAACTGGAGCGTCTGATGGACGCGCGCATCTTTCTGGAACTGTGGGTCAAGGTGCGCTCAGGCTGGGCCGACGACGAGCGGCATCTGCGAGCCTACGGCTACGAATGACGACGGCGCATGCCGCTTCGCGCTCGCCGCGCAGAGCCTCCGCGACAGGGCAGGCCGCCTTCGTGCTGCACGGCTGGGACTGGAGCGAATCCAGCCTGATCCTCGACTTGTTCACCCGGGAATCCGGGCGCGTCGCCGTGGCCGCCAAGGGAGCCAAGCGGCCCTACTCGCAGCTGCGATCGGTGCTGATGCCCTTTCAGCGCGTCGTGGTGCACTTCGGCCGCACGCGTGGCGACGAATCGGCTGACGTGCACAACCTGCGTGCCGCCGAGTGGGCGGGACAGGGGGTGGCGTTGTCGGGCGGCGAGTGGTTCGCCGGCTTCTACCTGAACGAGCTGCTGATGCGGCTGCTGCCGCGAGATGACCCGCACCCGCGGCTGTTCGACCTCTACGCGCTCACGCTGCTGGCCATGAGCCATGCCCCGGCGACACGCATCGAAGCGGCGTTGCGCGCGTTCGAACTGGTGCTGCTGCGCGAGACCGGCGTGCTGCCGGAACTCGATCGCGTGACGCTGACACAGAACCCCGTGACCGTCGGCGCGGTGTATCAACTGGGGCCGGAGGACGGCGTGGTCGAGGCCACGACCGGTCCGTCGTCGCTGTCTGCACGGGCCTGCGCCGAACTGGAGGCGGCCCTGCGTGCCATGCGATCGGAGCCGGGGACCGAGCAACTGGAACAGCTGCTGGCCGCGGCGGCGGCGGCCGGGCCGGCACTGAAATCGCAGCTGCGCCGGCAGCTTCACTATCATCTGGCCGGCACGGCGTTGCGCACGCGGCAGGTGATGATCGATGCCTTCCGCCTGCTCGGCCTCGACGCCGGTGCCGCCGCCCGATGAATCCGCTGGTTGCCTCCGAAGCCTTCGACCGCCACGCGCGTACCGCCTTGTCGGTCAACGTCAACAAGATCGCATTGCTGCGCAACACACGCCATCTGGGCATTCCAGACGTGGTGGCGCTCGCGCGTGTCGCGCTCGAGGCCGGCGCGCAGGGCATCACCGTGCACCCGAGACCCGACGAGCGGCATATTCGTGCTCACGACGTGCGGGATCTCGCGGCGCTGGTGGCTCAGTGGCGCCATGCCGAATACAACGTCGAAGGCAATCCGACGCACAACCTGATGGCCTTCGTCCGCGAGCTGCGCCCGCACCAGTGCACCCTGGTGCCCGACAGCGTCGAACAGTTCACCAGCGATCACGGCTGGGATCTGCCCGCCGATGCACCGCGGCTGGCACCGCTGGTGGCCGAGGCGCGTGCGCTGGGCGTGCGGGTCAGCCTGTTCATGGACCCGAACCCCGAGGCGATGGTGCA
Source organism: Burkholderiaceae bacterium (assembly GCA_016790175.1). Lineage (GTDB taxonomy): Bacteria > Pseudomonadota > Gammaproteobacteria > Burkholderiales > Burkholderiaceae_C > JAEUPI01. Next base: position 15,769 of record JAEUPI010000235.1, on the reverse strand, counting down.
TGCCGCGGCCGTGGGTGCCGACCGCGTGGAGCTCTACACCGAGGCCTATGCCCGCGCCCATGGCGGGCCGGATCAGGCCGTGGTCTTGAATCGGTATGCCGAAGCCGCACGCGCGGCGCTCGCCGCGGGCCTCGGCGTGAATGCAGGGCACGATCTCAACCGCGCCAACCTCGCCGACTTCCTGCGGGCCGTGCCCGGCGTGCTCGAGGTGTCGATCGGGCATGCCCTGGTCGCCGACGCGCTCGAGCTCGGCATGGCCGAGACCGTGCGCGACTACCAGCGCTGCATCCAGCGCGCTTTCGCGGCAGCCGTCTGATCGCGTGCCATGATCTACGGCATCGGCACCGACATCTGCGACATCCGCCGCATCGAGGCGGTGCTGGCGCGGCGGGGACAGCGATTCGTCGAGCGCGTGCTCGGCCCCGACGAACAGCGCGTGTTCGCCGCCCGGCGCGGGCGTGCCGAGCGCCGCGGCATCAGCTACCTGGCCACGCGCTTCTCCGCCAAGGAGGCCTTCTCGAAGGCCATCGGCCTGGGCATGCGCCTGCCGATGACCTGGCGCGACTGCGAGATCCTCAATGCCCCGAGCGGCAAGCCCGAGCTGCGCCTGCACGGCGAGCTCGCGATCTGGATGCGCGAGCGCCGGCTGTGTGCGCACGTCAGCGTGACCGACGAATCGTCATACGCCGCCACGTTCGTGGTGGTTGAACAGGAAGGCACGCCATGACCGACCACGCCCCGGTGGTGCTCGACATCGCAGGCACCGCACTGACCGACGATGACCGGCGGCGGCTGCGACACCCGCTCACCGGCGGGCTGATCCTGTTTGGGCGCAACTGGGCCAGCCGACGGCAACTGACCGAGCTGACCGCCGCGATCAAGGCCGAGCGGCCCGACGTGTTGATCTGCGTGGATCACGAAGGCGGTCGGGTGCAGCGCTTCAAGAGTGATGGCTTCACGCACCTCGGGCCGATGCGTCATCTGGGCCAACAGTGGATGCGAGACCCATTGGCCGCCACCGACGCCGCCTGCGCCACCGGCTTCGTGCTTGCCAGCGAACTGCGTGCCTGCGGTGTGGATCTGAGCTTCACGCCGGTGCTCGACCTCGACCATGGCGAGTCCGGCGTCATCGGCGACCGTGCTTTTCATCGCGATGCGCGGGTCACGTCAATTCTCGCGCGTGGCCTGATGCACGGGATGTTGCTGGCTGGCATGGCCAACTGCGGCAAGCATTTCCCAGGGCACGGCTACGTCAGGGCCGACAGCCACACTGCGATCCCGGTGGATCGGCGCGGGCGCAGGGCGTTGCTGGACGACGACGCCGCGCCGTACCGTTGGCTGTCCAACGGTCTGGCCAGCGTGATGCCCGCCCATGTGATCTATCCGAAGGTGGATTCGCGGCCCGCCGGCTTTTCGTCGCGCTGGCTGCGCGACATCCTGCGCGGCGAACTCGGCTTTCAAGGCGCCGTGTTCAGCGACGACCTGAGCATGGCCGGTGCCCGCGAGATCGACGGTCGCGCGGTCGGCTATGCCGATGCGGCCATCGTCGCGCTCAATGCCGGCTGCGACATGGTGCTGCTGTGCAACCAGTCGGTCGACGGCGGCGCGGCCGTTGACGAGTTGCTGTTGCAGCTCGATCGGGCCCGCGATGCCGGCCGGTGGCGGCCTGACGCCGACAGTGCGGCGCGTCGCATGGCGCTGTTGCCGCAGATCGCGCCGCTGCCTTGGGACGAGCTGATGCATGCCGGCGCCTACCGGCATGCGCTCGACAGCCTGAGCTAGAGCCCGCGAGCAACTCTTCCGCGAGGGCTGGTCACTCGTGCGGCTGGGCCTTCTTGGCCAGAACCTCGAACGGCAGCTTGAGCTGGGAGAGGTCCTTGCGCGTCTCGACAAGCACCAAGGGGCCTTCGTCGACGACAACGATCGGTTTGCGTTCGCGCGGCACGTGGATCGGCTTGGGCGTCGCCGCAATGGCCGCCTGCACGCTGCGGACCTTGTCGACATCGGAGTGCACCCACTGCAAGCCGGCGCCGTCGGCGAGCTGTTCCAGCTCGGTAAGCGGCAGTTCGAACGGAGGCAATGGCGCTGGCGGCGCGGGTGGACGAGACACCGAAGCGGTCGTGCTGGCTGCGCCCTCGTCGCGTGACGCCGAGGCCGGCGGTTCGACCAACGTGAGATCCAGTCCCAGCGGCTGGCGTGCGGCGTCGATCTCCGGACGCGGCTCGGCGTACGACCCCGCGCCGATGGACGCCCCTGGGGCTTCCGCGTCGGACGCCGTGCGACCCTCTTCGAGCAGGTAGGTCGACTCGAAGTCGCCTGCCTCGCTACGTCCGCCCCGGCCGCGGCCGCCACGACGACGACGGCGGCGCCCATCGCGCTCGCCCTCGGCCTGGGGCTCCGCGCCGGTCGGCTCCGGCACCGGTACCGTGTCGACGAAGGTCGGCGGCGCGGCCTCCACCGGCGGTGCGCCGGTCGTGCTCGGTGTCTCGCGCGGCGGACGCGGGCCTCGGCGCGACGCGCCTTCGGCTCCGCCGCGCGTTTCCGGCCGGCCGCGCTCGTCGGTCGCGCCGGCCTGGCCGGTCGCTTCGACGCGCTCGCCGCGCGGTTCGCGCCCGTCTCGCACCTCACGGCCGCGGCGGCGGCCCTCGTCGGCGCGCTCGCCGCGTTCGCCGCGCTGCTGGGCGCCGCGCTCGCCGCGAACGCCTTCGCGACTGCCCTCACGGCCGCCTTCGCGGCCACCGTCACGCTGGCCATCTCGACCCCGGCCACCACGCCCGCCGCGTTCGCCTCGCCCGCGGCCGTCTCGGCCTTCGCGCGGCGCACGCTGGGCCTCGCTGCCAGCGGCCACCGGCTTCGACAGCGGCGCGATCTCGGTGCTTGGCATGGCAGGTGCCGGCTCGCCGCCGAAGAGGCGCTTGAGCCACGACACGAAGCCGCCGCCGGCGGGCACGGGCGGCGCTGCCGACGCCATGGGCTTGGCGGGCAACGGCGCGACCGCTGGCGCCGCCACGGGCGCCGGTGCCGGCGCCGGCACCACGGGTGCCGGCTGGTCGGGCAGCACGCCCTTGATCACCGGTTCCTGCTTCGGCTTGGCCTTCTCTCGGCGGCTGATCGCCACCTCGTCGTCGGGCTCCTCGATCATCGTGTAGCTGGCCTGCAGGTTCTCCAGCCGCGGGTCGTCGTGGCGCAGGCGTTCGAGCTTGTAGTTCGGCGTCTCGAGGTGTTTGTTGGGTACCAGCAGCACGGTGACACGCTGCTTCAGCTCGATCTTGCTGATCTCCTGGCGCTTCTCGTTGAGCAGGAAGCTGGTCACCTCCACCGGCACCTGCACGTGCACGGCGGCGGTGTTGTCCTTCATCGACTCCTCCTGGATGATGCGCAGGATCTGCAGCGCAGAGGATTCAGTGTCGCGGATGTGGCCCGTGCCGTTGCAGCGCGGGCAGGTGATGTGGTTGCCCTCGCTGAGCGCCGGGCGCAGGCGCTGGCGGCTCAGCTCGAGCAGGCCGAACTTGCTGATCGAGCTGAACTGCACACGGGCGCGGTCGTAGCGCATCGCATCGCGCAGACGCTGCTCCACTTCGCGGCGGTTCTTGCTCTCTTCCATGTCGATGAAGTCGACGACGATCAGGCCGCCCAGGTCGCGCAGCCGCATCTGGCGCGCGATTTCGTCGGCGGCCTCGAGGTTCGTGCGCGTGGCCGTCTCCTCGATGTCGCCGCCGCGGGTAGCGCGCGCGGAGTTCACGTCGATCGACACCAGCGCCTCGGTGTGGTCGATCACGATCGCTCCACCCGCCGGCAGGTTCACCGTGCGGCTGAACGCCGTCTCGATCTGGTGCTCGATCTGGAATCGCGAGAACAGCGGCGCATCGTCGCGATATCGCTTGACCTTGGATGCCGACTCCGGCATCACATGGTTCATGAACTGCTGCGCCTGATCGTAGATGTCGTCGGTGTCGATCAGGATCTCACCGATGTCGGCGGTGAAATAGTCGCGGATCGCGCGGATGACGAGCGAGCTCTCCTGGTAGATCAGGAACGCGCCCTTGCCGGCCTTGCTCGCCTCGTCGATGGCCGACCACAGCTTGAGCATGTAGTTCAGGTCCCATTGCAGCTCGGCCGCGCTGCGGCCGATGCCGGCGGTGCGGGCGATCAGGCTCATGCCCTTGGGGTAGTCGAGCTGGTCGAGGTTCTCCTTCAGCTCTTCGCGGTCCTCGCCCTCGATGCGCCGGCTCACGCCGCCACCGCGCGGGTTGTTGGGCATCAGCACCAGGTAGCGACCGGCCAGCGAGACGAAGGTGGTGAGCGCCGCGCCCTTGTTGCCGCGTTCCTCCTTCTCCACCTGCACCAGCAGCTCCTGGCCTTCCTTGACGGCGTCCTTGATGGTCGCGCTGCGCGCCTCGACACCCTCGCGGAAGAACTGCTTGGAAATCTCCTTGAACGGCAGGAAGCCGTGCCGCTCCTCCCCATAGTCGACGAAGCAGGCTTCGAGCGATGGCTCGACCCGTGTGATCACGGCCTTGTAGATGTTGCCTTTGCGCTGTTCGCGCCCTTCGATCTCGGTTTCGAAGTCGAGCAGCTTCTGCCCGTCGACGATCGCCAGCCGCCGCTCCTCTTGCTGGGTGGCGTTGATCAGCATGCGTTTCATGTGCACTCCAAACTCGGTGCAGGGCTCCGCCGGACGGAGCCGCGCACCGTGACCACCGGCCGCCCCGCTAGGGTTGGCCGGCCACTCGATGCACGAACGACGCTGAAGTAGCCTGGGGCAAGAAAACTGCTCGGGGCTGCGGCGCTACGCCCAGACGGGCGCAGGGCGCTGCAGCAGAGCGACAGGCCACGCGTCATGTGCGGTCAGGCGAGGGCTGTGCCGCTGCCCGGCCGCCCGGAGGCGGCACGTGGGCAAGCTCCGGCCCGAGGTGTATCCGGCCCCCTCGGGCCGGGACCGACGGGCAACGAACGCGGTGGCGTTCAGCGGGCTCCAGGGGGCAAGCGCAAGGCGCAGACCGATTCGCATCGTGGCGAGGCGGCAGACTCGGGTGTCTCCTGTCTGCCGCCGAAGGACCTTTTCTTTCCCGATCGCTCGGGAGGCTCGTTCGACGTTGTTCTTCCGTCATCGATCCGCCGGCCGCCGCATCACTTGGGGACGCGGCCCACCGCAGACTCGAGACGTTGCATCACCGTTTACTGCAAAGGCGCGCCGCTTCGGCGCGCACCACCACGATCCCGCCGGGCATGCCCGGGTAAACTCCAGAAGAATCAAGCACTTGCGGCTCGTTCGTGGTCCGACGGATTATAAACGCCAAAGCGGCCATGGCCGATGCTGCCGATGCGCCTCGCGCCACGGTCCGTCGTGTACAGGTTGACGAGGGCAGCGCCGGCCAGCGGCTCGACAACTTCCTGCTTCGCCTGTTCAAGGGCGTGCCCAAGACCCACGTGTACCGGGTCATCCGATCCGGCGAGGTGAGGGTCAACCGCGGCCGGGCAGCGGCCGACACCCGCCTGGCTCTGGGCGATGAAGTGCGGCTGCCGCCGGTGCGCCTGTCCGAGCGGGTGGCCGCCGATTCCCCGGCACCGCCGAGGGAGTTCCCGATCCTGTTCGAAGACGAGCATCTGCTCGCGATCGACAAACCGGCCGGCGTGGCCGTGCACGGCGGCAGCGGCGTGAGCTTCGGTGTGATCGAGCAGCTGCGCCGGGCGCGGCCGGCAGCGAAGTTCCTCGAACTCGTGCATCGCCTGGACAAGCGGACATCGGGCGTTCTGCTGTTGGCCAAGAAACGCAGTGCGCTGACCGGTCTGCAGGACCAGTTCCGCCAGCGTGGCACCGACAAGACCTATGCCGCGCTGGTGTTCGGGGCCTGGCCGGCCTCGCGCAAGGTGATCGACGTGGCGTTGCACAAGTCGCTCACGGCCGACGGCGAACGGCATGTGCGAGCGGTGCCCGAGGGCCATGACGATGCGCGGCGCGCGATCACGCTGGTCCGGGTGGTGCGCCACTACCAGGACTACAGCTTGCTCGACGTGACGATCAAGACCGGGCGCACGCACCAGATCCGCGTGCACCTGGCCCACGAGGGGCATCCGATCGTCGGCGACGACAAGTACGGCGACTTTGCGGCCAATCGAGACCTGTCGCGCGGCCTGGGCCTCGAGGGCGCGCGCTTCGGTCGCATGTTCCTGCACGCGCGCCGGCTGGCATTCGACCATCCGGCCAGCGGCGAACGCATCGTGCTCGAGGCGCCGCTGCCGGCCGAATGCGTCACACTGCTGGGGCGGATGTCCGACGCGCATTGATGCACCGACCGATGACCCGAACCCGCCGCTTCGATCTGATCGCCTTCGACTGGGACGGTACGCTGTTCGATTCCACCGCGCTGATCGTGCGTTGCATCCAGGCCGCGTGCCGCGACGTCGGCGTGCCCGAGCCCGACGACGAACGTGCAGCCTATGTGATCGGCCTCGGCCTGCACGACGCGCTGGCGCATGCCGCCCCGGGCCTGCCGCCGGAGCGCTATCCGGAACTCGGCGCGCGTTATCGCCATCACTACTTTGCGCACCAGCACGACCTGACGCTCTTCCCCGGCACGCTGGCGATGCTGCAGGCCCTCAAGACGCGCAACCACTGGCTCGGTGTGGCCACGGGAAAAAGCCGGCGCGGCCTCGACGAGGCGCTGGCCGCGGCGCAGCTCAAGGGCGTGTTCGACGCCACCCGTACCGCCGACGAGACGGCGAGCAAGCCCGATCCGACGATGCTGCTGGAGCTGATGCGCGAGTTCGGCGCCGAGCCGGAACGCACGCTGATGATCGGCGACACCACGCACGATCTGCAGATGGCAGTGAACGCCGGCACCGCGAGCGTGGGCGTCAGCTACGGCGCGCACGGCCACGAGGCCTTCGACGCGTTCGCACCGGTGTTCGTGGCGCACAGCACACGCGAGCTGCACGACTGGCTGATGGTGAACGCGTGAGCGCTGGGACCCCACGTGAGCGCGTCACCGAGGCGCAGCATCTGTGCGCGGGCGCCGACCTGCGGGAACGCGGACTCGCCTTCGTGTGGGATGTGTCGCTGTGGGGCGCGCCGGCGCGGGCCTTCGCGATGCGTTTCGACGGCCAGGTGGTGGCCTACATGAACCGCTGCGCCCATGTGCCCACCGAGATGGACTGGCAGGCCGGACAGTTCCTCGACCTGGACAAGCGCTGGATCCTCTGCTCGATCCATGGTGCGGCCTATGAGCCGGCCGACGGCCGATGCGTGGGTGGGCCCTGCGGCCAGGGCCGGCTGATGGCCATTCGCACCGAGGAGCGCGGCGGCGAGGTCTATTGGTATCCTTCCGCCGACATCCAGCCCGTCGCCTTCGACGACGCGCCGCCCGCGGCCACGCACTCGCCGCCTCCTGAAAGCGCACCATGAACCCCCAGGAACCCTATCTGCCGCCATCGTCCGGGTCGGGCGATGCGCCCTCGTCGCCGCCGTATGCACAGGCCGCGGCATCCGCTCCCGCGGCGCCGCACGGGCCGTCGAGCTTCGAACGCGGGCTCGAACACCTGACGCGCGAGCTGCTGCGCGACCGGCGCAGCGAGCGTCGCTGGCGCATCTTCTTCCGGCTGTCGTGGCTGGCCCTGTTCGTCTTCCTGATCTACGCACTGCTGTTGCAGCGTGGCCACGGCACCGCGCCGACCGGTCCGCACACTGCGCTGGTCGAGGTGCGCGGCGAGATCGCGCCGGAGGCCGATGCCAACGCCGAACAGCTCGTATCGGCATTGAAGACGGCGTTCGAGGACGCCGGTGCACAGGCCGTGGTCTTGCGCATCAACAGCCCGGGCGGCAGCCCGGTGCAGGCCGGCATCATCAACGACGAGATCAAGCGGCTGAAGGCCAAGCACAAGAAGCCGGTGTATGCGGTGGTGGAGGAGATCTGCGCCTCGGGTGCGTACTACATCGCCGTGGCCGCCGACGAGATCTACGTCGACAAGGCGAGCCTGGTCGGCTCGATCGGCGTGCTGATGGACGGCTTCGGCTTCGCCGGCACGATGGACAAGCTCGGCATCGAGCGCCGGCTGCTCACTGCCGGCGAGAACAAGGGCATGCTCGATCCGTTTTCGCCTCAGAACGACAAGCACAAGGCCTATGCGCAGGCGATGATCGACCAGATTCACCAGCAGTTCATCAAGGCGGTGAAAGACGGCCGCGGCAAGCGGCTGAAAGAGGCGCCCGACACCTTCTCGGGCCTGTTCTGGAACGGCGAGGAGGCGCTGCGCCAGGGCTTGGCCGACAAGTTCGGCAATCTCGACTATGTCGCGCGCGAGGTCGTCAAGGCCGAGGAGGTGATCGACTACACGCCGAAGGAGAACGTCGCCGAGCGACTGGCCAAACGTTTCGGCGCTGCGGTCGGCGCGGGCGCGGCACGGGCCTTGCGCGAGATGTCGCCGATTCGCTGAACGGTGCGCCGTGCCGGCGCCGTCAAAGGCTTTCCGCGGGGTCGAAGTCGAGTTCGACCTTCGCGCCGTTCGGGTCGAGGCTGAAGAGCTGCCAGGTTTGCGCGCCGGCCTGGCGCCGCAGGTCGTAGCCGATGCCACGGGCATCGAAGCGCGCCTTCACCTCGCGCAGGCCCGACGCGGTGAAGGCCATGTGATCGATCACACCGGTGCGCAGGCTCGGCATCGGCCGGTCCCAGTAGATGTGCAGCACGGCCGCTCCGCCAGCGGGCGGGTACAGCCAGGCCCCGGGAAAACCGAGATCGGGGCGCGGACCTTCCACCAGACCCAGCAGACCGCAATAGAAGTCGAGCGTGCGTTCGCGGTCTTCGGCGGTGATGGTGAAGTGGTTCATGCCCTGGATCATCGGCGTTCTCCGTGATTGACTCGGCCCTCAGGCCACCAGCACCAAGGCACCGGTGGTTGCACGTGACTCCAGCCGCGCGTGCGCCGAGCCGGCGGCGTCGAGTGCGTGGCGCTCCACCCGCGGAGTGCGCAGGGTGCCGTCGGCCAGCGCCCGCCAGACACGCTCGGCGCGCATCGCGAGCGCCTCGTGCGTGGCCATGTAGTCGAAGACCACCGGCCGCGAAAACGTGATGCTCTTGGCCACCAGGACGTTGGGATCGATCGGCTGCAGGGCACCGGTGGCCTGGCCCAGGCTGATCCAGTGCCCGCGGCGCGCCAGCGCCGCCAGGTTCTCGTCGCGGGCAGCGTCGCCGAGGCCGTCGATGAGCACGTCGGCGCCGCCGAGACGCTGCACCGCGTCGGCAAATCGATAGTCGCGCGTCACGATCACCTGCTCGCAGCCGTGTTCGCGCGCCAGGCGGGCCTTGTCTTCACTCGACACGGTGCCGATCACGATGGCGCCCAGCCGGCGGGCCCAGGCACACACCAGCAGCCCGACGCCGCCGGCGGCCGCATGCACCAGCAGCCTCGTGCCGGGGCCGACGCGACCGAGGTCGTGCACCAGATAGTCGGCGGTCAGGCCCTTGAGCAACAGGGCCGCGGCGGTGTCGTCCTCGACGGAAGGCGGCAGACGCACCACCCAATCGGCGGGCACGTTGCGCACGCGGCAGTAGCTGCCGGGCACCGGGCCCAGGTAGGCCACGCGGTCGCCCGGCAGCAGGCCGTTGACGCTCTCGCCGACATCGAGCACGCTGCCGGCTGCCTCCATGCCGGGCGTGCCGCCCTCGGCGAGCATCGGCGGAATCCAGCCTCTGCGCAGGTAGACGTCGATGAAGTTGACGCCAATCGCACGCTGGCGGATGCGCACCTCGCCGGGGCCGGGCGCCGGGCAATCGTGATCCTCGGCCACCAGCTGGTCAGCTCCGCCATAGTGCCGCACGACGATGCGGCGCGACGGCACCAGCAGAGCGAGCGGCATCGGATTCGATGCCGCGCCGGGCGAGCCGGGAAGCCGCAGATCGCCGCCCTCGCGCAGATGCCGTCGCAGGTTGTCGAACCCGGCCTCGTAAACGCCCTGGGCCACCATCTCGCGCAGCTCGCGCTCCATGCCGGCCGGTGTGGCAAACGTGCTCTCCCAATGCCAGAAGGTGCGGTTGCCGTCGGTCACCGGCTTCAGCGTCACGGTGGCCACGTAGCGCTGCAACGGCACCGTGGCCTCGACGATGCAGTAGGTGCTCTTGTGTTCGCGGTCGTCGAGCGTGAGCAGCTGCTCGCGGATGCGGTGGCCGTCCTTCAGCGTGAAGTTGCGCACGCAGCCGACCTGGTCGCTCTTCTCGCCGCTTTCGATGCGGCTCTTGTCGACCACGGCGTGCCATTGGTCGTGGCTGTTGAAATCGCGGATCACCGCCCAGACGCGCTCGATCGGCGCGTCGATGATCGTCGAGCGGACCACGCGTTGGAGCATGCAGCCTCAGCGCCTCGCGAAGTGGCGTTTCAGCGCGTCGAAGCCGGCCTGGAACACGCCCTGCCCGATGCCCTCGGTCAGCTCGTGCTGGCGGCTTTCGTCGCAATCGAACTCGGCGCTCCATTCGGCGAAGGTGCGTCCGCCATCGGTCACCGGCGCCAGCTTCAGCGTGGCCACGTAGTTGGCCACGCCCATCGGGCTTTCGAGGATCTCGTAGGTGCAGGTGTAGTCGTAGTCCGACAGGGCCAGCAGCCGCTCGCGGATCATGCCGCCGTCGCGCGTGTGGAAGTGGCGGATGCAGCCGACGCGGTCGCTCGGCTCCTGGTTCTCGATGCGGCTGTCGGCAATGGCCGGATGCCACAGCGGCAATGCGTTGAAGTCGCGGATGCGCGACCACACGGTGTCGGCCGCGGCATCGATCACCGACGAGACGTAGATGCGGATCATGTGGGCCGTGCTCCCACGCTCACGATTTTTCCTGTGGCGTGGCCGGCGGCAGCGCCGCCGTGCCGCCTGCGGCGCCCGCCGTCAGGCGCGAGATGTCGCCGCTCTCGAGGCCGATCTCGCGCAGCAGCTGGTCGACGATCGGCGCCTGCGCGCGGAAGCGCAGCGCCGAGTTCACCACGCCGTCGGCGAAGCCGCCGCTGCCCGCGTCGCCATTCGCGCCGCCGCCGCCGGCCAGGCCTTCGACATGCAGGATCTTGATGCCTTCGATGCGCTCCATCGGCCGCACGGCCTCGCGGATGATCGCCTCGGCCTTCTCCACCAGCTTCAGGCGCAGCGCCGATGCGCGGGCCTCGGGCGACAGCACGTTCTGCGCTTCGTTCATCATGCGCGTGGCCTCGGCCTCGATCTCCGCGCGCAACCGAGCGGCGAGGGCGCGGATCTTCTCCGCATCGGCATCGGCCTCGGCCTGCGCGCGGATGGCTTCGCCGCGGTCGCCGCTGGCCTGCTTCTCGGCGCGTGCGGCCACCGTCAGGCGCAGCGCCTCTCGCTCGGCGGCCTGCGCGGCAGCGATCAGCTCGATGCTCTTCTTGCGCTCGGCTGCCTCGAGCTCTCGAGCGGTGAACACTTTCTCCTCCGCCGCCACTGCCTTGGCGCGCGCCGCCTCGGCGGCGGCCTGGGCCTCGCTTTGCTTCTCGCTCTCGCGAGCGATCGCGATCGCGCGCTGCTGCTCGGCCAGCTCGAGCGCCTGGCGGCGCTCGACTTCGGCCGTCTGCAGGGCGCGTTCCTTCTCGATGCGTTCCTGCTCCAGGCTCTCCTCGGAGCGGATCTTCGCCACCTCGATCGCCTGCTTGGCGCCGATCTGCGCCTGCTCGGCTGCCTGCTCGCGCTGCGCGCGCTCGGCCGTCACCTCGGCACGCTGCCGCGCACGGGCGATCTCCACCTCGCGCTGCTGCGCCAGGCGTGCGGATTCGGCTTCGCGCTCGATCTCGAGCGAGAGCTTCTCGGCTTCGAGGTTCTTGTTGCGGATCGCCACCAGCGTGTCCTGCTCGACATCGTTGCGCTGCTTCTTGCGGCGCTCGATCTGCTCGGTCAGCCGCGTCAGGCCCTCGGCGTCGAAGGCGTTGCTCGGGTTGAAGAACTCCATGCCGGTCTGGTCGAGCTGCGTCAGCGACGCGGCTTCGAGTTCGAGGCCGTTCTTGGTCAGGTCGCCGGCCACCGTCTCGCGCACACGGCGCACGTACTGGCCGCGTTTTTCGTGCAGCTCCTCCATCGTCATCTCGGCGGCTGCCGTGCGCAGTGCGTCGATGAACTTGCCCTCGACCAGCTCCTTCAGCTGCTCGGGCTCCATCGTGCGCAGGCCCAGCGTCTGGGCGGCGGCGGCCACGCTCTCGGCGCGGGCCGCCACGCGCACGTAGAACTCGGCGATCACGTCGACACGCATGCGGTCCTTGGTGATCAGCGCCTTGTCGCGGCCGCGCGCCACTTCCAACCGCAGCGTGTTCATGTTCACCGGAATCACGTCGTGCACGATCGGCAGCACGAAGGCGCCGCCGTCGAGCACCACCTTCTGGCCGCCGAGGCCTGTGCGCACGAAGGCGCGCTCCTTGCTGCTGCGCAGATACAGCCAGTGCAGCAGCCAGACGACGATGGCGACGACGATCGCCGCCACGATGAGGCCGAGGATGAACTGGCCGAATTGAGCGCCGGTCATGATGCGTCTCCGTTTGTCTTTCCGTCGTGCGATCTCGTGATCTGGGTGAAGCGGCGTGTGGTCTCGGTCAACGCCACCTCGCTGGGCAGCCGCTCCATCGAGCTGGCGCCATAGAAACCGTGGCAGCCTGGGCAGCGCGAGAGAATGAACCGCGCGTCCTCGGGCGTCGCGATCGGGCCGCCGTGGCACAGCACCAGCACCTCGGGGTTCACGGCCCTCGCAGCGGCGGCCCAGGCGTTGATCGGCTCCACGCAATCGGCCAGCTTCAGCGCCGTCTCGGCGCCGATGCGCCCGCCGGTGGTCAGGCCCATGTGGCAGACCACGATGTCGGCGCCGGCGCCGGCCATCGCGCGCGCCTCGTCGGCGTTGAACACATAGGGCGTCGTCAGCAGATCCAGCCGCCGCGCCGCGGCGATCAGATCGACCTCGAGGCCGTAGCCCATGCCCGTCTCCTCGAGGTTGGCACGGAAGGTGCCGTCGACCAGGCCGACGGTGGGGAAGTTCTGCACGCCCGAAAAGCCGAGCGCGATCAGCCGGCGCAGAAACTCGTCGCCGATCATGAACGGGTCGGTGCCATTCACGCCGGCCAGCACCGGCGTGTGCCTCACGACCGGCAGCACCTCGTGCGCCATCTCGCAGACGATCTCGTTGGCATTGCCGTAGGCCAGCAGGCCGGCCAGCGAGCCGCGACCGGCCATGCGATAGCGGCCGGAGTTGTAGATCACGATCAGATCGATGCCGCCGGCCTCTTCGCATTTGGCCGACAGGCCGGTGCCCGCTCCACCGCCGACGATCGGCCGGCCCGCGGCCACCTTGGCGCGCAGCGTGTTCAGGATGTCCTGGCGGGCGATGCGGGGCATGCGGCGTCCTCCGTGGCTTTCAGGCGCGGCGCGCGGCGGCATCGGCAGGCGCGATCTCGCGCCAGGCGGCCACCAGCGCGGCGGCAAAGGCCTCGTCGTTGATGTGCAGCGGCAGGCGCAGCAACTGGCGCTGCGGGCCGGTTTGGAAACGTGTGGCAATGGTGTCGAACAGCACGCGGTCGGCCTCGGGATCTTGGAATGGCGCGCCGGGTTTGTCGATCGCCGACACGCCGCCCTCGGGGATCAGGAAGCGCACCGGCCCACGCATCGCGTTGAGCTTGCCGGCGACGAATTCGCCGATGGCGCGGCATTCGTCGACGGTGGTGCGCATCAGCGTGACCGTGGGGTTGTGCCGGTACAGCCGGCGGCCCTTGAAGCGCTCGGGCACGGTGTCCCAGGCGCCGAAGTTCACCATGTCGAGCGCGCCGCAGCTGCCCACGTAGGGCAGGGGGTGGCGCGCGAAGACATCGAGCCGCGTCGGCCCCGCCGAGAGCACACCGCCGCCGATCTCGTCGGCGATCTCGGTGGTCGACACGTCGATCACGCCGGCCAGCAACCCGGAGTCGGCGAGCTTTTCCATGCTCTGGCCGCCGACGCCGGTGGCGTGGAAGACGAGGCAGTCGAAGTCTTCGGCCAGCCGCTGGGTGACCTGCTGCACGCAAGGCGTGGTCACGCCGAACATGGTGAGGCCGACGGCCGGCTTGGTGGCGCTGCCCACGTGCACCGGGTGCGCGATCATGCCGGCCAGCGCGTGCGCGGCATTGGCGAGCACGCGCTCGCTGATGCGGTTGATGCCCTGCACATCGGTGACCGAATACATCATGCAGATGTCGCTCGGCCCCACGTAGGGCCGGGTGTCGCCGCTGGCCATCGTGCTGACCATGACCTTGGGCACGCCGATCGGCAGTGCGCGCATCGCCGGCGTGGCCAGCGAGGTGCCGCCCGATCCGCCGGCAGAGATCAGGCCGCCCAGGTCGCGGCGCGTCAGCACGAAGCGTTCGAAGGCGACGGCCATCGCCGTGACCGCGCTGCCCCGGTCGCCGCTGAACACCGCGGCTTCGCCTTGCGGATGGTGGCGTGCCACCTCGCGCGGATGCACGCTCGCCGTGCTCGTGCGGCCGCTGGTGGACAGGTCCACCGTCACCACGCGCAGGCCGATCTTCTCCAGGCATTGACGCAGGTAGAAGAGCTCGCGGCCCTTGGTGTCGAAGGTGCCGGCCACGTAGGCCGCGCGCCCGCTGCCGGCGGCCACCGGGAACGGCAGCACCGTCGATGCGGTGGCGATGCCCGACGCCGAAGGCACAGGAGAGGCGACGGGCGACGCTTCTGCGCTGCGCGGCACGTCGATCACCGGTGCCGCGGTGCCGCCGGTATTCCAGCGGTTGAAGCCTCGCACCGCACGCGGCGCCAGCGCGTCGAGCGCCGCGGCGCCGTCACCGTGTGCGCGCTGCACCGTGAGCACCTGCGTGACCGGCGCGGGGCTCGCGGCCGCCGGCTCGGGCCCCGACGGCGCTGGTGCCGCCGAATCGTCGGCGCCGCTCTTCACGCCGAGTAGCCGCTCCTGCAGGTCGCGGTCGGCGGCCAGCTCGGCCGCCGGCAACAGCTCGGCAATGCGGCCATTGACCATCACGCCGATGCGATCGGCCACCTCGAGCGCGACGCCGAGGTTCTGCTCGATCAGCAGCACCGCGATGCGGCCGTCGGCGGCGAGTTGGCGCAGCGCCTGCGCCACCTGCTCGACGATCACCGGGGCCAGCCCTTCGGTGGGCTCGTCCATCACCAGCAGCCGCGGCTGCAGCAGCAGCGCGCGGCCGATCGCCAGCATCTGCTGTTCGCCGCCCGAAAGCTGCGCGCCGCCATGGCTCTTGCGTTCGGCCAGGCGGGGAAACATCGTGTAGATGCGCTCGATCTCGCGGCGTTCGCGCGCCACCAGGCGCAGCGTTTCGTCGACCGTGAGGCTCGGCCACACACGCCGGCCCTGCGGCACGTAGCCGATGCCGCGCCGCGTGATCTCGTTCGGCGGGCGGCCGAGAAGCTGCTCGCCGGCCATGCGCACGCTGCCGGTGGCGCTCACCAGGCCGGTGATCGCGTTGCACAGCGTGGTCTTGCCCATGCCGTTGCGGCCCACGATGCCGAGCACGCCGCGCTCGATCGTGAAGCTCACGCCCTGCAGCGCGTGCGCGCGGCCGTAGTACACGTCGAGGCCCTCGACGGCGAGCACGGGGCCTTCGTCGGGCGGCATGGAGGAGCGGGACCACCAAGACATATCAGTCGGCGCTGGGCCGCTCCCGAGCAGACTGAGCGCCCCCTCGGGGGGCAGCGAACGAGGTGAGCTGGGGGGCCATTTCAGTGCTTCGCGCCCATGTAGATCGCATGCACCTGCGCGTCGCCCTCGATCTGCTCGGGCGTGCC
>JAEUPI010000232.1 GCA_016790175.1 Burkholderiaceae bacterium | reverse complement strand
CACGAAGCGCCGCCGATGCGGCATCCGGCGCATCGGATGGAGCTCGATTTGCACCACAACATTCTTCCGCCTGTCGGCAGGCCGCGCGTCGACGCGGCACTGCTGTTGCAGGACTTGAGGCCCTCGCTGTGCGAGGGTTGGTCGGTGCTGTCTCCGGCAGACCAGTTTCTGCATGCGGCGGCCCACCTGTTCTGCGATTCGGTTCAACGTGATCGCCTGCGCGATCTGGTCGACCTCGATGGTCTGGCGCGCGCCAACGGCGCCGGCGATGCCTTCTGGGAAGCGACGCTCGGCCGAGCGACGGCCCTCGGCCTCGACGAGCAATTCGCGCTGGCAATGAGGTTCCTGTCGCACTGGCTGGACACGCCCATGCCGGAGACGATGCGTCTGCGTGCGCTGCGCGCCGAGGCGCCGTGGTCGATGCGCAGGCTCGATGCGGCGCTGTTCTCGTCCGCGCTGACGCCTGCTCTGCCCGACGACGAGCCGGGGCTGCGCGAGCGCATCGTCGACGGACTGCTGTTGGCCAGGTATCACCGGCACCGGATGCCCTTGCATCTGCTCGTTCCGCACCTCGTACACAAGTGGCGTGCGGCGCGCAGCATCGAGTCGCAGGATCAGCGCTGATACAAGTGCCGCCCCCCGAAACAGAGGATCGGCGTTACACGCATCCGTCGCGACAATCCGACGAACAGTTCACGAACAGCCCGCCATCCCAAGTTCTCGGCGACTTGGATTCTTTGTTGCGACCTCGATCAGAATGAGAACCAGCCTGCTCTCCATCCTCGAACCTGCGGGTTTCAAGCAGTCGGTCGGGAGTGGAGCGCCGCCGTCCGGCAGCTGGTTGGTCGCCGCGGCGCTCGAGCCCCTGCTGACCGTGGCGACCTATCTGGCGCTGGCCTGGATCATGAACGGGCATGTCTACCGGCCCGATCTGGTGCTCGCGGGGCTGCTCTTCGTGCTCACCTTCCCCGGGCGCAACCGCTTCAGCAGCCCGCGGCTCGAGGCGGCACGCGGCATCGCGATGTCGTGGCTGGCGCTGATCGTCACGCTCACGCTGTTCGGCTACTTCACCAGCAGCCTGGAGTACTTCAAGCCCAAAGTCGTGCTGGCGTGGATCGCGCTCACGCCGCTGCTGCACTGGCAGGCCGTGGGCATCGGGCAGATGATCATCCAGCGCCGCGAGGCGCTGGCCAAGGGGCAACGTCGCGCGGTGCTGGTCGGGGCCGGGCCCCTAGGGCTCACGGTCGCGCGTGCGCTGCGCGAGCAGCGTGGGCGCCAGGCCGATTTCATGGGCTGGTTCGACGACCGGGCGGGTGACCGCCTGCAGGTGGAGCCCGGCGCCAAGCTGCTCGGCTCGTTCAACGACCTGGCGCCCTATATCCGCGATCATTCGATCAAAGAGGTGTACATCACCCTTCCGCTGAGCTCGCAGCCCCGGATCGCCGAGATGCTCGAGAACATCCAGGGCACGACAGCCTCGGTGTACTACGTGCCCGACATCCCGGGCATCAGCCTGGTGCAGGGGCGTCTGCAGGACCTGAACGGTGTGCCCGTGCTGGGCATCTGCGAGACGCCGTTCACCGGCATGAACGAGGTGCTCAAGCGAGCGAGCGACGTGGTGCTGGCGTCGATCATCCTCGTGCTGATCGCGCCGGTGCTGCTGCTGATCGCCATCGGCGTCAAACTCAGTTCGCCGGGGCCGGTGATCTTCAAGCAGCGCCGCAACGGGCTCGACGGCGAAGAGATCACGATCTACAAGTTCCGCTCGATGCGGACCATGGACAACGGCCCTGTCGTCAAGCAGGCGACGAAAGACGATCCTCGCATCACGCCGTTCGGCGCCATCCTGCGCCGCACGTCGCTCGACGAGCTGCCGCAGTTCATCAACGTGCTGCAAGGGCGCATGAGCATCGTCGGCCCGCGGCCGCATGCTGTGGCGCACAACGAGCTCTATCGGCAGGCGATCAAGGGCTACATGGTTCGCCACAAGGTACGCCCCGGCATCACCGGCTGGGCGCAGGTGAACGGTTTTCGTGGCGAAACCGAGACGGTCGAGAAGATGAAGGCGCGGGTCGAGTACGACCTGGACTATCTTCGCAACTGGTCGCTGTGGTTGGATTTGAGGATCATTCTTCGTACGATCCGCCTGGTGTTCTTCGATCGCGGCGCCTATTGACGCTGCCGGTCGAGGCACAGCACCCCATCCGTCTCCGAGGCTCGCGATGAAGAGTGAATACCGTCAACGGGTCTGCCTTGCCGTGACCGCTTGGGGCCTGGCGCAGGCCGGCAGTGCATTCGCCCAGGCCAATCCGTACTATGTCGGCGTCGGCCTTTCGCACACGCAGGAGCGCAATGTCTTCAAGGTGGCCGAGGGCTCGCCCGAGACCGACGACGACTACACCACGGCCACGTTGCAGGCCGGCATCGATCAGCCGATCGGCCGGCAACGCATCTTTCTCGACGCCACCGCGCGCATCAACAAATACCGCGACCTCACGGAGCTCGATCACACCGGCTACGGCCTCGACATGGGCTGGGACTGGGAGACCATCGAATCCCTCTCGGGCCGCATCGGCTACACCGGCAAGCAGACGCTGGCCCGCTTCGGTGCCGACCTGGGGCCGGCGCTGAGCACCAAGAACCTCGAGCGACTCCAGGAGTTCGTCGCCCGCGGCCAGTACGGCGGGGCGTCGCTGCTGGCACTCGAGGGGTCGTTCGTGCATCGGCAACTCGACTACTCGGCGTTCCAGTACGACTTTCTCGAGTTCAAGCAAGACGCGGTGCGCCTGGGGCTGCTTTACAAGCCGAGCGCTGCATTGACGCTGGGCATCGCCGGTCGCCACACCAAGGGCGAGTATCCGTTCGCGCTGCAGACGGCGCCGGGCCTGTTCCAGGCCGACAACTACACCCGCAACGACGTCGACCTCACCGCCACCTGGCTGCCGACCGGCCAGAGCACCGTGCGCGCGCG
>JAEUPI010000161.1 GCA_016790175.1 Burkholderiaceae bacterium | reverse complement strand
TCGCGCGCAGTTGCACGCCGGGCCTTGCGCCCGGCGTTTTTCATTTCGGCGTCGGGCGGCGACAATGCGGCCCCGCATTTTCCGATCGCCGCCGTGTCCGACACGCCCGTTCCAGAATCCGCCTCGGCGCCGACGCCGCCTGCCGCGCCTGCGGCACCGACTTCGACATCGGCAGAGGGCGCGCCAGCCGTCACCGTCGAGCCCGTCGCCGGCGAACCGGCTGCATCGAGCGAGACGGCCCGCGCCGCGCCCGAGCTGTCACCAGCCGAATGCGCAGCCCGGCTCGCCGAGCTGTTCCCCGCGCTCTTTGCCGCGTCGCCGAACACACCGCCCAAGCCGATCAAGCTGCGCATCCAGGCGGATATCCAGGCGCGCGCGCCGGGCCTGTTCACGCGGCGTTCGTTGTCGCCTTTCCTGCACAAGCACACCACGACCACGTCGTATCTCAAGGCGCTGGTCGCTTCGACGCACCGCTACGATCTCGACGGCGCACCGGCCGGCGAGGTGAGCGACGAGCATCGGCAGGCCGCGCAGACCGAGTTGGACCGCCGCTGGTCGATCGTGCAAGCGCGCCGCGCCGCCGAGCGCGCGGCACAGCGCAGCGCCACGCCCGACGGCGCGCATCCGCAGGACCCATCCGGCGACGCCCCGGCACCCCGCGACGGTGGCCGACCCGTGCGCCCGCCACGCGCTCGGCACGGGCCGCGCCGGCCTCCTGGCGCGCGAGACGAGCAAGGCGCATCACCGCGCGAGCGGCCACCCGGACCGGCGCGGCCGGGCGAGCGGCCGCCGCGCGAACGTGTGCCTTCACGGCCGGAACGCGCGCACACGCGCGCACACGACGCTGCGGCGCGCCATCCGCGCGAGCAACCGGCTCCCGGACCGGCGCAACCGCCGCTGCCCGACGACCCCGCACGACGCGAACGGGCGCTGCTGCTGCGCGCCTACGAGAGCACGACGCTCAGCCGCGCCAACTTCTGCGCGTTGAAGCGCATCGATCCGGCGCAACTCGACGCGCTGCTCGAGCGGGCGCGCAACGAAGCCCGCGGCGGCACGTCTGCGCGCTGAGTCTCGCCACCGGAGGTGCACCGCATGACCCCTCGCTTCCCATACTCGCGCCCTGTTTCGCCCGCCGTCGCGCGCCTCGTCGCCGTCGGCCTCTTCGGCCTGTGGCTCGCGCTGCAGCCCGCACCGTCCGAGGCTCAGGCGCGTGCCCGTCTCAACCAGGACATCGTGCTGCCGCCCGAGACGCTGGCGCGCAACAAGCGCAACGTGCTCGAGTTCTACGACCTGGCCTTCAACAAGGGCCGGCCACGCGAGGCGATCGAGCGTTATGCCGGTGCCACCTACGCCCAGCACAACCCCGACGTGCCCGACGGCAAGGACGGCTTCATCTGGTACTTCGAGAAGCTGGCGCGCGACTATCCCGATCGCGAGGTGGTGTTCCACCGCGTGTTCGCCGAGGGCCTGTACGTGATCGTGCACACGCAGCAGCAGTTCCCGGCCTGGCTCGGCGCCACGCAGTGGGCGAGCATCGACATCTTCCGTCTCGACGAGAGCGGCAAGATCGTCGAGCACTGGGACACGCTGCAGAAGGTGCAGCGCAGCTCGACGAACCTGAATTCGATGTTCTGAGAGGCGTTCGATGCGCGCTTGCGCCCTCGCCTTGGTGCTCGCCGCGATGTGCGTTCCGGCGCGGGCGACCGATGCGCCGCTGACCGTGGGCTCGAAGCGTTTCACCGAGTCCTACATCCTCGGCGAGATCGTGGCGCAGACCGCGGCGCGCCACACACGCGCCGAGCACAAGCCAGGCCTGGGCAACACCGCTGTCGTGCTCGAGGCGTTGAAGGCCGGCGCGATCGACGTCTACCCGGAATACCTGGGCACGATCGATGCCGAGATCCTCAAGAACCCGCAGCCCACCGACCTGGCCACGATGCGACGGCAGCTGGCCGCGATCGGCCTGGGCGTCGGCGTGCCGCTGGGGTTCCAGAACACCTATGCGCTGGCGATGACGTCGGAGCGCGCGACGGCACTCGGCGTGCGCCGCATCGGCGACTTGGCCAAACACCCCGACCTGGTGTTCGGCCTGTCGCACGAATTCCTGGGTCGCGCCGATGGTTGGCCGGGCCTGGCCGCGCGCTATCGGCTGCCGCACCAGCCGACCGGCATCGACCACGGCATCGCCTACGAGGCGCTGGCCAGCGGCCGCATCGCGGTCACCGACATCTATTCCACCGACGCCAAGATCGCGTCGCTCGGCCTCACGGTGCTCGACGACGACGCACAGTACTTTCCGCGCTACGACGCGGTGCTGCTGTACCGGCTCGACGCCGCCGATCGCGCGCCGGCGGCCTGGCGCGCGATCGCCGCGCTCGAAGGCCGCATCCCGCCGGCGCGCATGATCGCGATGAACGGCGACGCCGAGCTGCGCGGCCAGACCTTCCAGGCCATCGCGAAGGCGTTCGTTGCGCAGGCGGACGTCGCACCGGCGGCACCGGCACGCAGCGGCTTTTGGGCACGCTTGTTCGCCGACGATCTGCCGCGCCTGACCGGACAACACCTCACGCTCGTGCTGGTGTCGGTGACGGCGGCGCTCGTCATCGGTGTGCCGCTGGGCACGCTGGCGGCACAGCGGCCCGCGTTCGAGCAGCCGGTGATGGCGGTGGTGGGCGTGCTGCAAACCGTGCCTTCGCTGGCGCTCTTCGCGATGCTGATTCCGCTGCTCGGCCGCATCGGCACCGCGCCCGCGCTGGTGGCGCTGACGCTGTATGCGCTGCTGCCGATCGTGCGCAACGTGCATGCGGGGCTGCGTGAGATCCCGCCCGGCATCCACGATGCCGCGCTCGCCCTCGGCCTCAAGCCTTGGCAGCGCTGGCGCCTGGTGGAGCTGCCGCTGGCGATGCCGGTGATCGTGGCCGGCGTCAAGACGGCCGCGGTGATCAGCGTCGGCACGGCCACGATCGCCGCGTTCATCGGCGCCGGCGGTTATGGCGAGCGCATCGCCACCGGGCTCGCGCTGAACGACCATGCCACGCTGCTGGCCGGCGCACTGCCGGCTGCGGCGATGGCGCTGCTCACGCAGGCCCTGTTCGAATGGCTGGAGCGGCGCCTCGCGCGCCGTCCGGCCCAGCGCCCGGCGCGACAATGAAGCGGCGTCAGTTCATTCGGCTCGCGGCCGGCACGGCCAGTGCCGTGCCGGCATGGCGCGCCGCTGCTGCAAGCCCCGCCATGGACCTGAGCCTCGAAGAAGCCACGATCGATCAGCTGGGCGCCGCGCTGCGCGCACGCCAGACCACGACCGTGCAGTTGCTGCAGCGTTATGTCGAGCGCATCGCGCAGCTCGATCGTGCGGGCCCGCAGCTGCGCAGCGTGATCGAGCTGAATCCCGATGCCGAGGCCATCGCCGCGCAGCTCGACGGCGAAGCCGCCGCCGGCCGCTGGCGCGGGCCGCTGCACGGCGTGCCGGTAATCGTGAAAGACAACCTCGCCACCGCCGATGCGATGCAGACCAGCGCCGGCTCGCTGGCGCTGGTGGGCGCGAAGGCGCCGCGTGATGCGTTCGTGGTGGGCCGCTTGCGCGAGGCCGGTGCGGTGCTGATCGGCAAGGCCAATCTCTCGGAATGGGCCAACATCCGCGGCACGCATTCGGTCAGCGGCTGGAGCGCACGCGGCGGGCAGACGCGCAACCCCTACGCGCTCGACCGCAGCCCCAGCGGCTCGTCGTCGGGCACCGGCACGGCTGTGGCGGCGAGCCTGTGCGCGGCCGGCATCGGCACCGAGACCGACGGGTCGATCACCTCGCCGGCGTCGGTGCAGGCGTTGGTGGGCATCAAGCCGACGGTCGGGCTCGTGAGCCGTGACGGCATCGTGCCGATCTCGTTCACGCAGGACACGGCGGGCCCGATGTGCCGCACGGTGCGCGACGCGGCGCTGCTGCTGGCCGCGATCAGCGGTGTCGATCCGCGCGATGCCGCCACCAAGGCGCAGCGCGGCCGTATCGCCCCCGCCGCGCTGGTGCCGGCCTCGCCGGGCTCATTGCGCGGGCTGCGAATCGGCATCGCCGACAACCTGATCGGCGATCATCGCGGCGTGGCTGGGTTGTTCGACGCCGCGTTGGCTGCGCTCAAGGCGCTCGGCGCCACGCTGGTCGCCGCGCCGATCCCGAACACCGAGCGCTACGCGCAAAGCGAGCTCGAGGTGCTGCTGTTCGAGCTGCGCCATGCGATGGCGGCCTACCTGCGTGAATTCGCGCCGAATCTGCCGCATCGCAGCCTGGCCGACCTGATCGCCTACAACGAGGCCCATGCGAGCGAGGAACTCTCGCTGTTCGGACAGGAGTATTTCGTGCAGGCTCAGGCCAAGGGCCCGCTGACCCGGCCCGCCTATGCCCAGGCGCTCGCGCTGGGCCGGCGTTTCGCGCGCACGCACGGCATCGACGCGGCCTTGCGCCGCCAGCGCCTGCATGCGTTGATCGCGCCGACCACCGGGCCGGCCTGGCTGATCGACACGGTGAACGGCGATGCCGGCAGCCCGTCGGCCACCTCGCCGCCGGCAGTGGCGGGCTACCCGCACGTGACGGTGCCGATGGGACAGGTGCAGGGGCTGCCGGTCGGACTCAGCCTGATCGGCACGGCGTGGAGCGAGCCGGTGCTGTTGCGCATCGCGCTGGCCTACGAGCAGGCGACGGCGCTTCGCACGAGGCCCGCGTACCGCGAACGAACCACTTGAGCGCGAGCGATGTCCTGCAAACTGCGGTGCGTCATTGCGCGCGCGACCGCTCGAACGCACGATGCAGGGGGCTCGACGACAGGAGGCTGGAATGGCGTTGACCGAGGAACTGAACCGGCTGCACGATTTGCATCAGCGCGGCGGACTCAGCGACGACGAGTTCGCGCGCGCCAAGGCGCGTCTGCTCGACGAGAAACCCGGCGCCGCGCCGACGCCGGCGATGGCCGCGATCAGTGCGCTTCGCCGCAGCACCAGCGATCGCTGGGTCGCCGGCGTCTGCGGCGGCATCGCCGTGGCCACGGGGGTGGAGTCGTGGGTGTGGCGGCTGATCTTCGCGGCGCTGCTGCTGTGGGGCGGCGTCGGCCTGCTCGTCTACCTGCTGCTCTGGGTGTTCGTGCCGGAAAACTGATCTCGGCGCAACAACGCGAACATCACGGCCAGCGCGCCGGCCAGCGGCAACAGGGGCCAGGTCGGCTCGTTCATCGCGAGCAGCGTGGCGCCGCCCACCGCGCACCAGCCAACCGGAACGACCCACAGCGCGAAGCGCAGCATGCGCGGCATCGCGGCCGGCGCGCCGACCAGCACGCCAAGCGTCGCCATCACCGTCGGATCGGGCACGATGCCGAACAGCTCGGTCTGCGTCCAGGGCCGGCCCGCCAGAGCGCCGAGCAAGGGATAGCCGACGAGCGCGAACAACCACGCCGCGAGCGCGGCGTGCCGACGCAACGCTGTGGGAAGCGGCCCAGGTGCCGATGCGCGCAGGCCCCACGCTGCCGCGAGCAGCCACAGCACGCCCTCGGCGATGAAGGCCACCGCGAAGGCCTCGGCTGCCCAGTTGACCTGCGCGTAGCGCCGCGCGTGGAACTCCCAGCCGACCGTGATCCAGGCCGCGGCGAGCACGAGCGCGGCCACCGGCACGGCCCGGCGCATCCACGGCGCCGCTGCGGCGGCGGCGCCGGCGAGGCCCATGGCCAGGTGCGCCGGCCACAACGCCGCGTTGTGCAGCTCGACCAGCCGCCAGTAGGTGCGCGGCGCGAACATCAGGAAGTCGCCGAGCGTGTAGGTCCACCACTCGCTCATCGACCGGCAGGCCTCGGCTTCACAACGAGGCCACGTGTGCGGCCATGCGCCGGCGCATCGCCTCGTCGGGCATCGTGCCGCGCGCCGCGGCGAGGTTCTCGCGCACATGGTCGACGCGACTGGTCGCCGGGATCGCGCAGGTGACGGCCGGATGCGACACGATGAACTTCAGCACCACCTGGGCCCAGCTCGTGCAGCCGATCTCGGCCGCCCACGCGGGCAGCGCGTGTCGCGCGAGGCGCCTGGTGAGCGCGCCTTCCTGGAACGGCCGGTTCGCCAGCACGGCGACGCCGCGCTCGCGCGCAAGCGGCAGGATGCGCTGCTCGACCTCGCGATCGACGATGTTGTACGTCACCTGCACGAAATCGATCGTCTGCGCGGCCAGGATCGACTCGATCTCGCGATGCCGCCGCCCCTCGGACGTGGTGATGCCCACGTAACGCACGCGGCCCGCGGCCTTCATTGCCTGCAGCTGGGGCAGATGCTCCTCCCAGGCGAGCAGGTTGTGCACCTGAAGCAGGTCGAAGCGCGGCACGCCCCACAGCCGGCGCGACGCCTCGATCTGCGCCGGACCGCGACCACCTGCACCGATCCACACCTTGTCGGCCGCGAACACGCCCGTCGTACGCCCATTGCGCGCCAGGCCCTCGCCGATCACGCCCTGCGACGAGCCGTACATCGGCGACGAATCGATCAGAGCGCCGCCGGCCGCGAAGAACGCGCGCATCACCTCGGCACACGCGGCGCGAGCGACGGGATCGTCGCCGACATTGAAGGTGATCCAGCTGCCCAGCCCCACGACCGGGACCCGCTCGCTGCTGGACGGAATCGGCTTCGTCAGCGGCGCTGCCGCCGGCGCGACAGCGCCCTGGGCGCGGACACCCGTGGACGCCACGGTCGCCAGGCCCGCAACCTGCGCGAGCCAATGCCGACGGGTCAAGGTGCACATCGGACGTAGGCCTTCATGTGCGTGTCGGCTCGGCCCATGCGTGCACATGACGCAGACCTTCAAGAGCCACAACGCTGAATGTCAGTCTAACGGCGGTGTCGTCGCGCGGCCCGCCCATCGGCCGGCAGGCCGCCATTCGCCACGCCGCTCCGATGGTCTTTGCCCCTGGTGGCGCCGGCGCATCCATGCGGTACTTCGCACATTCCGGATCCTGGCCGCGCAAGACGCGCCTTGACGCGAAATCCGTCGCGCACCGCTGGACGCAGGCCATCGGACGGATCGGCACACTGCGCGCATCGCTTGGAGCGGTGCCGCCGCAGCAGATCTGTCGTACGCCACCACCCAGCAGAAGGAACGATATGCCCGATCATCAACGCAAGAGCGCCGCTTCGGCTGGCAGGCCTCCGCTGAGGGACCGGCGTGCGCCCGCCGGTGCAGCCGGCTCGACGCCGGCGCTGCGACAGCTGAAGGGCCTGCTCGTGCGACCGATCGCGCTCGAGCGCCGCGACGGCGCCTGGCGCGTGGTGCTGGTCGACCGGCGCAAGGCCGCGCCGGTGCCGCAGGAGCCGAGCACGGCCGAGCTCTGCGACGAGCTGAGCGCACGCCTGCTGGCGCACGACCCCGGCCACGGCACGCAATCGGTGCGCTTCCTGATGTCGGTGCACGACGTCCTCGGCCGCAAGGGCTGGAAGGGTGTGGCGGCGTTGCCGTCGGTGGTGCTGGCCAAATCGGCGCAGCTGGTGAAGATGATGGCGGCCGAGGACCCTTCGCCGCAGCTCGACGAGATGCTGACGCGCATGGCGGAGCTGCGCATCGCTGCCGAAGCGCGCGAGGATCGCGACAGCCGTGCGCCCGAGTTCGATGTCGGACGCAGCGTGCAAGTCTCGGAATCCGACTTTGCCGACTTCGACAGCCTCGAGCGCAGCTGGGAAGGCACGGTGCCCGACACGCTCGTGCGCACCCGCATCGACGAATAGGACGCCGACGCCGGAGCGCTATCCGGCAGCCAGCACGCTCACGCGGCGACACAGCTGCAGCACGTAGTCGTCGGCGATGCCAAGCTCGGCGAGCCGCTGCGCCAGCAGCTCGAGGTACTCGCGATTGGTGCCGCTCGCGCCGGTAGCCACCGCGATCACGGCCGCGGTGTCATCCAGGCTCATCTCGCCGGCATAGTCGGCGTGGCCGTGATTGCAGGTGAACACCAGCGCCGAGAGCGGCCCCTGCGGCGTGCTCACCGGCAACCATGCCGGGCAGTAGCCGTTGCGCACCATCTCGCGACGCCACAACATGCCCGATTCCGTCTCCGCCACGTCGGCCGCAATGCGAAAGGCGAGACCCACGCACGGCGCTGGATCCGGCTGCCGCTCGAGTGTGAGCATCAGTGCGGGTCGCTCACGCGTGCCGCGCGCGATGCGCGTCCAGTAGGTGAAGCGCCGTTGGTAGCTCGGCAGCGCCGCGAGCCGCACCTCGGCGAAATGGAAGCCCGGGTCCCACATCAGCGAGCCGTAGCCGTAGATCCACAGGTCCTGCCCCGATTCCAACCGCTCGCCGAGCAGTGCGCGCCGCGACTCCTCGAGCTGTCGGTCGCTCAGCCGCCAGTCGGGCGAATGGCCCAGCCGACGTGCACGTTCGTCCCACGCGGCGAGGCGCTCCCAGGTGCCGCGGAATTCCGATTGCTCGGCCGGTTTGAGCTGGCCACGCAGCTTCGGCAGGTGGCGAAAGACGTCATCCGCGCTCAAAGGTCAACCTCCGCGCTGCGCGCTCCGGTCGGTGAGCGCTTCGGAGCGGCCGTGCGCGCTCACGGCGCGTCCGGGCTGGTGCACCAGCGGCGCGCGCACGGCACGCCGGCCGCGTCGATCTCCAGGTCGGCGTCGCGGCAGTTCTGCTGGAAGTAGCGGGCCTCGGCGCAGGAGGTCATCTGCGCGCAATGGGTGCGGCGGTCGCAGGAGAATCCGCCGGCCGGCGCCGGGGTGTAGCCCACCGGTGCAGATGCGGCCGGCGTCGCCGGCATCAGCGTCGCAAACTTGCCGGCCTTGAACTGGCCATAGACCTGCCACACCACCAGCGCCAAGAAGGTGAGGATCGCCACACGCTTCATGCGACGAGTGTAGCGAGCGTTCCGCGTCGGCGGCCGCGTGCGTTGCGAGTCGACACGACAGCCGCCGCCCCGGTACCAATGGCGTTATGCGGCAGGGCTCTCGTGCCAACAGCTCACGATCGCACGTGCCCGGCGCGTCAGCTCCGGCAGCGCGATGCCCGGTGCATAAAGCGACGAGCCGACGCCGGCACCGGCCGCACCGGCGGCGCGGTACGCGGCGAGGTTGTGCTCGCCCACGCCGCCCACGGCATAGAACGCGGTGCCCGGGGCGAACACCGCACGCCAGGCCTTCATCACCGGCGGGCCGAGCATCTCGCCGGGAAAGAGCTTCAAGCCGTGTGCACCGGCGGCCAGTGCCGCGAACCCCTCGCTCGGCGTGGCTACGCCGGGCATCGAGAACAGTCCGCGTTGCACGGTCCGCTTCACCACCGCGGCATCGGCGTTCGGTGCCAGCACCAGCGTGGCACCGGCGTCGGCGGCACGGTCCACGTCGGCCGCCGTGAGCACGGTGCCGGCCCCCACGCGTACGGACGCACCCAACTCGCGCGCAAGGCGTGCCAGGCTGTCGAACGGCCGCGGTGAATTGAGCGGCACCTCGATGGTCGTGATGCCGCCGGCCAGCAGCGACTCGGCCACGGCCAGCACCTCGGCCGGCTGCACGCCGCGCAGGATCGCGATGACGCCATCGACGGCTCTCATGCGCATCATTGTGCGGCGGCGCCCACCAGGCCGGCGGCCGCGGCCACCCGCCACTGACCACGTGTGGTGGCATCGGCCGGCGCGCGCTGCGCGGCGACACCGGCGATACCGAGCGCGCGCGCGTAACGATCACACAACGTGGGCTCGCCGAGCACGGTGACGGTGGTGGGCAACTGCCCTCCGGGGCCGCGCACGCCGGCCAGCTCCGCACCAACGAGAAGTCCCGAAAGAAAGTCCGGCAGCTCCTGCGGCGAGCGCCGTCCCACCAACCCCGCCGTGCGCGCCGCAAACAGCGTGTGCAGCAGCTGCGCCGTCTGCCGCAGGCCGAGCCGCACGCCGTCGTCGAAGGCGGCTGGCACCGGCGCGGCCGACAGGTCCATCAGCCGCCCGAGGATCGAATGCTGCGTCAGCACCGCATACAGCTCGCCTGTCATGTGCGTTTCGAACGCGAGCACCCGGCCGCCCTCGCCGAGCCAGGCCCATTTGCTGTGCGTACCCGGCAGCACACAGCAACTGCCCTGCGGCAAATCGGCGCCCCAGATCTGCGTTTCCTCGCCGCGCATCACGTCGGCCTCGCCGTCGGCGCCGGTGCAGCGCAGGCCGGGCACGATGTGCAGCGCATGGCGGTCCGCCTCGCCGAACGGCACATGCACCAGCTGCGCGGCCGCGTCGGCCAGCCCGGCCGGACACGGCACATAGGGTGCCTCGACCCAACCCTGCCGGCTGCCGATCATGCCGCTGGCGATGCAGGCCAGCCCCGTGCGTCCGGCCAGCCAGTCGCCGCACAACGACAGCAAGGCCTCGGCGAAACGCCGCTCCGAAATCACCATCACGCCGGACGCGGCACGGCGCGTGGCCAGCTCGGTGCCACCGGCGCCCAGCAGGCTGGCGCGCAGGTTCGACGTGCCCCAGTCGAGCGCGATCAGGCTGGGTTGAGTCGCGATCGATGCCAACTGCGGCCGCCGTCAACCGCGCCGCAACGGCACAGCGAAACCGCGCGCCACGGCGGGCCGCGCCATCATCGTGTCGTACCAACGCTTCACGTGTGCGTAGTCCGCCAGGTCGACCTTGTGCCGCGGGTGACGCCAGGCCCAACCGACGATCGCGAAGTCGGCGATCGTGGGCTCGGCACCGGCGAAGAACGCATGCTGCGCGAGCCGCTTGTCCATCACCGAATAGAGCCGGCGCGTCTCGGTCATGAAGCGCTCGAGGCCGTAGCGGCGATCGGTCTCGCTGTCCAGCGCGATGAAGTGATGCACCTGCCCCGGGATCGGCCCGAAGCCGCCCATCTGGAACATCAGCCACTCCATCGTGGCCACATGCGCGGCCGGCTCCCGGGGCCAGAAGCGGCCCGTCTTCTCGGCCAGGTAGATCAGGATGGCGCCGCTTTCGAACACGCTGATCGGCCGGCCGCCGGGGCCTTCGGGATCGACGATCGCCGGAATCTTGTTGTTCGGGCTGATCGCCAGGAACGCCGGGTCGAACTGCTCGTTCTTCGTGATGTCGACGATGTGCACGTCGTAGGGCAGGCCCATCTCCTCGAGGGCGACGGAGATCTTGCGGCCGTTGGGCGTGTCGAAGGCATGGAGCTGGAGGGTCATCGGGGCTACCGGTTCATGGGGCCCCAATCCTAGGGCGCCTCGAGCATCCGCTTCATGCGGGCCCGGGCCACACGCTCGACGACGAAGCGCTCGGCCCGCGAGGCCCCGGCCAGCTCGGCATCGGCCCGCTTGTCGCAGGTCTGGCGCAGGCTTGCGCGGCGCGGTGCGTCCCAACCCTTCTGCCGCTCCTGGGCGGCGTGCAGCCGGGCCTTGGCCTCGTCGCCGTCACGCAGGCCGTCGAGATAGGTGCGACCCACGAGCGCGGCCGCACGCACGAGCTCGGCGCGCAACGGACCTTCCAGGGTCTTCTGGCCGGCGCGTACCTGGCGGGCCAGATCGTCGGTGTGGGTCTGCATCACGGCGATGCAGTTGGCCGTTTCGTCGGCGCGTGCCGCGTCGGGCGCCGCATGCGTGCCGAATGCCATGCCCAGGCACGCCAGCGCGATCAGCCGACGAATGGGATCTCCAACGGGAGTGCGAAAGGTCACGCACATGCATTCGTCAACGCGCCGGGCGACGCCCATGCCGACACCCCGAAGGGGGAGCATCACATCGACAGCGAGCCTTCGCGGAAGGCCGTCTTGTCGAGCCACACGTTGATCAGCACCGAGCGGCCGGCACGCTGCAAGGCCCGTGCACGCTGCAGCGCGGGCAGCACGTCGGCGTCGGTCTTCACGAGCAGCCCCTCGGCGCCGAAGCCGGCGGCCACCGCCTGGTAGTCGGTGCGCGCCAGCACGGTCGCCACGTCGTCATGCAGCATCTTCACCTGCTCGCGGGCGATCTGCGTCCAGCCGGCATCGTTGCCGACGACGGCGATCACCGCCAGGCCGTGGCGCACGAAGCTGTCGAATTCCGCGAGGCCGTAGCCGCAGGCGCCGTCGCCGTACACGATCCATGGTTCGCAACCGGGCCGGGCGAGGGCGGCGCCGATCGCGAAGCCGGCGCCCACGCCCAGCGTGCCGAAGGCGCCCGGGTCCAGCCACGACAGCGGCGACCGCGGATGCAGCACGTAGCTCGCGCTGCCGACGAAGTCGCCACCGTCGGCAACGAACACCGCCTGCTCGCCGGCCTCGGACTCGAGCGCTCGAAAGAAGCCGAGCGGATTGACGAATTCGCCGCGCGCCGCGGCCTGTTCGTCGATCTCGGCCTCGCGCGCCGCGTCGCGCGCCCGCAGGCTCCCGAGCCAGGCATCCCAACGTGTGCCCGGCGACGGGCTCGCGCCGGCGAGGGCCTCGATGAACAAGCCGGCATCGCCGATCGCGGCGATCTGCGGCCGGCGATTCAACCGCGCATCGCGCGTGCTGCGATTGGCGGCGATCAGCGTCGCGCTGCGCCGCACATGGCGCCCGTAGTCGAGGCGGAAGTCGCAAGGCACGCCGGCGAGCAACACACAGTCGGCCTCGCGCAGGGCCTGTCGCCGGGCATGGCGCATCTGCAGTGTGGGCTCGCGGCCGAGCAGGCCGCGAGCCATGCCCGACAGGTACACCGGCACGCCGAGGCGCTGCACCGCCTGCGCCACCTGCAGCGCCTCGTCGGCTCGCACGACGGCCTGGCTGCCGATCACCATCAACGGCCGTTCGGCGCGGGCCAGGGCCGCCGCCGCGGCGCGCACCGCACCCTCGCCGGCTCGCGGCAGATACACCGTCTGCACGCTCGGCGCCGGCGCCTCGGCACTGCCGGCGAACATGCGCTGCGCATGCCGGTTGAGATACCAGCGCAATGCGCGCTCGGGCAGCGTGGTGCCTTTGCCCGCAGCGTCGGCATACCACTGGCGGATGAGTGCCTCGTCGTACAGCAGGTCGACCGGGCACTCCACCGCCACCGGGCCCGGCACACCGGAGCGTGAGAGCGCCAAGGCGTCGGCCACCATCGTGCCGAGATCCCGCACGCGCTTCACCTTGAAGAAGCGCTTCACATGCGGCTCGATCAACGGACGCTGGTCGATGTCCTGCAGCGCACCGCGGCCCTGCAACGCCGTGGGCGCGGCACCTCCGAGCAGCAGCAGCGGGGTCTGCGCCAACTGCGCGTTCTTGAGCGCGGTGATCGTGTTGGTGAGCCCCGGGCCCGCGGTGACGGCCGCCACGCCCGGCAGGCCGGTCAATCGTGCGGTGGCGTCGGCGGCAAACACCGCGGTCGCCTCGTCGCGCACGTCGACGATGCGGATGCCGCGCGCCTTGGCCGCCGCGAGGATCGGCGAGATGTGCCCGCCGCACAGCGTGAACACCCGCGGCACGCCATGGGCCCGCAGGGCCTCGGCAACGCGGTCGCCGCCGTGGCGCGAAGTCGGGGGTGGCGGGCTCACGATGGCCTGCGGTTCAGGCCCACAGCACGCGCGTGCGTCTGGCGTACCAGCCTTCGATCTGTGGCTCGACCGCCGATTCGATGCGGCTGCGCTTGATCTTCATTGTCGGCGTCAGGAAGCCGTTCTCGATCGACCATGGGTCGCTGACGACGACGATCATCTGCAGCTGCTCGTAGTCGGCGATCTCGCGGTTCACGTGAGCGAGCAGACCTTCCATCTCGCGCTCGACCTCGCCGCGGAACGCGGTGTCGGCCAGGCGCGGCCGCAGCGCCTCGGAAATCACCACCAGCGCGAAGGCCGCCGGCTGCCCGACGCCCGAGACCATCGACAGCTCCACCATCGGATGCGCATTGAGCCGGTTCTCGATCGGTGCCGGCGCCACGTACTTGCCCTTCGCGGTCTTGAACAGCTCCTTGGTGCGGCCGGTGATCTTCAGCAGCCCGTCGCTGCGACGCTCGCCGCGGTCGCCGGTGCGGAAGAAGCCGTCTTCGGTGAACGAGGCCTTCGTCAGCTCCGGATCCTTGTAGTAGCCGCTGAACTGCCCCGGCGACTTGATCAGCACCTCCCCCTCCGGGCTCAGCTTGACCTCGACGCCGGCCATCGGCACGCCCACGTAACCCGGTTCGGAGTAGCTCTCGTTGCTGCTGTGCGAGTAGGAGTTGTCCTCGGTCATGCCGTAGCCTTCGAACAGCTTGAGACCGAGCTTGCGGTACCAGCGGATCAATTCCGGCGGCAGTGGCGCCGATCCGCTGCCGGCCTGCTTCACGGCGTCCAGCCCGAGGCCCTTGAGCACCTTCTTCGCGACCAGGCGGCCGATGATGGGCAGCCCGAGCAGACGGTCGAGCTTGGCCGGCGGCATCTTCGCGAACACGCCCTGCTGGAACTTCAGCCACAGGCGCGGCACCGAGATGAACAGCGTGGGCCGCGCGCGCTGCAGGTCCTGCAGAAAGGTCTCGAGCGATTCGGCGAAGAAGATCCGCGTGTTGCCGTCCACCAGCGACGAGGCCTCGACCCACGAGCGCTCGAAGCTGTGCGCCAGCGGCAGGTACGACAGCATGCGGCTCTCGATGCCCTCGCCGACGCGTTTGCGCGTGTCGGCCACGATGCCTTCGGCCGCCCGCGTCAGCGCGCCGAAGCTGCCCATCACGCCCTTGGGCCGGCCGGTGGAGCCCGAGGTGTAGATCAGCATCGCGAGCTCGTCGGCGGCCCGTTGCGGCCGGCCGCTGACGGGCGCCGCCTTCGCGACGATGGCATCCCAGGTCTCGAACGACGTCTTCGGCGCCAGCGGAAATGCGATGCACGGCAGCCCGGCGGGCACACCCGGCTGCTGCTGCGGCCAGGTGTCGAGCTTGCCCACGAACAGCAGGCTCGCCTCGCTGTGCTCGAGCACGAAGCGCACGGTTTCGGCGGTCTCGGTCGGGAAGATCGCCACCGTGGTGTAGCCGCCGATCCAGATCGCCAGCTCGGCCATGAAGAAGTGGGCGCAGTTCTTCGACAGGATCGCGATCCGTGCGCCGCGCGGAAAGCCGCGGCTCTGCAGATGCGCCGCCATGCGGCGCGACTGGTCGAGCACCTGCGACCAGGTGTAGTCGATCACCTGCCCGTTGCCCACGGGCTGTGTGAGGAAGACCCGTTCGGGGTGGCTCGCCTCGTGGTCGAACACATGGTCGAGGATCAGTTTGTCGGTGTTGGCACTCATCGCGTGGCTTGAGGTTCGGGACGGGGGTTTTCTGGTCGCGCCGTCGGCCATGGTGCCGTCGGCACGTCACGGGTGGCGGCCGGCCGGCCGACGCCCGCCGCATCATGCGGACACCACGGATCATCCGCCCTCGGGGCGGACCCTGATGCGAACAGCCAGGGATGCGCATTGCACGGACTCATTGACCCCGCACGCGCCCGCGCCTAGGCTTGCGATCCGGGGCGCAGTCCGCGCCCGATTGCAGGAGCGCCTTCATGAAGCCATCGTTCCACGCCCTTGCCTGGACAGCGATCGTCGCAGGTGTCGGATTGTCTGCTTCGCCGGTGGTGCTGGCCCAGACCGCCGCGTCGGCTCCGTCCCGTGCCGAGGTGAAATCCGAGACCAAGGCCGCCCAGAAGTCGGGCCAGCTGATGCCGGCCGGCGAAGGCAAGCCGCAGGACAAGGCGGCCGCCTCGACCAAGACCCGCACCGAACGCAAGGCCGAAACCATGGAGGCGCGCAAGAAGGGTCAGCTCAAGCCCGGGGGCGAGGCCACCTACGACAGCAGCATGTCTCAAAACAAGGCCATGGCCGGCAGCACCAAGACCCGGGCCGAACGCAAGGACGAGACCAAGCAGGCTGCCAAGGAGAAGAAGCTGATGCCGGCCGGCGAGGCAGGCGAACCGGCAAAGAAGTAGCCGGCAGAGACGGTCGCGGCGCGGCGGTCAGCCGCGCTTGGCCACGAGCGTGAGGATGTCGTAGCTCGCCACCAGCTCGGCGTTCTGGTTGGTGACCTCTACATCCCACGCGACCACGCCCTGGCCCTGGCCCTTGGCGTCGACCTTGTTCCGGTCGATCTTGCGCTTGCAGGTCAGTCGGGCCTGGATGGTGTCGCCGATGCCCACCGGCTTCACGAAGCGCAGGGTGTCGAGACCGTAGTTCGCGAGCACGGGGCCGGGCGCCGGGCTCACGAAGAGGCCGGCCGCCGCGCTGAGCACGAAGTAGCCGTGCGCGATGCGCTTGCCGAACGGGCTCGCCTTGGCGGCGACCTCGTCGAAGTGCATGTAGAAGTAGTCGCCCGAGATGCCGCCAAAGGCCACGATGTCGGCCTCGCTCACCGTGCGCCGGTGTGTGAGCAGCGAATCGCCGACCGCCAGCTCCTCGAAATGCTTGCGGAACGGATGCACGTCGCTCTCGTGCGGCTTCGCGCCGCGCACGAACTCGCCGGTCACTGCGGTCAGCATCGATGGCGATCCCTGCACCGCGGCGCGCTGCAGGTAATGCGTCACCGCGCGCAGGCCGCCCAGCTCCTCGCCGCCGCCGGCGCGGCCCGGTCCGCCGTGTTTGAGCACCGGCAGCGGGCTGCCGTGGCCGGTGGATTCCACCGCCGATTCGCGCTCGAGGATGAGCAGGCGCCCGTGCCAGGCCGCCGCCTGCGGAATCACCCGCGCCGCGGTGGCCGGGTCTCTGGTGACGAGCGTGCCCACCAGGCTGCCCTTGCCGCGCGCCGCGAGCGCGAGCGCCTCGTCGAGATCGCCGTACGGCATCAGCGTGCTCACCGGGCCGAAGGCCTCGACGTCGTGCGCGCCATGGTCGGCCGGCTTGCGCGCGAGCAGCAGCGTCGGCGAGAAGAACGCACCCTCGGCCACGCCCTGGCCCACCGGCGCGAAGCCGTCGCGCGCGCCGAACACCAGCTCGGCATCACGCGACAGCTCGGCCACGCGTTCGGCCACGTCGGCCTGCTGCGCATGCGAGGCCAGCGCGCCCATGCGCACGGTTTCGTTCGCCGGGTCGCCGACCACCGTCTTGGCCAGGCGCGCACGCAGCTTTTCGGCGACGGCGTCGACCATTGAGGCCGGCACGATGGCGCGGCGGATCGCGGTGCACTTCTGGCCGGCCTTGACCGTCATCTCGCGCGCCACCTCCTTGACGAAGAGATCGAACTCCTCGTCGTCGGGTGACACGTCGGGCGCCAGGATCGCGCAGTTCAGCGAGTCGGCTTCGGCGTTGAACGGAATGCTCTGCCGCACGAGGTTCGGGTACACACGCAGCTTGGCCGCCGTGTCGGCGCTGCCGGTGAAGGTGACCACGTCGCTGCCCTCGAGCCGATCGAGCAGGTCGCCGGTGCCGCCGATCACCAACTGCAGCGCACCCTCGGGCAGCAGGCCACTGTCGTTGACGAGGCGCACCATCGCCTCGGTGAGGTAGCTGGTGGCCGTGGCCGGCTTGCCGATGCAGGGCATGCCGGCGAGGAAGGTCGGCGCAAACTTCTCGAGCAGCCCCCAGACCGGGAAGTTGAACGCGTTGATGTGCACCGCCACGCCGCGGCGCGGCACCAGGATATGCGTGCCGGCGAAGCCGCCCTTCTTGCCCAGCGGCATCGCCGGGCCTTCGTGCACCACGTTGCCGCCGGGCAGTTCGTTGGCGCCGACGCCGGCATAGGCGAACAGCGTGCCGCTGCCGCCTTCGATATCGATCCAGCTGTCGCTGCGCGTGGCGCCGGTATGGGCCGACACGGCGTAGAGCTTCTCCTTGTGTTCGATCAGGTACTTCGCCAGCGCCTTCAGGATGCCGGCGCGCTGCTGGAAGTCCAGCTTGAGCACATTGGGCAGGCCCACGCTACGGGCATGGTGCAGCGCCTCGCCGAAATCGATCGCC
The DNA here is from genome assembly GCA_016790175.1 of Burkholderiaceae bacterium. Lineage (GTDB taxonomy): Bacteria > Pseudomonadota > Gammaproteobacteria > Burkholderiales > Burkholderiaceae_C > JAEUPI01. The sequence continues at coordinate 9,565 of JAEUPI010000161.1, read as the reverse complement.
TCGGCATGCGTGTGGGCGATGGGTTGGCCGTTGACGGCGCTGCGCAGCGCCTGCGCGCTCTGGCGACCCACCCAGCGGCCGCCGATGTAACTCTGAAGCACGGGGGTCATGCAAGGTCTCCTGGCAGAAGTGCACGCCGGGCCGACGGCGACGCCGGCCCCGGACGATCAACAAGGTGGAAAAGGCGAATCGTGTCGCGCACACGGGGTGCGCCGGTGCGTGTGCGGAGCGTCGACGCGAAGGCCGCCTGGCGCGGCCGCGCGATCAGCTGCTGGCGGGCCGGCCCTGGAACTGCGCCGACAGCCGATCGAAGTCCGAGGCGCTGACCTCGGCGACCTCGAGCTTGTGGGCCTGCATCAGATCGGAGCGCGGCGCCAGCATCTCGCGTTCCTTCTCGCGCTTGTCGTGCGCGGCAAGGGCCGAGGCGATTCGTGCGCGCAGGGCCGACAGCCCGCGCGGCGGCGAGAGCGGCAACAACCCGTCGAGCTGGCGCAACGACGTGCGCAACACGCCGGCGTCGACGCGAAACAGGAACATCCCGGTCGGATCCTTCTTGCGCAGGCCATGTTCGACGCCGGCCAGGTGGCGCAGCAGTTTGCGACTGCCGGGCACGGTGTCGAGCAGTGTCGTCAGGTCGGTCAGCAACGGATGGTCGGGCGCCTCGGCCGTCGCCTGCGCAGGCCGCGGCTCGGCCTGAGCCTTGGCGTTCGGCCGCTCGATGGCGGGCTTCGGCGACGATGTGCCGCCAAGGGCCTGCCTGCACCGCCGCCACAGCGACGTGGTTTCGGGAGGTGGCGTATGGGATGGGTCGCGCCGAGTCATATGCGCACGCAGTGTGCCGACGACTCCGCCGCCTGGGCAGGTGGAATTGACGATCCGCCCGACCGGCGTGCCGGCGCAGCGAAAACCGCACGGCAATAGTTCGCACGCGAACAGCTTGGCGCATCGGTGATGGGCGAGCGCTCAGGCTCGCTCGAGCGCCAGCGCGATGCCCTGGCCGACGCCGATGCACATCGTGGCCAGGCCGCGGCGGCCGCCGCTGCGCTCGAGCTGCCGCATCGCGGTCAGCGCCAGCCGCGCGCCGCTGGCGCCCAGCGGGTGTCCGATCGCGATCGCGCCACCGTTGGGGTTCACGCGCGGGTCGTCGTCGGCCAGCGCGAGCTGGCGCGTCACCGCGAGGCCCTGCGCGGCGAAGGCCTCGTTGAGTTCGATCGTGTCGACCTCGGCCAGGCTCCAGCCCAGGCGGGCGAGCAGCTTGGTCGTCGCCGGCGCCGGGCCGATGCCCATGATGCGCGGCGGCACACCGGCCACTGCTGCACCGATCACTCGCGCACGCGGCGTCAGCGCGAATCGCTTGACTGCGGCCTCGCTTGCGAGCAGCAACGCGCACGAGCCGTCGTTCACGCCGCTGGCATTGCCTGCGGTCACGCTGCCGTCGGGCTTGACCACGCCCTTCAGCTTCCCGAGTTGCTCGAGCGTGGTCGCACGCGGGTGCTCGTCGACCTTGAACGACAGTGGTTCGCCCTTGCCCTGCGGAATGCTCACCGCCACCGTCTCGTCGTCGAAGAAACCCGCGGCCTGCGCGGCAGCGAAACGTTGCTGGCTGCGCAGGGCGAACGCATCCTGATCGGCACGGGCGATCTTGAATTCCACCGCGACGTTCTCGGCGGTCTCGGGCATCGAATCGACGCCGAACTGCGACTTCATCTTCGGGTTCACGAAGCGCCAGCCGATGGTGGTGTCGTACACCGCGTTGCTGCGCGAGAACGCTGACTCGGCCTTCGGCATCACGAACGGCGCACGGCTCATGCTCTCCACGCCGCCGGCGATCATCAGCTCGGCCTCGCCGCAGGCGATCGCCCGTGCGGCGGTGGCCACGGCATCGAGCCCGGAGCCGCACAGGCGGTTCAGCGTGCCGCCGGGCACGGCATCGGGCAGGCCGGCGAGCAGCGCCGCCATGCGTGCGACGTTGCGGTTGTCTTCTCCGGCCTGGTTGGCGCAGCCGTAGAGCACGTCGTCGAGCGCCGCCCAATCCACCTTGGGCTGCCGTTGCAACAATGCGCGAATCGGGATCGCTGCCAGATCGTCGGTGCGGATCGTTGCCAGCGATCCGCCGTAGCGGCCGATCGGTGTGCGGATGCCGTCGACGATCCAGGCGGTGCGGGGCATGGACATGGGTGTCTCCTGACTGAGGTTCGAGTGTCGTTGATCGAAGAACGGCGCGCCCGCGTCAGGCCAGCGCAGCGGCCGCCTTGCGCGGCTGCCGCACCGCCGGCAGCCCGCCGAGGAACAGGTCGGCCACGATCGGCGCGATCTCGGTGTGCGTGAGGCCACCGTCTGGGCGCATCCAGGTGAACATCCAGTTGATCATGCCGAACAGCAGCATCGTCAGCGGCTTGGCCAAACGTGCTCGCTTCAGGTCGGGCCGCAGCGCCGCGACCGCGCGCCCGAAGCCGGCGACGACCTCACGCTCGACCCCGATGACACGCTCGCGGTCGGCGTCGTCGAGGAACTTCACGTCTTCGGTCAGCACCCGGTGGGCGTTCTGTGCATCGGCGTATTCGTCGACGATGCGGCGGATCAGCTCGCGCAGCCGGGCCTCGGGCGGGAGCCTCTGCGCCTCGACCGCCAGTACCAGCGCCTGCAGCCGCTGCACATGCCCTTCGGCAATGGCCACCAGCATCGCGTATTTGTCGCGGTAGTAGTGGTAAAGCGTCGCCTTTGACAGGCCGCTGGCCAGCGCCACCTCGTTCATCGACGTGGCGCTGTAGCCGCGGTGCGCGAACAACGCTGCCGCGCGCGCGAGGATCAGCTCACGCTGCTCGTCGTAGCCGGGGGCGCGACCGCGAGGCATCCTGAATTCGTTTTCAGCGCTCGTCGAACGAAAGAACCACGCGCTCGGTCGTCGGGTGCGCCTGGCAGGTCAGCACGTAGCCGGCGGCCACCTCGGCCTTCTCGAGCGCGAAGTTGCGGTCCATGCGCACCTGGCCCTCGACGAGTTTGGCGCGGCAGGTGCCGCAGACGCCCGAGGTGCACGAGAACGGCACCTCCAGCCCCGCGGCCGACGCGCAGTCGAGGATGCTCGGCTGGTCCTTGCGGAACTCGATCTCGCGCGACAGGCCGTCGCGGATGATCGTCACCCTGGCCAGCTCGGCGTCCCCGGGCTTGGCCTCGTGGATCACCGCGCCCACCGGCTGCCCGGCCTGGGGAGCAACGCCGAAGCGCTCGATGTGGATACGATCCTCCGCCACGCCGGCCGCCAGCAGAGCGGCCTCGGCCTCGTCGTTCATCTGATACGGCCCGCAGACGAACACATGGTCGATGCCGCGGCCCGGCACCAGCGTCGCGAGGAACTCGCCGAGCTTGTCGCGGTTCATCAGGCCGTGGTTCAGCGGCGCATCGGTGTGTTCGTCGCTGAACACATGGTGCAGCACCAGGCGCGTGAGGTAGCGGTTCTTCAGGTCCTCGATCTCCTCCTTGAACATCGTGGACTTGAGCGAGCGGTTGCCGTAGATCAGCGTGAAGCGCGAGCGCGGTTCGCGGCCGAGCACGGTCTTCATGATCGACAGGATCGGCGTGATGCCGCTGCCGCCGGCGATTCCGACGTAGTGCCGGTTCGACGCCGGGTCGATCGGCACGAAGAACCGGCCCTGCGGCGCCATGACCTGGATCGCGTCGCCGATCTTCAGGTGCGCGTTGATCCAGTTGCTGAACACGCCGCCGTTGACCTTGCGCACGCCCACACGCAGCTCGCCGTCGTCGACGCCGGCGCAGATGGAGTACGAGCGGCGCAGGTCCTGCCCGTCGACGCTGTGACGCAGTGTGAGGTACTGGCCCTGCGTGAAGCCGAACGTGTCGCGCAGCGGCTCGGGCACCTCGAAGGTGACGATCACCGCCTCGGCCGTGTCGGGCTCGATGCGGCGGACGCGCAGCGGATGAAAGAGTGTGCTCATCAGCGCCCGCCCGGCCGCCCGAAGGGCGCTGAAGCCCCCTCGGGGGGCAGCGAACGAAGTGAGCGTGGGGGCTGTTTCATATCGGCTTGAAGTGTTCGAACGGTTCGCGGCAGGTGATGCAGCGGTAGAGGGCCTTGCAGGCGGTGGAGCCGAAGGCCGAGAGCCGCTCGGTTTGCGCGCTGCCGCAGCGCGGGCACTCGATGGCCTCGCGGCGCACGATGCGGATCGGCTGCGCCGCCGAGGCCGTTGCGCCATGCGCCGGCGGCGCGATGCCGTAGTCACGCAGCTTGCGCCGGCCCTCGTCGCTGATCCAGTCGGTGGTCCACGCCGGCGCGCGGCGCAGGCTCACCGTCACCGGGCCGAGGCCGGCCAGCTCCAGCGCCTCGACGACACTGGCCTCGATGGCCTCGGTGGCCGGGCAGCCGCTGTAGGTGGGGGTCAGCACCACCTGCAGTGCATTGCCCTGCACCTGCACGTCGCGCACGATGCCGAGGTCGCACACCGACAGCGCCGGCACCTCGGGATCGAGCACGCCGTGCAGCGCGCTCCAGGCACGCTGGCGGCGCTCGTCGTCGGTGTCCGGCTGCACGGCGGGGTTCATCGCGTCACCACGCGCCGCCCGGATAGGCCCGCTGCAGGAACTGCAGCTCGGCGAGGATGTAGCCCATGTGCTCGGTGTGCACGCCCTGTTTGGCGGTGCTGCGGAACGCGCTGTCGGCCGGCACGGCCAGCTGCGCCTGCGCCAGCAGCGCCTGCATCTCGGCCAGCCACGGTTCGCGCAGCTCGCTCCAGCGCGGGCCCAGGCCCGACGCGGCGGCGGCCTCGTCGATGGCGTCGCTCTCGAACAGCTCGGGCACGTAGCGCCACAGCTCGGCGAGCGCGGCACGCATGCGGCGCGCCGACTCGTCGGTGCCGTCGCCCAGGCGCACCACCCAGTCGGCCGCGTGCTCCTGGTGGTAGCGCGCCTCCTTCACGGCCTTGCCGGCGATCGCGGCGAGCTCGGCATCGCTCGACGTGGCCAGGCGCTGCCACAGCAGGCGGAACCAGGTGGCCAGCATCGCGTTGCGCAAGGTGGTGAAGGCAAAGTCGCCGGGCCGCTCGCCGCGGCGGTGGCCGTTGGGCAGCTCGGCCATCGTGACGTTGCGATAGTCGCGCTCGTCGCGCAGGAACGCGAGCTGGTCCTCGTCGTACACGCGGCCCTGCCCCTCGCCTTCGAGCTGGCCGGCGCGCGTGAGCAGCGCGCGGGACTGGCCGATCAGGTCGAGCGCCATGTTGGTGAGGGCGATGTCTTCCTCGATCACCGGCGCATGGCCGCACCATTCGCCCAGGCGCTGGCCGAGGATCAGCGCGGTGTCGCCGATGCGCAGCAGGTACTGCACCGTTGGCGTGTCTTTGATCGAGATCGATGGTGTCGTCATGGCGCAATGGGGTTCGATGCCTCTGCCAACCGAGGCGCCCTGCCCACCCAAGTGCCACCGTGGATCCGGCTCTGCCGGGCCACTGGTGGCGCCCCCTGGGGGGAGGCGCCGCAGGCGCTTCGGGGGGGTCACATGTGGTCGACTTCGCTGGGCAGCTTGTAGAACGTGGGATGGCGGTAGACCTTGTCTTCCATCGGATCGAAGTACATGTCCTTGTCGCCCGGATCGCTGGCCACGATCTGGTCGCTGCGCACCACCCACACGCTCACGCCCTCCTGGCGTCGCGTGTAGACGTCGCGCGCGAGCTGGATCGCCATGCCCGAGTCGGCCGCGTGCAGGCTGCCGCAGTGCTTGTGGTCCAGGCCCGACTTGGAGCGCACGAACACCTCCCACAGCGGCCATTCGCTTTGTGCGCCGGAGTTTTCGGGTGTGGTCTTTGCGTTGCTCATGCGGCCTCCTTCTTGGTCGCCTGTTTGCGGGCATGGGCCAGCGCAGCCTCGCGCACCCAGGCACCTTCGTCCCACGCGCGCACCCGCGTCGCCAGCCGGTCGCGGTTGCACGGGCCATCGCCGCCCACCACGCGCCAGAACTCGGCCCAGTCGATCGGGCCGAAGTCGTGGTGCTGCCTTTCGTCGTTCCACTTCAGCAGCGGATCGGGCAGCGTGACGCCGAGCACCTTGGCCTGCTCGGCGGTGGCATCGATGAACTTCTGCCGCAGCGTGTCGTTCGAGATCCGCTTGATGCCCCAGCGCATGCCCTGGGCCGAGTTGGGGCTCTGGTCGTCGGGCGGGCCGAACATCATGATCGACGGCCACCACCAGCGGTTCACGGCGTCCTGCACCATGGCCTTCTGCTCGGGCGTGCCCTCGCGCATCATCACCAGCAGCGAGTCGAAACCCTGGCGCTGATGAAAGCTCTCCTCGCGGCAGATGCGGATCATCGCGCGCGCATAGGGCGCATAGCTGCAGCGGCAGATCGGCACCTGGTTCATGATCGCGGCGCCGTCGACCAGCCAGCCGATCGTGCCGATGTCGGCCCATGTCAGCGTGGGGTAGTTGAAGATCGAGCTGTACTTGGCCTTGCCGGCGTGCAGCGCATCGACCATCTGGTCGCGGCTGGTGCCCAGGGTTTCGGCCGCGGCGTAGAGGTACAGGCCGTGGCCGCCCTCGTCCTGCACCTTGGCCAGCAGGATGGCCTTGCGCTTGAGCGTGGGCGCGCGCGTGATCCAGTTGCCCTCGGGCAGCATGCCCACGATCTCGGAGTGCGCGTGCTGGCTGATCTGCCGCAGCAGTGTCTTGCGGTAGTGCTCGGGCATCCAGTCCTTGGCCTCGATGAAGTCGCCGGCGTCGATCTTGGCGTCGAAGCGGCGCTCGAGTTCGGCCTCCTCGGCCGAGCGCACGACCTTGCGCTCCTCTTTCGGGCCGGTGTCCATTGCTTGGGTGTACATGGCGGTTCCTTTACTTCGGTCTCTTGTCGATCACGCGGCGGGCCTTGCCCACGAGCGTGCGCTCGATCGAATCGGGTGCGCCCACGCTGACCGTCGTGCTCACGCCGATCAGCGTCTTGATGCGGCCCTGCAGCGCCTGCGCGATCGGTGCGCGGTCGGCGCCGGCCTGCGCGGGCAGCAGCTCGCACAGCACCTGCATCTCGTCGAGCGGGCCCTGGCGCGTGACGACGAGCTGGTACTGCCCCGACAGCGCGCCGTGCTGCAGGATCAGCTCCTCGATCTGCGTCGGGAACACGTTGACGCCACGGATGATCAGCATGTCGTCGCTGCGACCGACGATCTTGCCCATTCGGCGCATCGCGCGCGACGTGGGCGGCAGCAGGCGCGTCAGGTCGCGGGTGCGATAGCGGATCACCGGCAGCGCCTCCTTCGTCAGCGTCGTGAACACGAGCTCGCCTTCCTCGCCGTCGGGCACCACCGCGCCGGTTTCGGGATCGATGATCTCGGGATAGAAGTGGTCTTCCCAGATCACCGGGCCGTCCTTGCTCTCGATGCATTCGTTGGCCACGCCGGGGCCCATCACCTCGGACAGGCCGTAGATGTCCACTGCATCGATGCCGGCGCGCACCTCGATGTCGTGCCGCATCGCCTCGGTCCACGGCTCGGCACCGAAGATGCCCACCTTGATGCTCATCGACTTGGGGTCGATGCCCTGCCGCTCGAACTCCTCGATGATCACCTGCATGTAGCTCGGCGTGACCATGATGATGTCGGGTTGGAAGTCGCGGATCAGCTGCACCTGCTTCTCCGTCTGCCCGCCGCCCATCGGCACCACGGTGCAGCCCAGGCGCTCGGCACCGTAGTGCGCGCCCAGGCCGCCGGTGAACAGGCCGTAGCCGTAGGCCACATGCACGATGTCGCCGGCACGGCCGCCCGAGGCGCGGATCGAGCGCGCGCCCAGCAGCGCCCAGTTGTCGATGTCGTTCTTGGTGTAGCCCACCACCGTGGGCTTGCCGGTGGTGCCGGACGACGCATGGATGCGGTTCACCTGCTGGCGCGGCACCGCGAACATGCCGAACGGATAGTGGTCGCGCAGGTCCTTCTTGGTGGTGAACGGGAACTTCGCGATGTCCGACAGTTGCTTCAGGTCGCCCGGGTGCACGCCCTGGGCGTCGAAGGCTTTCTTGTAGTGCGCCACGTGGTCGTAGGCATGCTTCACGGTCCATTGCAGGCGTTGAAGCTGCAAGGCCTGCAGTTCGTCGCGGCTCGCGGTCTCGATCGGCTCGAGATCGCCTGGCCTGGGCATCTTCACGGGCATGGTTGCCTCCTATCGTTCGGCCGCGGCGAATCAGCCCCGCGGTATGACCACATGGGGATGACCGTGCAGCGTCGGCGAGCTGCCGTCGTCGGCCACCACGGGCTTGCCCTTGATGGTGTACGAACGACCCCGGAAAACCGCGATCAGCTCACTGCGCTGGTTGGTCACCTCGCAGTCGTACACGCCGGTGCGGCCCGCCTTGTTGACCTCGAAACAGGTCGCACGCAGTACGTCGTCCTTTCGCGCCGGCGCGAGCAGGTCCATCGCGAAACCCGACGCGACGGTGAAGTCGTTGTAGGTGTTGCAGGCGTAGGCAAATGCCGAGTCGGCCAGCGTCGTGATCAGCCCGCCATGGCAGATGTCGTGACCGTTGAGCATGTCGTCGCGCACGGTCATGGTGATCGTCGCCGTGCCGGGCCCGACGGCGTCGACGTGCATGCCGAGCAGCTTGCTCGCGCGGTCGTTGCGCCACATGCCGTCGCGCACGCGCTCGGCAGTCTGTTGTGGTGTGCGCTCAGCCATGAAATCGTCCTTGGGCATGCATCAGCCGCGTCAGCAGCGGCGCGCGCCGGTAGCGCGCGTCGCCGTAATGGGTCTGCAGATGGGCCAGGCACTGGGCCACGCGAGCCGGCTCCAAGGCGTCGGCCCAGGCCAGCGGGCCGATCGGATAGGCCGTGCCCAGGCGCATCGCGATATCGATGTCGGCTGCCTTGGTGCCGCTCCAGGTCATCACGTCGGCCGCTTCGTTGGCCAGGCCGCAGACGATGCGCATCACGGCCAGGCCGGCCACGTCGGCGAGGGCGATCACGTCGATCTTGGCCAACGCGCACAGCGCGGCCAGGTCGGCCAGGTGCCCTGCGGCGCCGGCGCTGGCCGCGGCGCCGATCACCGGCGTCACCGCATAGTCGCGCGCCAGGTCGAGCAACACGGCACCGCCGGCGTGGCCGGCTGCGCGTTCGGTGGCGGTGCGTCCATCGGTGAGCGCAAGCAGCGCGTCGCCGAGCATCGCGGTTTGTGCAGGCAGCGAGGTGTCGAGGGTGATCCCGGCGCCGGCTGCGCGCAGGCGCTCGACCCAGGGCGCCAGCAGCCCCATGTCGGCGGCCACGCGCAGCGCCTTCGCGCTCGGCGCCGGCGGCACCACCGGTGCCACCGGCTTCTCGGCACCCGCGCCGTAGACATAGAAGCCGCGGCCCGACTTGCGGCCGTAGCGGCCACTTCGCACCAGCTCCTGCTGGATCACGTGCGGCGCGTAACGCGAGTCGTAGGCGGTGGCCTGGAATACGCTTTCGGTGACCGACAGGTTCACGTCGTTGCCGATCAGATCCATCAGCTCGAACGGGCCCATCGCAAAGCCGCCGGCCTCGCGCAGCAGGCGGTCGATCGCGGTGATGTCGGCGATACGCTCGGCGCGCAGGCGCAGCGCTTCGGC
>JAEUPI010000131.1 GCA_016790175.1 Burkholderiaceae bacterium | reverse complement strand
GTGGGCGGTTGCCGCTGGGGGCGATTTGTGGGTCGGCGAGGAGCGCAGCGACGAGGGTCGGCGCGCGCAGCGCGCTTCGTGATCTGACTCGCCGACGTTGTCTGAGCGCAGCGACCGCAGGTCGCGTAGCGAGTTCGGCGGCGCGACCCTCGGCGCGAGCACCACAGCGCAGTCCTCGCCGCAGGCGAGGACCGACCCAGTATGAGCCCCCAGCGGGTACCGCCCGCCGCGCCGCTCAACTGCCACGCCTTCACGCTGCATGAATAACGCCCCACCGCTGCTCGAGGCCTCCGCCCTCACCGTCCGCTTCGGCGGCCTGGTGGCGGTGGATGCCGTCGACGCCGTGATCCGCGAGGGCGAGCTGGTGGGCATCATCGGCCCCAACGGCGCCGGCAAGACCACCTTCTTCAATGCCATCTCCGGCGTGCAGACACCCAGCTCGGGCACGCTGCGCGTGCGCGGCCGGCGCCTCGGCGGGCGCAGCGCGCATCGCTTCGCGCAGCTCGGTGTGGCACGCAGCTTCCAGACGCCGCGTGTGTTCAAGGAATTCAGCGTGCGCGAGAACGTGCGCTTCGGATTGAAGTTCGCCGGCAAGCGGCCACGCAAGTGGATCTTCTGGGGCGACGAACGCGGCGTGCCGTGGGCGCTGCGCGATGCCGACAGCATCCTCGCGCTGATCGGCCTCTCGGCACAGGCCGAGTTGCCCGCCGCCGCGATCACGCCGGCGCAGCAGCGGCTGCTCGAGATCGGCATGGCGCTGGCCACGCGGCCCAAGCTGCTGCTGCTCGACGAGGTGGCCGCCGGCCTCACCGAGGCCGAGATCGAGGACATGGCCCGCCTGATCCGCCGCATGCGCGACGAGCTGGATCTCGCGGTGGTGTGGATCGAGCATGCAGTCGGCACGCTGCTCAAGCATGTGGAGCGCGTGATCGTGCTGCACCAGGGCCGCAAGATCGCCGATGCGACGCCGGCCGAGGTGGTGCGCGATGCCGGCGTGATCGAGGCCTATCTGGGCGACGAGATGATCGACGAGTCGTCGTCGGAATTCGATCGCGAGGAGGCCACCGCATGATGTGGTGGCGCGAACGACCGTTCACGCTCAACGGCAGCGGCACCGCGCATCTGCGCGTGCGCGGCTTGAGTGCAGGCTACGGGCCCTTTCTCGTGCTGCGCGACGTGACGCTCGAGGCGCGGCCGGGCCTCACCGTGATCCTCGGTCCCAACGGCGCCGGCAAGAGCACGCTGCTGAAGGCGCTGGCCGCGTTGATCCCGCGCACCGGATGGATCACGCTCGACGGCGAGGAGCTGCCCGACGAGACCGACGAGATCGTCGCCGCCGGCGTCGCGCTCGTCGCCGAAGGACGGCAGCTCTTTCCGCAGATGACCGTGCGCGAGAACCTCGAGTTGGGCGGCTGGCTGCTGAAGAAGACCGAACGCGAGCGCCGCATCGAGCAGGCCTTCGCCGACTTCCCGCGGCTGAAGGAGCGCACGAACCAGCTCGCCGGCACCATGAGCGGCGGCGAGCAGCAGATGGTGGCGGTGGCGCGCGCGATGGTCGGCGCACCTCGCCTGCTGCTGCTCGACGAGCCCTCGCTCGGCCTGGCGCCGAAGATGGTCGACGAGTTGCTGGCGATCGCGCGGCGCATCGCCGACGCCGGCACCACCGTGCTGATGGTCGAGCAGAACGTGAAGAAGGCGCTCGCGGTGGCTGACCGCGGCTACGTGATCGAACGCGGTGCGCTGGTCGCGAGCGGCCCGGCGCGCCTGCTCGAGCGCTGCAGCGTCGTGCGCGAGGCCTACCTCGGCAAGGACGCCGTCGATGTGCACACCGCGGCCGATGCCGCCCGCCGCCGCCGCGCGGCGGCGCATCCTGGTTGAGTCCGCCGCCGGCAGGCGGCGCAAACCTGATCGAACCGAACGAAGGAGAGCCCCACCATGTCCGACCTGTCGATGCTCATCAACGGCCTGAAGGTCAGCGCCGAGCGCGGCGCCACGTTCGAACGCCGCAATCCGATGGACGGCACCGTGGCCACGCGCGCGCCCGCCTGCTCGCCGGCCGACGCGGTGATGGCCGTCGAGGCCGCCGCCGAGGCCTTCCGCACCTGGAGCGAGGCCGGCCCCGGCGAACGCCGCGCGCTGCTGCTGAAGGCGGCCGACAAGCTCGAGGCCAAGGTGCCGCAGTTCGTCGAAGCGGTCGGAGCCGAAACCGGCGGCACCGGCATGTGGGCCGGCTTCAACGCGATGCTCGCTGCCGGCATGATCCGCGAGGCGGCGGCGTTGACCACGCAGGTGGCCGGCGAGGTGATCCCGTCGGACGTGCCGGGCTCGCTCGCGATGGGGCTGCGCGTGCCGGCCGGCGTGGTGCTGGGCATCGCGCCGTGGAACGCGCCGATCATCCTCGGCGTGCGCGCGATCGCCACGCCACTCGCCTGCGGCAATACCGTGGTGCTCAAGGGCAGCGAGAACTGCCCGCGCACGCACCAGCTGATCGTCGAGGCGTTCCAGGATGCGGGCTTTCCGCCCGGCGTGGTGAACTACATCACCAACGCGCCGGCCGACGCGGGCGCGGTGGTCGAGGCGATGGTCGCGCACCCGGCGGTGCGCCGCGTGAACTTCACCGGCTCCACCCGCGTGGGCCGGCTGATCGCGATGACCTGCGCCAAGTACCTGAAGCCCGCGGTGCTCGAACTGGGCGGCAAGGCGCCGCTGGTGGTGCTCGACGATGCCGACATCGACGATGCGGTCAACGCCGCCGCGTTCGGCTGCTTCGCCAACTCGGGCCAGATCTGCATGAGCACCGAGCGGCTGATCGTCGACGCCAAGGTGGCCGACGAATTCGTCAAGCGCTTCGCCGACAAGGCGAAGGGGCTGCCGCTCGGCGATCCGCGCAAACCCGAGCCGGTGGTGCTCGGCTCGGTGATCGGCATGAACACGGTGGAACACTGCAACGCGCTGATCGACGATGCGATCGCCAAGGGCGCGAAGCTGGTCTGCGGCGAGAAGGCCACCACCACGCTGATGCCGGCGACGGTGCTCGATCATGTGACGCCGGCGATGCGCATCTACCGCGAAGAGACCTTCGGCCCGGTGAAGTGCATCGTGCGCGTGAAGAGCACCGAGGAAGCCATCGCCTGCGCCAACGACAACGAATATGGCCTGTCGGCCGCGGTGTTCGGCCGCGACCTGGCGCGCGCCTTCAACGTCGCGCGCAAGATCGACTCGGGCATCTGTCACGTCAATGCGCCCACCGTGCACGACGAGGCCCAGATGCCGTTCGGCGGCGTCAAGGGCTCGGGCTACGGCCGCTTCGGCGGCAAGGCGGGCGTGGATGCGTTCACCGAGCTGCGCTGGATCACGATGCAGACGGCGCCGCGGCACTATCCGTTCTAGGAATCGTTCGCAGCGCTGCACGCAACCGCGCGGGCGGTCCGCCACGCCGCGTGTGACAAGTGCACGCGGTCCCGTCTGCCGTGGGCCCCGCCGCAGGTGTCAACTATTGCGGTCTCGGCCCGGATTCGGCGCTGTTCCCCCCGAGCAGGGCGGACCGCAGCGGCGTTAGTTCCTCGCCGGCCGGCTGCCGACTGCCGACACTGCCATCGAGGATGTCATTGTCCTCAGCGGACTCGCGGCGCGAACTTCATCGGGCACGGCGCACGAACCCCGCAGGATCACCGTGCCGTCAGGAGACTCCGATGAAGACGACACGCGTTCTCGCGGCATTTGGTGCGTTGGCCGTGATGGTCCTTGCGACGCCGGCCGCCGATGCTCAAACCGTTCGCGCCACGCCGCTTGCCGGCGAAAAGCTCGACAGCGGTCTCGGCGAGCTGCCCCCCTACGCGCTGTGGGACGACAAGACAGGCCATCGCCCGATGCGTCACCGCGTGCTAGGCGAATCGCTCGACGACGGCCTCGGCGAACTACCTCACTACTCGAAGTGGGTCGATGCCACCGGTCGCGATCCGCTGGGCCGCACGCTGGCCGGCCGCAAGATCGCGGCGCGCTGACGCGCCCAGCCCGCCGGTAACGGCTCAGGTCCACTCGCGCAGCACGTCGGCCGCGCGTGGCTTGGCCACCGCGCGCGCTGGACTGCGGTCGGGCGTGCCCAGCGCGATCCAGCCGACCAGCGTTTCACCCGATTCGCAGAACGCGGCCTGCACCGCGGCATGCCGCACCTTGGCGCCCGAGAGCATCTTGCCGCCGAAGCCCTGCGCGTGGGCGGCATTCAGAAAATTGGTGATCGCCCCGCCGACGCAGGCCCATTGTTCGTGCGCGGGTACCAGCGTGTGGCCGAGGTCGATGCGTGCGATCACGGCCACGGTCACCGGCGCACGGCGGGCCCGATCGGCATCGACCAGCGCTTCAGCATCACTCTTGCCCACGTCGCGCGCGGCCTGAGCGAACAGTTGCGCCAGTCGTTCGCGCGCCGCACCACGCACCAGCGCAAACCGGAAAGGCATCAACCCCGCGTGATCGGGCGCACGCAACGCGGCATCGGCCATCGTGCGCAACTGCTCGTCGTCGGGCCCGGGCTCGATCAGATGCTTGGCGCCGACCGATTGGCGGGTCAGCAAAGCCTCGAGGGCGGCGATCAGCGGATGGTCCATCGCAACGCTCGGCGCCTGGGCTGGCGGTTTGCCGGCGACCTTCGGCGCGCTGGGTTTCGCATCGGGGCAGTGTAGGCGCCGCGTCGCCACGGATCCCCAGAGCCTGCTGCGCCGGCCTGTTTGTCGTGCGTCAATCAAAAAGATTGCAAATGCGAACGACTCGTATTTATACTCGCGTCACATCAGGCTCGCATCGACCCTGCACTGCCGCGCCCTCCCGCCGTGAACACCGCACCGCTGCCGACCCATTCGCCCGACGCATTGCCGGCAGCTGCCCGCCGCGCGGTTCTGGCGGGCGCCGCGTTGCTGCACGCCGGGGCCTTCTGGGCGCTGCTGCAACTGGATCCGGTTCGCCGGGCTGTGGGTGAGGTGCTGCCGATCACGGTCGACTGGATCGCGCCGCCGGCCCCCGCAACGCTCCCTCCGCCACCGCCGCCACCGAAACGAACTCCGGTGGTGCAGCCCAAGCCGGTCATCGTCAGCGAGCCGGTGGCGTTGCCGGCCGAGCCCGCATTCGTGGCCCCGCCGCCGCCCCCCCAACCCGTCGAGCCGGCACCGGTGATCGCCGAACCGGTGGTGGCCGCCCCGGCTCCACCCCCACCACCGCCGCCCTCGCCACCGGCTCCGCGAACGATCGCGATCAGCGCAGTGCAATACCTGAGCCCGCCGGTGTTGATCTATCCGCCGGCGTCGCGTCGCCTGCAGGAGCAGGGGCAGGTGCAGGTGCGCGTGCTCGTCGATGCACGCGGGCTGCCGCAGCAGATGAGCGTGATCCGCTCGTCGGGCCACGCCCGTCTCGACGAGGCCGCTCTGGCCACCGTGCGCGCCACCCGCTTCAAGCCCTACACCGAGAACGGCACCCCGCTGCCGTTCTGGGTGGTCATGCCCTTGGTCTTCGAACTGGAGTAGTGTCGTGAACGATCCCCAATCCGCCCTCGGCCTCGGCCACTTCCTGGCACAGACCGATGCCGTCTCGCGCACGCTGCTGCTGATCCTGGCCGCGATGTCGGTGCTGTCGTGGACGCTGATCGCGATCAAGGGCCTGGGCCAGTGGCTGCGCCGACGCCGCAGCAAGCAATTCCTGCGCTTCTTCTGGGACGCCCGCTCGCTCGACGAAGTCGGCGCCGAAATCGGCACGCACGGCGCGCGCGACCCGTTCTCGCACCTCGCGGCGCATGCGATGCATGCGCAGGCGCACCACGCGAAGTACGGAGCCGCCAAGCTGGCCGAGACCGGCACCGCGCAGGACTTCGTCACCCGCACGATCAAGAAGGTGCTCGACGAGGAAACCATGCGCATGGAAGGCGGCCTCACCGCGCTGGCCACGGTCGGCGCGACAGCGCCGTTCGTCGGGCTGTTCGGCACCGTCTGGG
>JAEUPI010000109.1 GCA_016790175.1 Burkholderiaceae bacterium | reverse complement strand
GAGGTTGCCGATCGAGTCGCCGCTCGCGCCCGGCGCGAAGCCGGCACGGTCGAACAGGCAGCGCGTGAGCGCGTTCACCGCGGCGAAGGCAAGCGTGCGTTCGAGCGCATCGCCGCCTGAGTAGGTCTGCGCCACGTCGAGCGCAGGGCGACCGGCCGGATCGAGCCGCGCGCGGTCGCGCGGCATGCCGGCCCAGGTGTCGCCGCGCAGCACGGAGCTCAGGCCGATCGAGCCGTCGTCGAGCGCCAGCGCACAGAACTCGCCGCGCAGGTCGCCCGGCGTGGGCTTGGGCGGCAGGTGCAGTGCGCGCACACGCGGCAGCGGCATCGCGGCGCCAAAGCGCTCGAGCAGCGCAAGGATGTCGGCGGCAACGGTCATGAGTCCACCGGAGCGCTCGGTGCCGGCAACCAGCCGGCCATGGCCGAGCCGCTGCGCGAATCGGCCTCGACGCCGCCATGCCGTGCCGCGCGCCCGGACAGCGCGTTGGGAAAGTACAGCGCCGTCAGGCTCTTGCTATGCACCGGCGAAAAGCCGCCGGGCAGGCCGCGGCCTTCGCCGCGTTCGGCCTCGTCGGCAAAGCGCCGCCAGTCGCGCACCCAGTGGATCGCATCGCACACCTCGAGCAGCCCCATCGTCTCGCGGTCGCCGACGAGCACGCCCTGCACCCGCAGGCCCAGGCGCTGGCGCGCCTCGTCCAGGCGCGTCAGCGTGGCCGGCACGCAGCCGAATTCGCCGTCGCTGACGATCAGCAGGTCGGCGCTCGCCCAGCGTGCCTCGTGCACCACCTCGATCGCCCGCTCGATCGGGGTCTGGATGTCGGTGCCGCCGTCGAACGCCTGCTCCATCAGGTTCATCAAGGTCTGCAGCCCCTGGGCGCCGCGCCCGAGGTCACGCTCGAGCAGTTCGTCGGGGCCGCCGAAGGCGATCAGCTTGCAGCCGCGGCGCGATTCGTGCGCCGCACGCAGCGCGGCGATCACCGTGGCCTTCGCGATGTGTTCGGGCGCACCGCGCATCGAGCCCGAGGTATCGAGGCAGACGATGATCGGCCCGCGCTCGAGCGGCTGAGGTTCCGGTGGACGATGGGACCGTTCGACCACGGCGTGGGGGTCGGGCCGCCAGTCGACGAGCACGGCCTCGGTCTCCCACGACAGCAGCCGCGCCTCGGCATGCCGCGCGCGCCAGAGCTTGCGCAGCACCGGGTGGTGCAGCATCACCGCTTCGCTGGCGAGCATGCGTTCGGGCCGCGACGAGAAGCGCACGCCGGTGATCTCGCCCGGCGCACCGGGCAGGCGCGTTTCCACCGCGGCGAGCGGCACCGGCGGCGTGGCGCCGTCGCCTTCAGGGCTCTGCGGCGCAACCCAGGGCTCGACGCTGCGTTCGCTGCGGCCGAGCCGGCGGATCAGGTCGTTCAGTTCGGGCAACTGCTGCAGCCACTCGGCGGCGCGCCGTGCAATGGCGAGCGGACGCGAGCGCAGGTGGCCCGCCAGATCGTCCCATCGCAGGTGGGCCAGGTCGCCGAGATCCTTCAGCAGAGCGAGGCTTTCCTCGAGCCCGGCGCTCTGCAGCTCCCAGGCGTCGCGGAACTCGCGCGTCACCTCGGCGATCGCCTGCGGCCTCGACAGGCGCGGCTGATGATCGACGATGCGGTCCAGATGCCACAGCAGCGTGCGCAGCACCTGTTCGCCAAGCGAGGCGATGCCGCGTGCGAGCGAGGGCAGCGCGAGTTCGCCGACCACCTCGCGCAACGGCGCGGTGGCCGCGGCATCGCCGAAGTCGGCCTCGGCCGGCGGCAGTGCACCGGCATGCAGCGCCTGCAGCCAGATCTGCGCATCGCGCAACCGCGCCTCGCGCTCGCCGGCGCTCGTGATCAGCCCCGGCAGCCACACCGCGCGCGGCAGCGGTTCGAGCCGGTGATACGGCGCGTCGAGATCGCGCGCGAGAGGAGCGTGCATCGAGCGATCAGCGGTTCAGGCCGGTTCTTCGATCACTACGGGCGCCGGTGCCACGGCCGGCAGCTGGGGATCCAGCGGCAGCGCCGCGAAACCCTCGCGCGCGGCCACGAGCCGCAAGCGCCGCTCGGCCAGCATCGCCAGCGTGGCCTCGTGGGCGCCGACGAGGCGCGCCGCGAGCCGCGGCGGCAGCCAGACGCGACCGGCAAGCCGCCCCGCGAGCGCGTCGCGTTCGCCCTGCACGCGCTCGCGCTGCGCATCGACCTGCGCGATCACCTCGTCGATCTGAGCCACGCGCGCGTCGATGTGCGTGCGGCTGTAGCGCCGGCGCAGTTGCTCCTCGAGCGCACTCGCCATGATGCGCAGCATGCCGGGCTCGTCGCCCGCGGCTCCGCTGCCGATGCCGATCGAGCGCGCGAGCGCGAGCTTGCCGGCGGCGTTGCCGGCATCGGGGTCGTCCTGCGCCGATAGCTCGATCTGCAGCTGCTGCTCGAAGGCCTCGACCGCGCGCGTGAGCCAGGGCGCGTCGTGCGCCACGGCGCCGATCAGCTCGCTTGCGAACCAGTCTTCGAGCGCTGCCATCTCCGGCGGCGCGGCAGCCGCGACAAACGGTGCCAGCCACAGATCCAGCGCATCGAGCTGCGTGCGGCCTTCGCTGGCCGCGGCCACGCGCATCAACGCGATCCACTGCCGCCAGCGCCGATCGGACATCGGCTGGCCCCGCGCAGCCAGCCAGACGCGCAGGCGCTGGCAGCCGTCGATCAGCTCGGCGCCGAGCGCCACCGACGAAGACAGCGCCTCGACAGCGGCGCGCTCGGCCTCGGCGAGCGGTGTGACCGACAGGGGTGCCGCATCGTTCAGGCTCAACAGCGCGGCGAACGACGCGTCGCCCACCGGCGCCACCGGCACGCGCAGCAGAAAGCGGTCGAAGAAGGCCTGCAGCGATTCGTCCGTCGGCAGCTCGTTGCTCGCGCCGACCACGCTGACCAGCGGCGTCTTCACGCGGCCGCTGCCGTTGTCGAACTCGCGTTCGTTCAGCAGTGTCAGCAGCGCATTGAGGATCGCCGAGTTGGCCTTGAACACCTCGTCGAGGAAGGCGATGCCCGCAGTGGGCAGGAAGCCGGTGGTCAGCCGTTCGTAGCGGTCGTCTTCGAGCGACTTCAGCGACAACGGGCCGAACAGCTCCTCGGGCGTCGAAAACCGTGTCAGCAGTCGCTCGAAATAGCCGGCGCTGCCGATCACGCGGTGCAGACGCC
This sequence comes from Burkholderiaceae bacterium, assembly GCA_016790175.1. Classification (GTDB taxonomy): domain Bacteria; phylum Pseudomonadota; class Gammaproteobacteria; order Burkholderiales; family Burkholderiaceae_C; genus JAEUPI01. The sequence goes on along the minus strand of JAEUPI010000109.1, from coordinate 6,230 downwards.
GCGCGAGCTCGCTCTTGGCGGTGCCGGGCGGCCCGATCAGCAGCACATGCTCGCCGGCCAGCGCGGCCAGCAGCAGCACCCGGGAAGCGCTCTCGCGCTCGAGCAGCCCCTGCTCCAGAGCCGCGAGCAGCGTCGTCCAGCGATTGACTTCGGGCAAGCCCATGGCGCCATTGTCCCGGGCGCCGCGCGCCGGCGGCAAGCCGCGCAGATCAAGGACTTTCACTGTCTCACATGGGTACATCCCGGGTGAGCGCAGCGGAATGCCGGGTTGCGGTATCGTGGCCCTCTCGTGCGGACCGACAGGCATCGACCCATACGCCGTTCATGAAGCACCGCGGGGTTCACCTTCAGTACAGCTTTCACCCGGGCGGCCAGCAAGGCGCCGAGGTGCACAACCCGCTGTTCGATCTGCTGCTCGCGGTGCGCGAGCACGGCTCGATCCAGCATGCGGCGCGGCATCTCGGGCAGTCGTATCGCCATGTGTGGGGCTCGCTCAAGCAGTGGCAGGAGGTGCTGGGCGAGCCGCTGGTCACCTGGTCACAAGGACAGCCGGCACGCCTGACGCCGTTTGCCGAGCGGCTGCTGTGGGCCGAGCAACGGGCCCGTGCGCGGCTGACCCCGCACATCGAGGCGCTGCGAGCCGAGCTCGAACGTGTGCTCGCCGACGCACTCGACGGTACGCACCAGGTGTTGACGCTCTTCGCGAGCCACGACATGGCACTGCCTCTGCTGCGCGAGCGTGCGCTGGCGTCGCAGCGGCTGCATATCGAGCTCAAGTTCGCCGGCAGCCTCGATGCGCTGCGCGCCCTGGCCGAAGGACATTGCCTGGTGGCGGGCTTCCACGTGCCGCCACTGCAGGGCGACGCGCGTGTGTTCGCGCGCGGCCTGAAGCCGCTGCTCAAGCCGGGCCGGCACAAGCTGATCGGCTGCATGCGCCGCATGCAGGGGCTGATGGTGGCGCACGGCAACCCGCTGAAGCTGCGCGACCTGACCGACCTGTCGCGGCGCTCGCTCGCCGACGGCAGGGCGCTGCGCTTCATCCAGCGCCAGAGTGGCTCGGGCACCCGCTTGCTGACCGACCACCTGTTCGCCAAGCTCGGCATCCGCCTGCCCGAGGGCGACGCCAGCACGGCCCTGGTGGAAGACAGCCACGTGGCCGTCGCCGCGGCGATCGCCAGCGGCCTGGCCGATGCCGGCGTCGGCATCGAGGCGGCCGCGCGTGCGTTCGGCCTCGGCTTCGTGCCGCTGATCGAGGAAGATTACTTCCTGGTCTGTCTCGCCGACACGCTGGAACATCCGGCGGTTCAGCAGCTGCGCCAGGCGCTCGCGGCTCCGGGCTTTGCGCTGGCGCTGCACGAGCTGCCCGGCTACACCGCGGTGCGCAGCGGCGAGATCCTGTCGCTGACGCGGGCCCTGCCGTGGTGGAACTTCCGCCAGGCCAAGACTGACGCAATGCCTCGCGGCGCCTCGTCACGCCGCAAGACTCCCGAAGGACATCGCCATGGATAACGTCGATCTGCAGGTGCTGAAACAGGTCTCGTCATGGGGTGCGGCCGGCCGCAAGGTGGTGCTGGCCACCACTACCCGCACCTGGGGCTCGGCGCCGCGCCCGCCGGGCTCGGTGGTGGCGATCTGCGACGACGGCCGCATCGTCGGCTCGGTCTCGGGCGGCTGCATCGAGGACGATCTGATCGACAAGGCCCGCGAAGGCGTGCTGGTCTCGGGCAAGCCGCAGGTGGTGCGCTACGGCATCGACGCCGATGCGGCGCACCGCTTCGGCCTGCCCTGCGGCGGGCTGATCGAGCTGGTGCTCGAGCCGGTGTTGCCGCGCACGCGCGTCGACGAACTGCTCGAACGCCTGGGCCGCGGCGAGCGCGTGCGGCGTGTGCTCACCCTCGCCAGCGGTGAGGTCGTGCTCGAGCCGGCCGGCGACGCCGACGAGCTCGAACTCACGGAAACCACCTTGGTCACGCACCATGGCCCGCACTGGCGCATGGTGATCATCGGCGCCGGGCAGATGACCTTGTACCTGGCGCAGATGGCACGCACGCTGAACTACGACGTGGTCGTGTGCGATCCGCGCGAGGAATACGCCGGCGAGTTCAACGTGGACGGTGTGACACTGTCGCGCGAGATGCCCGACGACCTTCTCGTTGCGCTGAAGCCCGACGGCCACACCGCGGTGATCGCGCTGACCCACGACCCCAAGCTCGACGACCTGGCGCTGATGGAGGCCCTGGGCAGCCCGGCGTTCTATGTCGGCGCGATCGGCTCGCGCGCCAACCAGGCCAAGCGCAAGGCCCGGCTCACCGAGCACTTCGGCATCACCGAGGCGCAGCTGGCGCGCCTGCACGGGCCGGTGGGGTTGAAGAACGGTGCCCGCACGCCGCCCGAGATCGCGGTCAGCATCCTCGCCGAGGTGACTGCCGTGCGCTACGGCTACCGCATTCCCGAACCGGTGGCGGTGACGGCGGCCGTGCGCGTGGCAGCGGGCTGCGTCAGTTGACAGGGCGAGGGGCGCCGCGGCGCACGATCGTGATCGTCCTCCACTACTACCCCGGCAACGCGAGCCTGATTCCGCACATCCTGCTGCTCGAACTCGGCGTGCCGTTCGAACTCGCGCTGGTGGACCGCGAACGTGACGCGCAACGCGCCCCCGAATACCTCAAGCTCAATCCGAACGGCCAGATCCCGGTGCTGGTCGACGGTGATCTGGTGATCTACGAGACCGCGGCGATCTGCCTGCACCTGGCCGACACCCATGCATCGGCCGGCCTGGCACCGGCGCTCGGCACCCCCGAGCGGGCGCAGTTGTACAAATGGCTGGTCTGGATGACCAACACGCTGCAGGCGCGACTGCTGCACTATTTCTATCCCGAGCGTCTGGTGGCGCCGGGCAACTCCGCCGGCGCGGCCGAGGTGCGTGCGCAAGCGCAAAGCGACATCGGCCGCATGCTCGACCAGCTCGACGATCAGCTCGCCGCGCACGGCGGACCCTGGCTGCTCGGCGAGCGCTTCAGCGCCGCCGACCCGTTCGCCTTCGTGATGGGCCGATGGACACGCGGCTTCGGCGGTGCCGCGTCGCGGCCGGCACGCGAACGCGCGCACCTCGGGCCGTATCTGCAGCGCATGCTGCAGCGTCCGGCGGTGCAAGCCGCGATCGCGGCCGAGCAGCTGCCCGAGCCCTGGATCTAGTGCGCTGCCCCGTCGGCGCGAAGCTATAACGAACCGCGCGCCAGGCGCTCCAGGCGTAGCCGGATCAGCTGCTCGAGATCGCTCGCCTGCTGCGCCAGCGCGCGGCCTGCCGCCTCGTCGGTGGCGGCCGCGGCGTCGCGGCGCAACGCGGCCAGCCGATGCAACGCCTCCACCTCGGCCGGGACGATGCCGGCGTCCTTGAGCACCTTCATCGCCAAGCGCAGCTCGGCCGGCGTCTCGTCGTAGCCGTCGCCGAATTGCAGCGGCCTGCCCCAGCTCGGCGCACGCTGCAGCTCTCCGCTGGCCAGGCTTTCGCGCAGCTGCTCGCCGATCCGGTCTTCCAGCATCGCGAGCGGATGTTTCTCGGGCGGCTTGGCCGCAGGCGCGGGCTTGTTCAATCGACCCCCACATGCAGCCGCGCCGCCCAGTGCCGCGTCAGCGGCGACACCGGCTTGGCCATGCGCCGCTCGTTGAGCACGGCCTGGCCGATCGCGCGCGACTCGGTGCCGTTGGCCGCCGCGGCGAGCAGCGTCTGGTCGATCAGGTCGCGCTGGGCATGGCTGCCGCCGAATCGCTGCGCCTTGGCGCGCACGGCGTAGAGTGCCTGCGCGGCGGCGTCGGCCTCGCCGCGCTGCTGGGCCATCAACGCACGCATCAGCGGCGCGCCCACCTCGCGTGCCATCACGTGGTTGCTGCGCACCGCCTCGTCGGCCGCCATCGCGTGCGCAGCGCAGCGCGCCACCCAATGCTCGGCACGTGTGGTGTCCTCGGCCATCAGCAGCACCAGCAGCGCATGCACGTCGTTGAACGCGTAGTAGCCGGCGCTCGCGTCGGCCAGATCCCACTGCGCCGCGAGCGTCTGCGCTCGGGCCACCACCGGCACGCCCAGCAGGTGCAGCCGCCACAGCATGGCCGCGGCATCCACGCGGTTCAGCGTGACCTGCAACGCATCGCCCGACAGATGGGCATCCACCAGTCGCAGCACGCCGGGCTCGTCGAGCGCCTCGAGCCGGAACAGCGCGAGGTGCCACCACAGGTGACAGGCATAGCCGTTGCCGTTGGCCCAGGCGCCCTGATGCTGGCGCAGCCAGGCCGCCCCCTCCTCGCAGCGGCCCTGCATCTCCATCACATGGGCCACGGCATGGATCGCCCACGGCGAACGCGGCTCGAGCGCCAGTGCACGGCGCCCGGCCTCCTCGGCCTGCGACTGCAGGTTGTTCTCCTCCAGGCCGAAGGCATGCAACGCGAGCACATGCGCGAAGAGCGGGTCGGTCTCGCTCCACGCCGGCAGCGCGCGCGCCGGGCGGCCGCGCAGGTTCACCGCGTCGCCGCGATAGAAGTCCCACAGATGCGCCCATTGCAGCGCGAGGGCGTCGCGCGGGTGATGCAGCAGCCATTCGTCCCACAGGGCGCAGGCCTCGTGCCAGCGTCCGTCGTGCACGCAGCGTGTGGCCTGCAGGTGCAGCTGCTCGCGCGCCGGCGCGCCGCCAGCGAGCGCCGTGGCGCGCTCGAGATGGCGGCTCGCCTCGGCGACCAGGCTCGGCTCGGTGAGGCTGAGCAGGAAGCCGGCATGCATGGTGTGCGGCAGCGACCAGTAGGGATCGGCTTCGCTTGCGCGCTCGAAGTCCGCGATCGGCACGTCGTAGAACGACATCATCCGCCACAACGCCGTGTCCACCGCGTCGGCCGCCTCTTGCGAACTCGTGGCCAGCAGGTTGCCGTGCGGATCCTTCAGCGTCATGAAGGTACTCTACCGCGGCGTGCGCGCGGATCCCGGGATATCGCGCATGTCGGTCCGTCGCGTTCGTGGTGCAATGAATGCGGCAACCAACTGACGGTGCGATGTCATGGACCTGCCCGCCCACTCGGCCAGTCCGCTGTACCTGCTGGAACGCTCCGACGTCGGGCTGGTGCAGCTCGACCGCGAGCTGAAAGTCGTGGCGATGAACAGCTTCGCGCGCCGCGTGCTGCCGGTGGAGGACAAGCAGCCCTTCGACAAGATGGTGCTGTCGTTCCACCCCGAGCGGTCGCAGCCGAAGGTCAGGTTCCTGATCGACCAGACCGAATGCCCCGTCAGCAACCCGCCGCCGATGACGATGATCATCAACATCCCCGAACGGGTGTTGATGATCAAGGTGGCCAAGATGGCCGATGCCAACGGCCAGACGCTCGGCTACACGCTGGTCTTCTACGACATCACCGACGCCGTCAGCCACGACGACCCGGCCGCGCTGCGGCCCGATGCGAAGCGCCTGCTGCAGAAGATTCCCACGGTGGCGGGCAATCGCATCGTGCTGGTCGACGCCGAGCAGGTGATCTACGTGCGCGCCGAAGGTCACTACACCTGGGTCACGACGGCGCAGGGGTCGAGCTTCTGCAACCTCACGATCAGCGACCTCGAGAGCCGGCTCGACAGCGGGGCGTTCCTGCGCATCCACCGCAGCTACCTCGCCAACCTCGAGCATGCCGAGCAGATCGTGCGCGACGAGGGCCGCGTGAGCCTGAAGCTGCGCCACGAAGAGGCCTCGCTGCCGGTGGCTCGCACCAGCGTGCCCAAGCTGCTGCAACGGCTCGGCCTGACGGAAATCTGAGCAGGCGACGCTTGCGGCGCAGCATCGCTGCGGTGCCGCAGCGAACGCTGCGCCGGCGCGGGTTTACCCGGAATGCCGATCAGTCGTTCGACGCCGTCGAGGCGCCGTCCCGAAGAGGGCCTGAACACCATTCGTGCAACGTCGCAGCGGTTCGTGCGCCGCGCCGGCGGTTCGTGCAGCCGCGGGGCGTTCGGCGCACGCGCTGAACTACCGTCGCGCTTCTCGCGAAGCACCGGCCCGCGAGTCGACCAAGAGGAGACCACGCGCATGACGCCTGCGGCATTCGAATACCACGCCCCGCGTTCGGTGGCCGACGCGGTCAAGCTGCTCGGCACACTCGGCGCCGACGCCAAGCTGCTGGCCGGCGGGCACAGCCTGCTGCCGATGATGAAGCTGCGCTTCGCGGCCCCCGCGCACCTGGTGGACCTCGGGCGCATCGAGGCG
>JAEUPI010000077.1 GCA_016790175.1 Burkholderiaceae bacterium | reverse complement strand
CCGAGGCCCTGCGCCGCAGCCGCCAAGCCGAACACCAGGTAGCCGACCACATAGGAGCCCAGCCCCGCGAGCTGGATGACCTTGAATTCGATGTCGCGGCTGAGCGAAGCCGTGGCCACCGCCGTGGCCGCACCGACAAGGAGTGTCGGGGCCATCGCGCGCAGCACCGGTGCGGCTTGCGGCGCGGCGAAGATCTCCACGGCGATCACGTCGGCCAGCAGCATCACGATGGCGGCCGCCACGCCGCCGGCCAGCAGCAGGCGGCCGAACGCCGTGGCGATGTCCGATGGCTTGAGGTCGGGTGTCTGAACGAGCGCCGACTGCAGGCCCATCTCGATCACCAGCGCCAGCATCGTCATCGTGAGGAACGCGTAGCCGAACTGCCCGAAGGGCTCCGGCCCCAGGAGCCGCGCCAACACGATCTGGCTGATGAACGTGGCCGCGATCCGGCCGACCATGCCGACATAGTTCCAGCGCAGGCCGGTGAGCGCGCGGCCGGTCAGGCCGGAGGCCGCCTTCACCGGCGGCTCCTCGCCGCGAAAGCCGCACAGGACATCGGCCAATGCTGCATCACCCGCGTCCAGTCAGCCCGGTACCCGCCCGGCTGCCTGCCCTGTCTGCCCGGCCTGCGTGGCCGCGGCCAGGTGAGCCGTCACGCTGCGCACGGCCAGGCCGCGCTCACGGGCATGGTCGATCAGCCGCCCGAGCAATTCGTCGTGCGATGGGTCGTGGCCCGGCCCGCTCGGGTGCAGCATCAGCGCAGGCCAGCACGCGCCCGCCGCGCAACGGTCGATCAGGCCGCGATACCAGCTTTCGGTCGCCGGCAGCTTGCCGGTGTAGGCGCCGAACGGGATGCGCCGGATTGCATAGCGATTGCAGCGCTTCTCGTTGAGGCCGAACCAGGTGGTGAAGGCGCAATCGAAGCTGCCCGAGACCGCCTGGCGCACGCTACGGCTGTTGCGCCCGAATGGATAGATCAGCGTCGAGGGGGCGCCCAGGCCCTCGGCATGCAGGCGCCGCATGCCGTCGCGCACGGCCTCCTGCAGGCTGCGCGTGTTGGCAAAGCTCGTGAAGGCATCGTGCGTCGTGCCGTGGAAGGCGATCTCGTGGCCCGCCGCCCGGATGCTGCGCAGTTGCTCGTAGCTCAGAAAACCCGGCCGGCCGATGAGATCGGGCGACACCGCGAAGACTCCCTTGACGCCACGCGATTCGAGCACCTCGACGACGTCGAGATCCTTCAATTCGCCGTCGTCGCAGATGATCGTCAACGCCGACTGCGCCGGCGTGGCGAGGCGCTCGAAGTCGCGCAGCCCGAGCAGCGCCTCCTCCGCGCGATCCTTCGCGTGCGGCGGCACGCGCTTGGCAATGGCCTGGACGATTCGCTGAATGAACATGATCACTCGTTGTAGTCGTACGCCTGGAAGCCTGCGAGCTTGACCAGGCTGTCGCGTTTGGCGGCCGTGTAGTCGGCCTCCACCATCTCGGCCACCAGCTCCTGCAAGGTGGTCTTGGGCTCCCAGCCGAGCTTGTGCTTGGCCTTGCTCGGGTCTCCCAGCAGCGTCTCCACCTCGGTGGGCCGGAAGTACCGCGGA
>JAEUPI010000067.1 GCA_016790175.1 Burkholderiaceae bacterium | reverse complement strand
CCTTCGCATAGGCGTGCACGGTGGCCATCTGCGCCAGGCCGATCAGCAGGCCGGGGATGATGCCGGCCAGCATCAGGGCGCCGATGCTCACGGTGAGCACGCCGCCCCAGACGATCATCATGATCGACGGCGGAATGATCGCTGCCAGCACGGCCGAGACGGCGGTGATGGCCACCGAGAAGCTGAGGTCGTAGCCTTCCTTGGTCTGCGCCTCGATGAAGATCTTGCTCTGACTCGCCGCGTCGGCCGTGGAGGAGCCCGACACGCCGGCGAAGAAGATCGACAGCACCACGTTGATCTGCGCCAGCCCGCCGGGAAAGTGCCCGACCAGTGCGCGCGAAAAGCGCACCAGGCGGTCGGTGATGCCGCCCACGTTCATCAGGTTGGCGGTGAGCAGGAAGAACGGCACCGCCAGCAGGATGAAGGAGTTGAACGCGTTGAAGGTCTCCTGCACCAGGCCCTGCGTGTCCAGGCGTGGCTCGAGGTAGTACATCGGCAGGCAGGCCAGCCCGAGTGCAAAGGCCACCGGCACGCGCAGCAGCATCAGCGCGAAGAAGATGCCGAACAGGATCGATGCGGCAGTGCCGGGGTCGAGGGCGGCGTTCATGACTGGCCTCCCGCCGGCACGGCAGCCTCACGGCCCATCAGCACACGCAATGCATCGGCCATGTGCTCGGCCTGGAACACCAGCCAGGTGAGCCCCGTGAGCGGCCAGGCGATGTGGATGGTCCACAGCGGCAGCTCGGCCAGCTCGGAAAAGCGCTTCCACGCGAAGCTGGTGAACAGCCAGCCGCCCCACACGAACACCAGCGCGAAGCCGAGGATGAAAAGGCTCGAGACGATGCGCAGCAGCGCGTTGGCCCGCGGATTGAGCTTGGGCCAGACGTCGACTTCGAAGTGCGCGCTGTCGCGGATGCCGATCATCGCGCCGATCATCACCATCCACACGAACAGAAAGCGCGCCATCTCCTCGGTCCAGATGTAGCTCGGGATCAGCGCGGTGTAGCGCGAGAAGATCTGCAGGCTCACCGGAATGATCAGGATCGCGACCGAGAACACCAGCAGCCACGACAGCAGCCGGCTGTAGGCGGCGGTGAAGGTTCTGAAGATCTGCATGCAAAAAAGCGGCGGCGCTTTCGCGTCGCCGCGTGGGGATGGGCCGGGCGCCTACTTCAGGTTGTTGATCTTGGCGAAGATCTGGTCGGCGCCGATCTCCTTGGCGTAGGCGTCCATCACCGGGTCGGCCAGCTTCTTCATCGCGTCGCGATCGGCAAACGGCACGCGCTTGAGCTTGCCGGCCTTCTCCAGCGCGTCGAGCTTGGCCGAGTCTTCCGAGCTTTCCACCTGGCGGCCGTAGGCGCCGGCTTCCTTGCCGGCCTTGACGATCGCGTCCTGCAGGTCCTTGGGCAGTTTCGCGAAGGTCTTGCCGGAGAAGCAGATCGGCCGGATCGTGATCGCATGCTGCGTCATCGACAGCTGCGGCGCCACCTCGTAGAACTTCATCGCCTCCACACCGGCCGCCTCGTTTTCGCCGGCCGCGATCACGTTGTTCTGGATCGCGTTGTAGACCTCGTTGTAGGCGATCACCGTCGGGCTCATGCCGATGGCGCTGAAGGTGCGGCTCCAGATCGGCGCACCCTGCACGCGCACCTTCAGCCCCTTCATCTCGGCCAGGTTGCGCACCGGCTTGTTGACGAAGATGTTGCGCGTGCCGCCGCCGGCGTAGCCGATCAGCATCACCTCGGCGTTCTTGGCCACCTCGTCGGCGATCGGCTTGAGGATGTCGGAATCGAGCACCTTGTTCCAGTGCGCCAGGTCGCGGAACAGGAACGGCGCGTCGATGAACGGCGCCGCCTTCGAGAACGTGCTCATGTGTGCCGGCGAGACGATGCCGTAGTCGACCGCCTTGCCCTGCGCCATGTATTCGAAGTACTGCTTCTCGAGGCCGAGCTCGCTGTTCTTGTGCAGCACGAAGTTGATTGGCTTGCCGTAGTACTTCTTCACCAGCTCCTCGAAACGCACCAAGGCCTTGGTGAAGGCATGGTCATCGGCGAACTGCACGGCGCCGTGCAGCGTGATGGCCTGGGCGTGCGCGGTGCGCAGGGTGGGCGAGGCCACGGCCGCTCCGGCGGCGATCGTGGTGATGAACTGTCTGCGTTGCATACCGGTCTCCTTGTCGGCGCGCACAGGCTAACGATTGCGACGCCGGCGCGCACTGCGGGCAGACCCGGTGGCGCTGTCAGGTTGTCTGACAACTTCGGAGGGCGTGGCGGATGTCCTCCCACTGTCCGGATCGTGGTCACATGGCGTGTGTCGTGTCCGTTTGGCGAACAGTGCGACCGGGCCGCCGGCCTGTGCCACGCCTTCCGAGGTGTCATCGAAGGCGGCCGAAGCTGCCGATGCGGGCGTTGCGGCGCGGTGGTCTCGGGGTTTGCCCTGACAAAGCGATTTCTGGCATCGCGTTTGCAGAACCATCGCGTCACGACGCCCGGCGTCGACACACCACGCATGTCCACAGGAGACCGCATGATCCGCACCACGTTGCCGCGCCGCACCGCGCTGTCCGCCCTGGCCCTGGCCGCTGCCGCCTGCGCCGCACCCGGCGCCTTCGCGCAAGGCAAGGAACTCAAGATCGCGCTGATCGCAAGCAAGACCGGCCCGCTCGAGGCCTATGCGAAGCAGACGATCGTCGGCTTCAACCTCGGCCTGGAATACGCCACGGGCGGCACGATGACCGTCGCCGGCCGCAAGATCACCGTGCTCGAGAAGGACGACCAGGGCAAGCCCGACGTGGGCAAGACGCTGCTGGCCGCCGCCTATGCCGACGACAAGGTCGACATCGCGGTCGGCCCCACCGCCTCGCCGGTGGCGCTGGCGATGCTGCCGGTGGCCGAGGAGTACAAGAAGATCCTGCTCGTCGAGCCGGCCGTGGCCGACTCGATCACCGGCGACAAGTGGAACAAGTACATCTTCCGCACCGGCCGCAGCTCCAGCCAGGACGCCGCCGCCAACGCCGCGGCGCTGGACCAGCCGGGCGCGGTGGTGGCCACGCTGGCCAACGACACGGCGTTCGGCCGCGACGGTGTGAAGGCCTCGAAAGACTTCCTCAAGAAGGCCAAGATCGTTCACGAAGAGTACCTGCCCACCGGCACCACCGACTTCACCGCCGGGTTGCAGCGCATCGTCGACAAGCTGAAGGACCAGCCGGGCAAGAAGTTCATCTCGGTGGGCTGGGCCGGCAACCCCACGCCGTTCCCGAAGATCGCCGACATGGATCTGGAAAAGCGCTACGGCATCAAGCTCGCCACCGGCGGCAACATCCTGCCGGCGATGGTGGCCTACAAGCAGTTCGAAGGCATGGAAGGCGCGCTGTACTACTACTTCGGCATTCCGAAGAATCCGGTCAACGAGTGGATGGTCGCCAACCATTACTCCAAGTTCAAGCAGCCGCCCGATTTCTTCACCGCCGGCGGCTTCAGCGCGGCGATGGCGATCGTGGCGGCGGTGAAGAAGACCAACGGCGACACCGGCACCGAGAAGCTGATCGCCGCGATGGAAGGCCTGAGCTTCGACACGCCCAAGGGCAAGATGACCTTCCGCAAGGAGGATCACCAGGCGATGCAGGACATGTTCCACTTCCGCATCAAGAACGATCCGGCCTTCGCCTGGGGTGTGCCCGAGCTGGTGCGGGTGATTCCGGCCAGCGAGCTGCAGATCCCGATTCGCAACAAGCGCTGACGGCCTGCGGCCGCCAGCGCTTCGCGCCGAACGTTTCGCTCCCCCGGGCCCCCTCCGGGAGGGGGCTCCAGTCGGACCTTGGATGCTGTGATATTCACCGCGTGGTTTCGTGTGGCCGTGCTGTGCGCGTGCACCTTGGCGGGTGCCGCGCAGGCGGCGCCGTTGCCGGCGCTGAAGATCGATGCGGGCGCCGTCACCGTCTCGGGCCTCTCGTCGGGCGGCTACATGGCGGTGCAGCTGCACGTGGCCTGGTCGTCGGTGTTCAAGGGCGCTGGCGTTGTCGCGGCGGGGCCGTACTACTGCGCGCAGGGCCTGGTGGCACTGGCGACCACGCGCTGCCTGTCGCGCAGCAGCGCTCCCCCGGTGGAGGCGTTGGTGACCACCGCGAAGAGCTGGGCCGCGATCGACGCGATCGATGCGACGAGCCATCTGCATGCGAGCCGCGTGTACCTGTTCGCCGGCAGCAAGGACAGCGTGGTCGCACCGGCATTGGTGAGCGATCTGAAGCGTTTCTATGAGGCCTTCGTGCCGTCGGCGCAGATCGTGTACCGCACCGACGTGCCGGCCGAGCACGGCATGCCGACCGACGACTTCGGCAGCGCCTGCGCGTTCAAGGGCAAGCCCTTCATCAACGATTGCGACGTCGACGTCGCGGGCGATCTGCTGAAACACCTGGTGGGCGCGCTCGCGCCGCGCAACGACGGCACGCTGCGCGGGCGCCTCGTGTCTTTCGATCAACTCGACTTCGTGGCCGACGACCGCGGCACGGGCGCAAAGGGCTGGTTGTTCGTGCCGGCCGATTGCAGCGCTGCCAGCACGCCGTGCCGCCTGCATGTGGCACTGCACGGCTGCCTGCAGAACCTCGATGCGGTCGGCGAGGACTTCGTGCGCCGCGCCGGCTACAACCGCTGGGCCGACAGCAACCGCATCGTCGTGCTGTACCCGCAGACGAGCGCGGCGGCCACCAACGGCTGCTGGGACTGGTGGGGCACCACTGGCATCGACTATGCGCAGCGTTCGGGTGCGCAGCTGGGCGCCATCGTCGCAATGGTCGAGCGGCTGGCCGGCACCACGCCGCGCTGCACCGAGGCGCTGAACGGCTGGCATGCCTGGGGCGGCCGCGCCGTGTGGAGCGGCATCGGCAGCGTCAGCGCGCGCGGCTCGGGGCAGAAGCTCGGCTGGTGGTGGCAGAGCACGAGCCTGCGCGAATCGCCGCGCGGGCATTTCGTGAAGGGCACGTGCTGACCATGGCCGCCCTGCTCGAAACCCGTGACCTCACGATCCGCTTCGGCGGCCACGTGGCGGTCGATCACGTGAGCTGCGCGTTCGAGCCGGGTACGCTGACGGCCATCGTCGGGCCCAACGGCGCCGGCAAGACCACCTACTTCAACCTGGTCTCGGGCCAGCTGCCGGCCAGCGAGGGGCAGGTGCTGCTGGCGGGCGACGACATCACCCGGTTGCCTGCACCGCTGCGCACGCGGCGCGGCCTCGGCCGTGCGTTCCAGCTCACGCAGCTGTTTCCGAACCTCAGCGCGCAGGAGAACGTGCGTCTCGCGGTGCAGGCGCGCGAGCAGGGGCGCGGCCGCGGCGGCATCGACATCTATCGCGTCTGGCTCGACCGCAAGACCTGGATCGACGAGGCGCGATCGATCCTGGCCTCCGTGCGCCTCGACGACAAGCGCGACGCGCATGCCAGCGCGCTGCCGCACGGCGACCAGCGCAAGCTCGAGGTCGCCCTGCTGATGGCGCTGGACCCGATGGTCTACATGTTCGACGAACCGACCGCCGGCATGAGCGTCGACGAGGTGCCGGTGGTGCTCGACCTGATCCGTGCGCTGAAGGCGCGCAAGGACCGGCTGATCCTGCTCGTCGAGCACAAGATGGACGTGGTGCGGGAACTCTCCGACCGCATCGTCGTGCTGCACAACGGCGCGCTGGTGGCCGACGGCGAGCCGGCGACGGTGATTGCGTCAGCCGTTGTGCAGCAAGCCTACCTCGGCGTCTACGACGCCGAGGTAGGCCCTTCGGCCGAACATGACGGCACCCCACCCCGGCCCCTCCCCGCCGGGCGGGGAGGCTCCTAGCATGACCGACACCATCCTCGAACTGAAGGCCGTGCAGACGCACATCGGCGCGTACCACATCCTGCACGGCGTGGACCTGCAGGTGCTGCCGGGGCAGGTGACGATGCTGCTCGGCCGCAACGGCGCCGGCAAGACGACGACGCTGCGCACGATCATGGGCCTGTGGCCCGCCAGCGGCGGCGAGCTGAGTTTTCAGGGCCACTCGATCAAGGGCCTCGCCACGCCCGATATCGCGACCAGGGGCATTGCCTACGTGCCCGAGGCGATGGGCATCTTCACCGACCTCACGGTGCAGGAAAACATGGTGCTCGCGGCGCGCAGCGCGCGCCATGCCGGCGAGCTCGACCGTAAGCGGCTGGACTGGATCTTCTCGCTGTTTCCGGCGCTGCAGAAGTTCTGGCTCTACCCGGCGGGCAAGTTGAGCGGCGGCCAGAAGCAGATGCTCGCCGTGGCACGTGCGATCGTCGAGCCGCGCGCGCTGCTGCTGATCGACGAGCCGAGCAAGGGCCTGGCGCCGGCAATCATCCAGAACCTGATCACCGCGTTCAACGAGCTGAAGCGCCAGCAGACGACGATCCTGCTCGTCGAGCAGAACTTCCACATGGCACGCTCGCTCGGCGACCAGGTGGCGGTGATGGACAACGGCCGCGTCGTGCACGCGGGCTCGATGCGCGAGCTGGCCGACGACGAGGCGCTGCAGCAGCGGCTGCTGGGGCTTTCACTGGGGGTGCATCAATGAACGCCGCCACAGCCGCCGCCGCTGCGTCATCGGGAGCCGTTCCGAAGTCGCAGTTCGACTGGAAGCCGATTGCGTTGCTGGCGGCGGTGGCGCTGCTCGCGCTGCCGGCAATCGGCTCGCCCTCGACCTGGCTCACGCTCACCGCGGCCGGGCTCGCGATGGGCATGATCGTCTTCATCATCGCCTCGGGCCTGACGCTGGTGTTCGGGCTGATGGACGTGCTGAACTTCGGCCACGGTGTGTTCATCGCGCTCGGTGCGTTCGTCGCCACCACGGTGATCGGCGGAGCCACCGCCTGGAGCGGCGGCTCCGGCGCGGCGCAGATTGCCATCGTGTTCGCGGCGATGTTGGCCGCGATGGCGGTGGCCGCCGCAGCGGGCTGGGCCTTCGAGCGCGTGATCGTGCGGCCGGTGTACGGGCTGCACCTGAAGCAGATCCTGATCACGATGGGCGGAATGATCGTGGGCGAGGAGATCATCAAGGTGGTCTGGGGGCCGGCGCAGATTCCGCTGCCGCTGCCTGAAGCGCTGCGCGGCTCCTATGTGATCGGCGACGCGGCGATCGAACGCTACCGCGTGCTGGCGATGGTGATCGGCGCGGTGGTCTTCGCCGCGATGGGCTGGACGCTGGCACGCACCAAGATCGGCCTGCTGATCCGCGCCGGCGTGCAGGACCGCGAGATGGTCGAATCGCTCGGCTACCGCATCCGCCGCCTGTTCGTCGGCGTGTTCGTCGCCGGCAGCGCGCTCGCGGGGCTGGGCGGCGTGCTGTGGGGCCTGTACCAGCAGAACGTGACGCCGCAGATCGGCGCGCAGGTGAACGTGCTGCTGTTCATCGTGATCATCATCGGCGGCCTGGGCAGCACGCTCGGTTGCTTCGTCGGCGCACTGCTGGTGGGGCTGATGGCGAACTACACCGGCTTCCTGGCGCCGAAGGTGGCCCTGTTCTCCAACATCGGGCTGATGGTCGCCGTGTTGCTGTGGCGGCCGCAGGGCCTGTATCCGGTGACCAATCGATAGACATGGTGCCCCCACGCTCACTTCGTTCGCAGCCCCCCGAGGGGGCTCGGCCCTCCTTGGGGCGGCCCGGCGGAGGGCCGACGCCATGCTGAGGCGCTTGTTGTCTCACGACATGCCGCGCAGCCGTTGGCTGGCCTGGGCGCTGATCGGAATCGTGATCGCGCTGGCGCTGGTGCCGTTCATTTTCCCCGGCAGCAAGCCGCTCGGCGCGGCGGCCAAGATGCTGGTGTTCGTGCTGCTGGTGGCGAGCTACGACCTGCTGCTCGGCTACACCGGCATCGTGAGCTTCGCACACACCATGTTCTTCGGCATCGGTGCCTACGGCGTGGCGATTGCGTCGTCGCGTCTCGAACCGGGCTTCGGCGCCATCGGCCTCGGGCTCGTGGCCGCGCTCGCAGTCTCGCTCGTGCTGTCGCTGGTGATCGGCCTGTTCAGCCTGCGCGTGCGTGCGATCTTCTACGCGATGATCACGCTGGCGGTGGCCGCGGCGTTCCAGACGCTGGCCTCGCAGCTGTCGGACGTGACCGGCGGCGAAGACGGGCTGACCTTCAAGAACCCCGCGGTGTTCAGCCCGTCGTTCGAGCTGTTCGCCGATCCGCTGTTCGGCGTGACGATCGACGGCAAGGTGCTGACCTACTACCTGCTGTTCGTGGTCGTCGCGCTGCTGTTCCTCTCGCTGCTGCGCATCGTGAATTCGCCGTTCGGCCGCGTGCTGCAGGCGATTCGCGAGAACGACTTCCGCGCCGAGGCGATCGGCTTTCGCACGGTGGTCTATCGCACGCTGTCCAACGTGCTGGCGGCGCTGTACGCCACGCTGGCCGGTGCGCTGCTGGCGCTGTGGCTGCGCTACACCGGCCCCGACACGACGCTCAGCTTCGAGATCATGCTCGACATCCTGCTGATCGTGGTGATCGGCGGCATGGGCACGCTCTACGGCGCGGTGGTCGGCAGCGTGATCTTCGTGTTCGCTCAGAACTACCTGCAGGATCTGCTCAAGCTCGGCCAATCGGCACTCGAGGGCGTGCCGCTGCTCGGGCAGGTGGTGTCGCCCGACCGCTGGCTGCTGTGGTTGGGCGTGCTGTTCGTGCTGGCGGTCTATCACTTCCCGAGCGGCATCGTCGGGCGGCTGCGCGCCGCGGCGATGGCGCCAAGGCGTTATCCATGACGAGCTTCACCTCGAACTACATCACCGCCGCCGGGCGCGAGCTGCACGTCACCGAGTGGGGCGCGCGGCATGCCGAGGTGGTGGTGGCCTGGCACGGCCTGGCGCGCACCGGGCGCGACATGGACGACATCGCCGCGCATCTGGCGTCGCGCTACCGCGTGATCTGCCCCGACACCATCGGCCGCGGCCTGTCGCAATGGAGCCCGCAGCCCGATCGCGAATACTGCCTCGCGTTCTACGTGCAGCTCGCCGAGGCGCTGCTCGACCGTCTGGGTGTGCACCGCTGCCATTGGCTCGGCACCTCGATGGGTGGCGCAATCGGTCTGCGTGCGGCCGCCGGGCCTTTGCGCGGCCGCATCCGCAAGCTGGTGATGAACGACATCGGCCCCGAGCTGCCGGCGGCCGCGCAACAGCGCATCCTCACCTATGCCGGAAGCCCGAGCGCATTTGCCACCGTGAGCGAGCTCGAGGCCTACTTTCGAACGATCTACAAGCCCTATGGCACGCTCACCGACACGCAATGGCGGCGCCTCACCGAGACCTCGGTACGCCGTTTGCCCGATGGCCGCGTGACCCCGCACTACGACCCGGCGATGGTGCGCCAGTTCGCGGTGTATCCCGACGACTACCAGCAGTGGATGGCCTGGGACGCGCTCGACATCCCGGTGCTGGCGCTGCGCGGCGAGAGCTCCGACCTGCTGTTGCCGCACGTGGCCGAGGCGATGCGCACACGCGGGCCGCGCGCGGTGGTGGTCGAGATCGCCGGCTGCGGCCATGCGCCGGCGTTGAACACGCCGGAGCACTTTGCGCTGGTGGAGCGGTTCTTCGCGGCGTGAGACCGGGCCCTAAGCGGGCTCCATGCCGTGCCGCTGCTTGATCTCGGCCGCGGCCGGTGACGCGAGATCCCGCAGCAGTGCGCGCACGGCTTCCGGCTGCGCCGCCGTGCTCGCCACCCCGGCCGAGAACGTCGTCGTGATCTGGATCTCCGGCGGCAGCGGCCCGAGCACGGTGATGCCTTTCAGGTGCATCAGCTCGCTCAGCTGCTGAAAGCCGAGCTCGACCTGTCCTTCGGCCACCAGCCGGCCGACCGGCACGCCGGGAGGCGCCTGCACCAAACGCGGCGCGATCGCCTCGACGATGCCCCAGCGCTCGAACAGCTTGGCGAGCGCCACGCCGCTCGGGCCGGTGGACAGGCTGATGCTGCGTGCGGCAAGCACCGCAGCGCGCACGGCGTCGGCCGTGCGAATGTCGGGTCGGGGTGCACCCTCGCGCACGGCGACGGCCACGCCCGAGTGCACGAGATCCGTGCGACTGCCGGCCAGCACATGGCCCTCGCGCGCGAGATCGTCGATCACGTTGCTGGCGAGCACGATGGCATCGAAGGCTTCGCCGGCGCGCACGCGCTTGGCGGCGTCGACACCGCCGACCGACTCGACGACGACCTTCTGTGTCGAGCGCTGCTCGAAGCGCGTGATCAGGTCGGCCAGCACCTGGCGCGTGGCCATCGACGAGATGATGCGGATCGGGGCAGTCATGCACCGATTATCGCGACGCGTGGACGGCGGCCGATGGTGCCGGGCTTCTGGCACAGTGCCGGTTGTGGTTGCGGATCGGGTGCCTTCACAGACCAGACGCGGCGGCCTGGGCCGGCTCGGCGCAGCGCTGCTGGTCTGCGCCGCGGCGGCCCAGCCGGCACTGGCAGCTCGCGACGATGCTGCCGATTGCGTGCGCATCGACGACGACAAGTCGCGGCTCGCGTGCTACGACCGCGCGTTCGACCGCGACCCGATTCCGGCGGGTGCCAACCGTCCGCCGCTGAAAGCCGATCCGGGCACGGCCACGCCGCCGGCCGCGCGAGCCGCGCCGTCGCTGTTCGACGACCGCTGGG
This sequence comes from Burkholderiaceae bacterium, assembly GCA_016790175.1. GTDB lineage: Bacteria > Pseudomonadota > Gammaproteobacteria > Burkholderiales > Burkholderiaceae_C > JAEUPI01. The sequence goes on along the minus strand of JAEUPI010000067.1, from coordinate 17,656 downwards.
ATCTCGACGGCCGCCGCCGGGGCGAGCTGTTCTACCCGCGCGCGCACAAGCCGGTCTATCTGCTGCCGCTGAACTGGACCGACCGCGTCAACGCCACGCCGAGTTCGCCGTCGCCCGATCACTCGGTCACAGGTCCGTTGGTGCTGCGGCCACTGGAGGTGAAGTACCAGCTGAGCCTCAAGGCCAAGTTGTGGGAGCGGCCGCTGGGCCTGAGCGGCGCCATCTGGGGCGGCTACACGCAGTCGTCGCGCTGGCAGGTCTACAACGGCGCCGAGTCGCGGCCGTTTCGCGAGACGAACTACGAGCCCGAGCTCATCTACGCCTGGCCGATCGACCAGCATCTGCTCGGCTGGCGCCTGCGGCTGGCCTCGGTGGCGCTGAACCATCAGTCCAACGGCCGTTCGCTGCCGCTGTCGCGCAGCTGGAACCGCTGGGTCGGCGAAGCGGCCTTCGAGCGCGGCGACTGGACGATGCAGATCCGCCCGTGGTGGCGCATCGGTGAGGCTGCCGGCGACGACGACAACCCCGACATCGGCGACTACATGGGTCGCAGCGAGGTGCTGCTGACCGGCAAGCTCGGTGGCGGCATCGTTGCGTTGCAGCTGCGCCATTCGCTGCGCGGCGGCTCGCGTTCGCGCGGATCGGCCCAGCTGGAATGGTCGGTGCCGATCGACGGCGCGCTGCATGTCTACACGCAGTGGTTCACCGGCTACGGCGAGAGCATGATCGACTACAACCACAAGCAGAACAAGCTGGGCCTCGGCATCTCGATCGTCGAGTGGCGATGAGTTACGCGCCCCGCCGCTGATGCTCAGGCCACGGCCGCAGCCAGGTGCGAGCGTGCACGGTGCAATCGGACGAACAGGTTGGCCTCGGTGATGCCGAGCGAGCGACACACGGTGTCGGTGCTCTGCTCGGCGAGCACGCGCAGCTGCATGGCGTCGCGCAGGGCCGTCGGCAGTTCGCCCAGGCGGTCGAGCGTGCGGGCGAGGCGCTGGCGCAGTTCGGCCACCTCGTCGGGGCGAGCGGCCGGGCATTCGAGGGCACAGGCCTCGGCCGCGTCGTCGACGTCGAGGCTGTCGTGCCCGCTGCGCTGCCGCACCAGGTCGACGATCTTGTGGCGCAGGATGCCGACCAGCCAGCTGCGCAGTGCGGAGCGACCCTCGAACGGCGCACGGCCGTTCATCACGGCCTCGAACACGTCGTGTACCAGGTCTTCGGCCAGCGACGGATCCATCAGCCGATGCCGCGCATAGCGCACGAGAAAGGCTCGTTGGGCGGCCAGATCGGCCCAGGTCAATGCGGCAGGGTCGTGAGGCATGGCTTGCTCCGGCTGCGTGGCGAATGGCCAGCACTGTGCGGATCGCACCTCGCATCGGGCTCGCGGCACATCACGGGCAGATAACATCGTTGTAAGAACGCCCGCACGCCGGGCGACACCTGTCCATGCCGCCGCACATCCTCGTCGCCGAAGACCAGGCCGACATCCGCGACCTGATCGCACTCAATCTGCAGCAGGCCGGCTACGAGGTGACCGCAGTGGCCGACGGTGCCGAGGCGCTGCGCCGCTTCGATGCCGCGCCGCGCGATCTGCTGGTGCTCGATCTGATGATGCCGGGCGTCGACGGGCTCGATGTCTGCAAGTCGCTGCGCGGTCGCGGCGCGGTCGTTCCGATCCTGATGCTGACAGCCCGCTCGACCGAACTCGACCGCGTGCTCGGCCTCGAACTCGGCGCCGACGACTATCTGACCAAGCCGTTCTCGATGGCCGAACTGCTGGCGCGCGTGAAGGCCATGCTGCGCCGCGCCGAGCTGTTGCGCCAGGCCCAGGCGCCGAAGGCGGCCGAGACGCTGGTCAACGGCGCGATCGCGATCGCGCCCTCTCGGCGCGAGGTGCGCGTGGGCGGCCGGTTGCTGGAGTTGACCGCACTGGAGTTCGAGCTGATGCTGCACTTCGCGCTGCATCCGGGCCGGGTGTTCTCTCGTGCGCAGCTGCTCGATGCCGTGTGGGGCTATTCGCACGAGGGCTACGAGCACACGGTGACCACGCACATCAACCGGCTGCGCGCGAAGATCGAGGCCGATCCGATGCGGCCGCAGGTGATCCTCACGGTGCGCGGGGCGGGCTACAAGATGCGCGATGCGCCATAGGCGGGTGCTTTGACGATGACGGTGCGTCTGCGCATTGCGCTGACGATCGCGCTGACCGGACTGGTGGCCGTGCTCGGCGTGGTGCTGACCTTCGCGCTGGCGCTGCAGCGCTTCGAGCAGGAGAACACCTACGTCCGTGCCGACGCCTTCGTCGGCCGCGTGGTGGCGATGTACGACGACCTGCTCGATCTGCACGAGCGCCGGCCCGAAAGCATCGCCGCGTTGCTGCGCAACGTGCTGCTGTTCGAGCCCGAGTCGCAGCTGTACCTGCTGGCCGGCGACGGCACCGTGCTGGCCAGCAGCGGCTCGGCCCGGCCGGGGCTGAAGGTGCGTGTGGAGCCGGTGCGGCAGGCCGTGGCCGCCGCGGGCGACCGACGGCGGGCTGCCTACGTGATGGGCGATGACCCCGAGCACATGCAGGCCGACGCCGTGATCGCCGCACGCGCGCTGAAGCGGCAGCGCATCGCGCCGGGCGACGGTGTCGAAGGCTACCTCTATCTCGTGTGCCAGCCACCGGCGCTGCGCTCCGGCCGCGCCGAGCTGTTTCGCAGCAGCTTCGCCGGCCCGGCACTCGCCGGCGCGGCGGCGGTGATCGTGCTGACCACCGCGCTGGCACTGTGGATCATTGCCGCAGTCACGCGGCCGTTGCGGGACCTCAGCGCCGATGTCGCCGCTGCGCAGCGCGATGGGTTCGAGGCCGCGCCGGCGTTCGGCGATGCCGCGGCAACGCGCGCGGGCGACGAGTTCGGCCGACTGCGTCAGGGTTTCGCGGCCCTGCTGGCCACTCTGCACGAGCAATGGCAGTCGCTGCGGCGGCTCGACCAGTTTCGCCGCGAGAGCGTGAGCAACCTTTCGCACGACCTGCGTTCGCCGCTCACCGCGAGCGTGGCCTGCCTCGAGACGCTGCAACAGCGCTGGGCCGGCGATGCCGCGCGCAGCGACGACCAGGCGCTGGTCGGCGTGGCCCTGCGCAACACGCGCAATGCGGCACAGCTCGTGCGCTCGCTGGGCGATCTGGCCTTGCTCGACGAGCCGACCTACCGGCTGCAGCCGCTGATGCTGGATCTGCACGAGCTGCTCGACGACATCGTGATGCGTTTCGCCGATCGTGCGCGGCGACAGGGCGTGCAGTTGCGGCAGGAGGCCAGCGGCAGCGACGGCTGCTTCGCTCGCGTGGATCCCGAGTTGTTCGAACGCGCGATCGCCAACCTCGTGGACAACGCGCTGCGTTTCACGCCGGCGGCTGGGCGCATCGTGCTGCGCGCCACCGCGCACGACGGGTCGATCCAGGTGCAGGTCTGCGACGACGGCGCAGGCATCGATGCGGTGAGGTTGCCTCATCTGTTCGACCGCATGGTCGCGAGGCAGCGCTCGGCCTCGCCGGCCGACGGCGGCAGCGGGCTCGGCCTGGTGATCGTGAAGCGCATCGTCGAACTGCACGATGGGCAGATCCGGGTGGAAAGCGCGCCCGGCAGGGGTACGACGGTCAGCGTGACGGTGCCCGCCGCGGCGGGCACCTCGACACCCGATCCGGCATGACGCGCAGCGGTAGGCGCCCGGTCAGCGGGAGCCGGCCTTGGCCGTGAGCTGGGCCCAGCTGAACGCGTAGCTGGCCTTGTCCAGCGGCTTGTGGCAGGCCAGGCATTCGGCCTGGTTCACGCCGGGGCGCAGCGTCTTGTCGGCCGCGAAGACGGCGTAGTTCCAGTCTTCGTTGCGCAGCATCTCGGGGATGTCCTTGCCCCAGCCGGGCCCACGCTGCATCACCGCGAACGCGACGAAGCGATCCGGCTCGAAGAAGCCGTTGGCGCCGGCCACGGGCTTGCGGTCGGCGCCCAGCTTGGCCGCGTACTGCTCCAGCACCAGCACCGAGCCGTCGGGCAGGGCCTTGCCGTCCTTGGCCGCCTGCATCGCGACCGGGTTGGCGTAGAGGTAACGCACCTGGTTGATGTCGGGCCGGTTGACGGTGGCGTACAAGGTGTAGGTCGCGCGGTGGTTCTCGGGGAACGTGACCGACGTGCGGCTGAGCGTCGGCAGGAAGTCGGACTTCGCCGTCGCGACGCCGGCGCCGGGCAGCGAGCCGTAGTAGGCCGCGACGTTGGCGATGTCGTCGGCCGACAGCTGCGCCGCGATCGCATTCATCAACGCGTTCTTGCGAACGCCGTCCTTCAGCGCGCGCAGCTGGTTGCCCAGGTAGGCCGCCTTCTGCCCGGCCAGATTGGGAATGGTGTCGGACACGCTGATGCCGTTCGCACCATGGCAGGCCGCGCACACGGTCTCTGCGCGGGCCTTGCCGGCCATGGCATCGGCGGCAACGGCCGAGGTTCCGGCCCAGCCGGCAAGCAGGGCGGCGGCAAGCGCAATCGGTGTCTTCATCGGGTGCTCCTTGGGTGGTGGACGGCGGCATGCGTCGCCCAGGCCGTCAGGCATCCGGGTGCGCAGAGCCGGTATACGGCCCGAAGTTACGCAGGCATCCAGCGATCGGATGCACCCTGGCGAAAGGATGGGTCTGGAATGGCGGCGCTGCGCGGCCGCCCGCGCTACAGCGTTGCCGGCTCGGTCGGCGTGTCGTCGAGCACCGTCTGCAGGTGCGCGGTCAGGCGGCCGATCTCCTGCTCGATCTGCAGCGAGAAGCCCTTGCGGCCTCCACGCTCGTCGGCCAGCAAGCGCATGAGACCCAGGCGGGTGTTCGCCAGATCGTGCCAGCCCTCGGCGAGGTGGTTCACGATGCGCGGGAACTGGCTGGACAGGGCCTTGGGCCGGGCTTCCGCCGGCAGCTTGAGCATCCAGTCGATGGCCTTGCCGGTGAGCGCGCGGTCGGTGGCGGTGGCCGGCCGCCGCTGCTCCTCCCAGTAGCCGGGCATCAGGCGCTCCATCGCGACCACGGCCTCCGGGCGCGCGGCCTCCTCGCGAGCCTCGTTCAGATCGACGACATCGAACTCGATCATGCCCGAAGGCTTGAAGGGTTTGCTGTTCGTGTTCTGGCTCATGGTCGGTCGAGGGGCACGGGCGATGACCGCCATCATGCCGCGCCGACGGCGCGATGGACGTGCGTAGATCGCGATTCGCGGGCACCACCGGTCGGTGCACGCACGCCGCCGTGACAAAGTCGCCGCACGTTACAGCCAGCGCATCGTCTTCCGCCCGCGGTCGCGGGGTGGATGACCGTCCTTAGAATGTTCGGCCCTGTTGGAGGAAGGCCGTTCCATGTCCGGTGCCATCCGCATCCGCGGTGCACGCCAGCACAACCTGAAGAACCTCGACCTCGACATCCGCACCGGCGAGATGACGGTGGTCACCGGCCCGTCGGGCTCCGGCAAGTCGAGCCTGGTGTTCGACACGCTGTATGCCGAGGGCCAGCGGCGCTACGTCGAGACCTTCAGCGCCTACGCGCGGCAGTTTCTCGACCGCATGGACCGGCCGGCGGTCGACAAGGTCGACGGCGTGCCGCCGGCGATCGCGATCGACCAGACCAACCCGGTGCGCACCAGCCGCAGCACGGTCGGCACGATGACCGAGCTGAACGACCATCTGAAGCTGCTGTATGCTCGGGCAGCGCAGCTGTTCGATCGGCAGACCGCACGGCCGGTGCGGCACGACACGCCGGAGACGATCTTTGCCGAACTGGTCGCGCGAAGCGCCGCGGCGGGGGATCCGCGCCTGGTGATCACCTTTCCGGTCGAGCTGCCGGAGACCGTGACCCCGGCCGAGGTGGAGCAGTGGCTGTCGGCCAGCGGCTTCACGCGCGTGCAGGCCGAGCGGGTGGTGAACCACCGCAAGGTGCTCGACGTGGTGGCCGACCGGTTTCGCCTCGCCGGCACCGAGCGTGTACGGGTAATGGAGGCGATCGAGCTCGCGCTGCGGCGGGGCAGCGGGCGAGTCAACGTCTACGTGCTCGGCGAGGGCGACGCCACGAACCTGTGGCGCTACTCCACCGGGCTGCACTGCCCCGAGAGCGACCTGCGCTATGCCGAACCGCAGCCGGCGTTGTTCTCCTTCAATTCCGCCTACGGCGCCTGCGAGACCTGCCGCGGCTTCGGCCGCGTGATCGGGGTGGATTGGGGGCTGGTGATCCCGGACCATCGCAAGACGCTGCGCAACGGCGCGATCAAGCCGCTGCAGACGCCGGCCTGGGCCGAATGCCAGGACGACCTGATGCGCCATGCCGGCACCGCCGGCATTCCGCGCGACACCGCATGGAGCCAGCTCACCGAGGCGCAGCGGCATTGGGTGATCGAGGGCTCGCCGAACTGGACCGGCAAGTGGAACCAGCAGTGGTACGGGGTGCGCCGCTTCTTCGGCTACCTGGAGAGCAAGGCCTACAAGATGCACATCCGGGTGCTGCTGTCCAAGTACCGCAGCTACACGCCCTGCACGGCCTGCGGCGGCGCACGGTTGAAGCTCGATGCGCTGTTGTGGCGGCTCGGCAGTGCGGCCGATGCCGATGCGGTGATGTCGCGGGAGCGCCGTGTGCTGCCGGTGGGCACCGGCTGGTCGCGCGAGCAGCTCGAAGCGCTGCCCGGGCTCACGCTGCACGACCTGATGTTGCTGCCGATCGTGCGGCTGAGGCGCTTTTTCGATCGGCTGGAACTGCCGTCGACGCTGCTCGACGAGGCACTCAAGCTGCTGCTCGCCGAGATCCGCACGCGCCTGAAGTACCTGTGCGACGTCGGCCTCGGCTACCTCACGCTCGACCGGCAGAGCCGCACGCTGTCGGGCGGCGAGGTGCAGCGCATCAATCTCACCACTGCGCTCGGCACGTCGTTGGTGAACACGCTGTTCGTGCTCGACGAGCCCAGCATCGGGCTGCACCCGCGCGACATGAACCGCATCGTCGAGGCGATGCATCGCCTGCGCGATGCGGGCAACACGTTGGTCGTCGTCGAACATGATCCCGCGGTGATGTTGGCCGCCGACCGGCTGATCGACCTGGGACCGGGCCCGGGCGCCATGGGAGGGCGCATCGTGTTCGACGGCACGCCCGAGGCGGCGCGAGCGGCCGACACGCTCACCGGCGCCTATCTCGGCGGCCGCAAGCACGTGGGCATCGGCATGCGCCGCTTCGTGTCGGAGTCCACGCCCAAGCTGGTGCTCGAAGGTGCGCGCGAACACAACCTGAAGAACCTGCAGATCGCGTTCCCGCTGCAGCGGCTCGTGGTCGTGACCGGCGTGTCGGGCTCAGGCAAGAGCACGCTGGTGCAGAACGTGCTGGTGCCGGCGCTGGCGCGCCATTTCGGCAAGGCGACCGAATCGCCCGGCGCACACGACCGTTTGCTCGGCGCCGACTGGCTGGCCGACGCGGTGTTCGTCGATCAGAGCCCGATCGGCAAGACGGCGCGCAGCAATCCGGCGAGTTATGTCGGTGCGTTCGACGAGATCCGCGCGCTGTTTGCCGGAGCGCCGACGGCCATCGAGCGCGGTTACGGCGCCGGCATGTTCAGCTTCAATGCCGGTGACGGCCGTTGCCCCACCTGCGGCGGCTCGGGCTTCGAGCATGTGGAGATGCAGTTCCTGTCCGACGTGTACCTGCGCTGTCCGGACTGCGATGGCCGCCGCTACCGCGCCGAGCTGCTCGAGGTGCGCCTGGTGCGCGGTGCGCGCCAGCTGTCGATCGCCGACGTGCTCGACCTCACGGTGGCCGAGGCCTGCGAACTCTTCCGCGACGACCGCGAGGTGCTCGCGCGGCTGCAGCCGATCGTCGATGTCGGACTCGACTATGTGCGCCTGGGCCAGCCGGTGCCCACGTTGTCGGGCGGCGAAGCGCAGCGGCTGAAGCTCGCAGGCTTTCTCGCCGAGGCGGCGGCGTCTCCGTCGCAGCGGCCGGCGAAGAAGGGCACGCTGTTCCTGTTCGACGAGCCGACCACCGGCCTGCATTTCGACGACATCGCCCAGCTGATGCGTGCGCTGCGCAAGCTGCTCGAGGCCGGCCACTCGCTGATCGTGATCGAGCACAACCTCGACGTGATCCGCAGCGCCGACTGGATCGTCGACCTCGGCCCCGAAGGCGGCGAGGGCGGCGGCGAGCTGGTGTGTGCAGGCACGCCGGAGGACGTCAAGGCCCACGCGCACTCGCACACCGGCCGCGCGTTGCGCGAATACGAGGCGGCGCTGGGCATCGGCGAGCAACGCGCCGAGGAGGGCCTGCCGCTGCAGGCCTGGGCGAAGGCACGGCGCGACGCGGCAAGGGTCGTCGACGAGACGATCCGCATCGTCAACGCGCGTGAGCACAACCTGCGCGGCGCGAGCGCCGACGCCGCGGGTCGCGCCACGTCGGGCCTGTCGGTGGACATTCCGCGCGGCAAGTTCAATGTGATCACCGGCGTGTCGGGCTCGGGCAAGAGCACGCTGGCGTTCGACATCCTGTTCAACGAGGGGCAGCGCCGCTACCTCGAATCGCTGAATGCCTATGCGCGCAGCATCGTGCAGCCGGCGGGCCGGCCCGAGGTGGATGCGGTGTTCGGCATTCCGCCCACGGTGGCGATCGAGCAGCGTCTGTCGCGCGGCGGCCGCAAGAGCACGGTGGCCACAACGACCGAGGTGTGGCACTTCCTGCGGCTGCTGTGGGTCAAGCTCGGCACCCAGCGCTGCACGCACGACGGCGCCGAGGTGCGGCCGCAGAGCGTGGAGAGCATCGCCGCCCAGTTGCTGCGCGACCACCGCGGCCAGCATGTGGGCCTGCTCGCGCCGCTGGTGGTCAACCGCAAAGGCGTCTACACCGATCTCGCCAAATGGGCCAAGGCGCGCGGCCACTCGCACCTGCGCGTCGACGGCATGTTCATGCGTGTGGACCCCTGGCCGCGCCTGGATCGCTTCAAGGAACACACGCTCGAGCTGCCGGTGGGTGACCTGGTGATCGAGGCCGATCGCGAGTCCGAGCTGCGCGAGTTGCTGGCGCGCGCGCTCGATGTCGGCAAGGGGGTGATGCACCTGCTGGCGCCGCTGGACGGCCTGGAGGGTGCGCTGGTCGACGGCCAGGGCGGCGAGGGCATCGGGCAGGTGAAGGTCTTCTCCACCAAGCGCGCCTGCCCGGTTTGCGGCACCAGCTATCCGGAGCCGGACCCGCGCATGTTCTCGTACAACAGCAAGCATGGCTGGTGTACGGGCTGCGTCGGCACCGGCCTGGCCCTCACGCGCGAGCAGCGCAAGGCGTATGACGACTCGCAGCGCGACGACGACGACCGCGGCCGCGAGCAGAATTTTCCGTCGGAGGAGCCCGAGGTCGAAGGCGTCGGCGACCAGCCCTGCCCCGATTGCGGCGGCACGCGCCTGAACGCGGTGGCGCGCGCGATCCGCTTCGATGGCCGGCCGATCACCGAGGTGGCGCAATGGGCCATCGGCGATGCGCGGCGCTGGGTCGAGGGCCTCGCGCTTGCCGGCCGCGATGCCGACATCGCACGCGACGTGCTGGTGGAGATCCGCAGCCGGCTCGAGTTCCTGCAGGAGGTGGGGCTGGGCTACCTGACGCTGGATCGCGCGGCGCCGACGCTGTCGGGCGGCGAGGCGCAGCGCATCCGCCTCGCGGCGCAGCTGGGCAGCAATCTCCAGGGCGTGTGCTACGTGCTCGACGAGCCGACGATCGGCCTGCACCCGCGCGACAACCAGATCCTGCTCGCGGCTCTGGGTCGACTCTCGGCCAAGGGCAATACCTTGGTGGTGGTGGAACACGACGAGGAGACGATCCGACGTGCCGAGCACATCATCGACATCGGGCCCGGCGCCGGGCATCGCGGGGGTCGCCTGGTGGCCGAGGGCACCGTCGATGCGCTGGCGATGCGTCCCGAATCGGTGACCGGGCGTTGGCTGGCGCAGCCGCTGAAGCATCCGGTGAAACCGCGCCGCACCGCGGACCCCAACGCGGGCGCCTTGCGCATCGAGGGCGCCGCGTTGCACAACCTGCGCGATGTGGACGTGGTGATCCCGCTGAATCGGCTGGTTGCGGTGACGGGCGTGTCGGGCTCGGGCAAGAGCACGCTGGCGCGTGATGTGCTCCTCGCGAATCTGCAGGCGGTGGTGGGGCAGCGTGCGAGCAAGACGCCGTCGTGGTTTGGTTGCCGGGGGCTCGTGGGCTGGCAGGCGGTGGACCGCGTGCTCGAGGTCGACCAGACACCGATCGGCAAGACACCTCGCTCCTGCCCGGCGACCTACATCGGCTTCTGGGACGCGATCCGCAAGCTGTTCACCGAAACGCTCGAGGCCAAGGCGCGCGGCTACGCAGCAGCGCGCTTCTCCTTCAATACCGGTGACGGTCGCTGCCCGGCCTGCGAAGGCCAGGGCATGCGCACGATCGAGATGAGCTTCTTGCCCGATGTCAAGGTGCCGTGCGACCAGTGCCATGGCGCGCGTTTCAACCCGGAGACGCTTGCGGTGAGCTGGCGCGGCAAGAGCATCGGCGACGTGCTGCGCATGGAGGTCGACGAGGCGGTCGAGTTCTTCGCCTCGATGCCGTCGATTGCGCACCCGCTGCGATTGCTGCAGGACGTGGGCCTCGGCTATCTCACGCTCGGCCAGCCTTCACCGACGCTGTCGGGCGGCGAGGCGCAGCGCATCAAGCTTGTCACCGAGCTCAGCAAGGTGCGCGACGACGTGACGCGTCGGGGGCAGAACCCTCCACGTACCTTGTATGTGCTCGACGAGCCCACGGTGGGACTGCACATGGCCGACGTCGAGAAGCTGATCCGCGTGCTGCATCGCCTGGTCGACGGTGGCCACAGCGTGGTGGTGATCGAGCACGATCTCGACGTGATCGCCGAAGCCGACTGGGTGATCGACCTCGGCCCCGAGGGCGGCGCCGGCGGCGGACAGGTGGCGGCGGCCTGCGATCCGGAGGAGCTGGTGCGGCGCGGCACGCACACCGGCCGTGCGCTGGCACCGGTGCTGGCGCGCTGAATGCGACGCGTTGCCGGCTTTGAATGCCGGCACCGGCAGGTTTACATCAGCTGCGAGGGCGCTGCGAACTGCGGTTGCGGCTCAACCGGAGCCTCGGGCCGGCGCGAGATCAGCGTCAGCGCGCGGGTCTGCAGCGTGATGGCGTCGTCGTGGTCGCCGCAGCGGTCGAGCAGATCGCTCACGCGCAACAGCACCTGGATCTCCCACTGCGCGTCCGCGGCATGCACGGCCAGACGAGCGGCTTCGAATGCATGGTCGCGTGCACACTCGAGGGCGGCGCGCGATTCGCGACCCTCGGGGGCCAGGATCGCGTCGGCTGTGGCCACGGCCAGCTCGGCCAGCTCGCACAACAGGCCCACACGCAGCGCCAGATCGCCGGCGACATGGGCCCAACGCAGGGCCTGCTGCATGTAGTCCAGCGCAGGCGACCAGGCAGAAATCGAGCGGTAGCAGCGCGACAGACCGGCCAGGGCCTCGCACATCTGCGTCGGGTCTCGCAGGCGCTCGGCCTCGTCGAGCCGCCTCACCGCGAGATCCAGCGCCACGCGGGCGGGCCCGTAAGGCAGCTTGGGCGGCACGTGAACGGTGTCGTCGTCTTCCTGGTCCTGGCTGCGGTCCTTGGCTGTCGCCCTCACGTCGGATTCCCCTGCGGTGCAGCCCCAGGTGCAGGGCCGGTCGTGCCATCCTAGGTCGGCAGACGTGCAGCAGGCTTCCCCCGCCTGCGGGGACGAGCAGCGCGGGCACCCCGATCGCGGGGGCGAGCCCGGGCAGCCCGCGGCCACTGATGCCTTGGCGCCACAACACGGCGTCGCCCGCCGTCGGGCCATCGTGGCTCATTGGGGTTAGTCCTTGCGCAGCCGGATGCCGTCGTCGACTGCAGCGTCGGCCACAATTCGCACATTCGATTCGAAGGAGTTCTCATGTCCCAGAAGATTCGCCTTGTCGTGGGCGCCGCGTTGACGGCGGCCGCGGGCTTGCTGGTCGGCGTGCCGGCGGTGGCGCAGACCACACTCACGCTGTCGACCTGGCTTCCGCCCTCGCACACGCTGTCTTCCACCCAGGCGGAGTGGTGCACGATGCTCGAGCAGAAGGTGCCGGGCAAGGTCAAGTGCAACGTGCTGCCGCGTGGTGTGTCGGCCCCGCCCGGCACCGCCGACGCGGTGCGCAACGGCCTGGCCGACATCTCGTACACCGTGCACGGTTACACGCCGGGCCGCTTCGTGCATACCCAGATGGCGGAGCTTCCGTTCCTGGGCGATTCGTCGGAGGCGGTGTCGGTCGCGTTCCAGCGCATGTATGCCAAATACCCGGCGTTCGCCGAGGAACACAAGGGTATGAAGATCCTGGCCGTCTTCACGCACGGGCCCGGGATCGTCTTCAACACCAAGCGTCCGATCGCCAAGGCCGATGACCTGTCGGGCCTGAAATTCCGTGTCGGCGGCGGCATGGTCAACGAGATCAGCAAGGCGCTGGGCATGAACGTGACGCTGAAGCCCGCGCCCGAGAGCTACGAGCTCCTGTCCACCGGGGTGATGGACGGCACCTTGTTCCCGGCCGAGTCGATCGAAAGCTTCAAGATCGAGAAGGTGATCAAGCACGCCACGATCTTCCCCGGCGGCTTGTACAACACGACATTCTTCTTCGTGATGAACCAGGCGAAGTACGACGCGCTGCCGGCCGACGTGAAGAAGGCGGTCGACGAGATGTCGGGCGAGTTCGCGGCCAGGATGTTCGGTCGCGGCTGGGACAAGGTGGACCGGCGCGGTCTGGCCTTCATGCAGGCCAACGGCGTGACCTTCACCAAGGCCGACGCGGCATTCGTCAATGCGGTCAAGGCCAAGATCGCTCCGCTCGAGGACGGCTGGGCCAAGGCGTCCGAAGCCAAGGGCATGAAGGACCCGAAGAAGGTGCTGGCGGAGTTCCGCGCCGAGATCGCGAAACTGCAGAAGTAGGCCGGCCGCGCGCCTTGAGTGCGCGCAGTTCGAACGACGATCCGGGCCACGCATGAGGCGAATGCTGCAAACCCTGTGCGGCGTACTGGCTGCGCTGGCCTTGTTCGCCATCATGATGTTGACGCTGGTCGACGTCAGCGGCCGCAAGGCGATCAGTCAGTCGGTGCCCGGTTCGCTGGAGCTCACCGAATTGCTGATGGTGGTGGTGATCTTCGCCGGCTTGCCGCTGGTGAGTCTGGCCGGTGAGCATGTGGTCTTCGATTCACTCGATCCGCTGCTCCCGGCGTGGCTGCGCCGACTGCAGCAGACGCTCGTCGATCTGGCTTGCGCCATTGCGTTGGCCGGGGTGGCCTGGCTGATGTGGGGCAAGGCCGGCCAGATGATGGAGTACGGCGACACCACTGCGCAGCTGAAGTTGTCGAAGGGGCCGTTCGTCTACGGCATGAGCGTGCTGTGCTTAGTGACATCGCTGGTGCATCTGCTGCTCACGGTGCAGCCGGTGGCCCATCACCACATCGGGGTCGATGGCGATGCGGCCGGCCCCCGGTGATGCCGCGGCCCGAGAGGTGGCATCGGTGAGCATCGGTCAGAGCATCGACGTGCAGGCCGCCGTGGCGGGCGCCTGGAGCGCCGGGCGATGACTGAGGCGCTGATCGGATTCGCTGCGGTGTTCGCGCTGGCGCTGCTGCGCGTGCCGCTGGCCTTCGCGATGGGTGCGGTCGGCTACGTCGGACTGGGGTTGATGCGCGGCTGGCTGCCCGCGGCGGGCAATGCCGCGGAAGCGATCTACGAGACCGGCTTCGCCTACACGCTGTCGGTGGTGCCGCTGTTCATTCTGATGGGCAACTTCGTTGCCCGTGCCGGACTCGCGCACGAATTGTTCCGCCTGGCCTATTCGTTCGTCGGCCATGTGCGCGGCGGCCTGGCGCACGCGACCATCCTGGCTTGCGCCGGCTTCGGCGCGATTTGCGGCTCGTCGATCGCGACCGCGGCAACGATGAGCAAGGTGGCCTATCCGTCGATGAAGCGGCTCGGCTACGCCGATTACCTGTCCACCGGGGTCATTGCCGCCGGAGGCACGTTGGGCATCATGATCCCGCCGTCGACCATCATGGTCATCTACGGCATCGTGACGGAGACACACATCGGCAAGCTGTTCGCGGCCGGCGTGCTGCCCGGCCTGATGTGCGCACTGCTGATGATGGCCGGGGTGGCGTGGATCACCTGGCGCGATCCGCGGGCGGGGCCGGCCGGCGAGCGCAGCAGCTGGTCTCAGCGCCTGAAGGCGCTGCGCGACATCTGGGGGGTGGCCCTGCTGGTCGTGCTGGTCCTGGGCGGCATCTACGGCGGTGTCTTCACGGCCACCGAAGGTGCCGGCATCGGGGCCTCGGGCGCGTTCTTCTTCGCGCTGGCGCGGCGTGCGCTGAGTTGGCGCATGCTGCTGGAGGTGCTGGTCGAGAGCGCACGCACGACGGCGATGTTGTTCACCATCTTGATTGCCGCCATGCTGTTCTCCGGGTTCATCAACTTCACCACGATGCCGGGCGATCTGAAGCAGTGGATCACCCATATGGGGCTGCCGCCGCTGGCGATCATCGGCGCAATGATGGTGATCTACGTGCTGCTGGGCACCATCATGGAAGAGCTGTCGATGGTGCTGCTGACCATTCCCGTGTTCTTCCCGATCGTCACACAGCTCGGATTCGATCCGGTGTGGTTCGGCGTGCTGATCGTGCTGATTGTCCAGATCGGCCTGATTTCGCCGCCGGTGGGCATGAACCTGTTCGTGCTGAATTCGCTGCTGAAGGACGTGACGCTCGGCCAGATCTTCCGGGGCGTGTGGCTGTTCGTCGCGATGCTGGTGGTCGCTCTGGCGATCGTGCTCGAGATTCAGCCCCTGGCGCTGTGGCTGCCGAGCTTCATGCGGTAGCGCGGTCCGACCGCCCTCCACAGCCGCCAGCCAAGCAGCAGCGCGAGCACGGTGGCGTAGATCCAGACCTCGGCGAAGTTGTTCTTCGCGGCGCGCATCCAGAAGAAGTGCAGGATCGCCAGCGGCGCGATCACGTAGACCAGCCGATGCAGCCACTGCCAGCGGCGTGCGCCCAGCGCCCGAACCGCGGCATTCATCGACGTAGCCGCCAACGGCAGCAACAAGAGCATGGACAACATGCCGACCAGGATGAACGGTCGTTTGCCGATGTCGCGCCCGATGTCGATCCACTCGAAGCCCATGTCGAACCAGGCGTAGGCCAGCAAATGCATCGCCGCGTAGAAGAACATGAAGAGCCCCAACATGCGCCGGTAGCGCGCCAGCGCATGCCAGAGCGTCCACTGCCGAATCGGCGTGACCGCCAACGTGAGGCACAGGAAGCGCAGCGTCCAGTCGCCGAGACCACGGATCAAGGCCTCCGCCGGGTTGGGCCCCAGACCGTGTGTGAAGACGCCGGCAAGCAGGTGGGCGAAGGGAAGCAATGCCACCAGGAACACCGCCGGCTTGGCGGCCGGGTGCAGCAGGACCTTGTCGGCGGACGCCACCGGCCTCGCGGCCTCAGAAGAGTTTCTTCAGGTCCATGCCCGCGTAAAGCTGGCCGACCTGGGGCTCATAGCCGTTGAACATCAGGGTCGGCCGCTTCTTCGCGAACAACTCGCTGTCGCCGATGCGGCGCTCCGTCGCCTGGCTCCAACGCGGATGGTCGACCTTGGGATTCACGTTGGAGTAGAAGCCGTACTCCTCGGGTGCGGCAAGCTCCCAGCTCGTCTTCGGCTGATGTTCGACGAACCGGATCCTGACGATCGACTTGGCGCTCTTGAATCCGTACTTCCAGGGCACCACGAGCCGCACGGGTGCGCCATTCTGGTTCGGCAGCACCTGGCCGTAGACGCCGAAAGCGAGCATGGCCAACGGATGCATCGCCTCGTCGAGCCGCAACCCCTCCACGTAGGGCCAGTCGAGTACCGAAGAACGCAGGCCAGGCATCTGCGAGCGATCGGCCAACGTCACGAACTGCACGAACCTGGCGTTCCCGGTCGGTTCCAGACGGCGAATCAACTCCGACAGAGAGTAGCCGACCCAGGGCACCACCATCGACCAGCCCTCGACGCAGCGAAGGCGATAGATACGCTCCTCCATCGGTGCCAGCTTGAGCAGGTCGTCGATGGCGTAGGTGGCAGGCCTCTTGACTTCGCCTTCAATGCTCACGCTCCATGGGCGCGTCTTCAGGGTGTGCGCGTACCGAGAGGGGTCGGATTTGTCGGTGCCGAATTCGTAGTAGTTGTTGTAGCTGGAGATGTCCTGCAGCGTGTTGGGCTTGTCCATGGTCACGGCGCCCGGGACGGCGCTGCGCACGCCGGGCAGCGGTGATCCGCCTGTCTGCGCGGCGGTATCGCGCAGCGCCAGCGCCCCGGCGGCGAAGCCGGCGCCGAGTGCTGCCAATCGGCCCGTGAACGAACGCCGGGATTCGAAGACCGCGCGGGCGGTGATTTCGGAGGAGGGGGGATGGTCGAACGCGCGGTACTTGGGCGTCAGCATGTTGTCCTCGCGGGCCTTGTACATTGGGTCGGGCGACCCGGGCGCGACCTTACGACGAATCGGACGGGCCTGCCGCTTCGAGGATTTCTGCGGCCTTGCCGGAACTCCGAGCGGTTCGCCGCCACCTTGTCGGGTGCGGCGACCGGCGTCAGCGCAACGAATCGTCGAGCTGGGTATCGCCGATGACGTCGCCGAACCCTGTGGTATCGCCGAACAGCCGCAGCGAATGTTGTGCACGACGCTCGCGAAAGCTCTTGCGCGAAAACAGCTTGGCCTGCGCTTCGGGCGGCAGGTCGGTGATGTTGATGAGGTTCTTCGCCACCAGCGTATCGATCACGTCTTCGAGCACGCGCACGAAGTCGGCGTCCAGACGGGCGAACTCCTCCGGGGCTCCGCTTGCCGTGTGTCCCAGGAAGGCCAGGACCTCGGGGTGGTCATCGCTCAGATACTCCGACGTGCCGGCCTCGGCGTGTCGGTGCAGGCTGACCAGTTCACCCTGGGCGTTGCGGCGCACGTATGGCATGTCGCAATATAGCGGCCGGCGCTGGATCTTCATGCCGGCCCGCGGGAAGTCAGCGACGGCCAAGCATGAAATAGGGCCGCCGAAGGGCGGCCCTGACGGCGTTCGGGGCCTGTCCTGCTGCTGCGAACCCGCGGCGCCTCAGCGCAGGCCGGCCATGTAGTCGGCCACCGCCTTGATTTCCTTGTCACTCAGGCGCGAGGCGATCGCCTCCATCTGGGCACTGTTGGCGCGCAGACCCGAGCGAAACGCCCCCAGCTGGGCCTCGGTGTAGTCGGCATGCTGGCCGCCGACACGTGGGTACTGCGCCGGAATGCCAGCGCCGTTGGGGCTGTGGCAGCCGGCACAGGCCGGCACCTGCTTGTCGGCGATGCCGCCGCGGTAGATCTTCTCGCCGAGAGCGACGAGGTCCTTGTTCTTCGCGAAACCCGGCTTGGCCGACTTGCCGGCATAAAACGCCGCCACATGCCGCATGTCGTCGTCCGACAGGGCAGAGGCAAAACCTTTCATCACCGCGTTGTTGCGCTTGCCCGACTTGAATTCGGAGAGTTGCTTGGCAAGGTACTCCGGATGCTGCCCGGCAAGGATCGGATTGGCCGGGCTGCCACGCGTGCCGTCTGC
>JAEUPI010000011.1 GCA_016790175.1 Burkholderiaceae bacterium | reverse complement strand
CAGCGGCATGTCGCCGATCTCGTCGAGAAACAGCGTGCCGCGATCGGCGAGCTTGAACTTGCCGTCGCGGCCCTTGCGGTCGGCGCCGGTGTAGGCCCCCGGCGCGACGCCGAAGAACTCGGCCTCGAGCAGCGTGTCGGGCACGGCGGCGATGTTCACCGTGACGAACGGCTGCGCCGCGCGCGCCGAGGCGGCGTGGATCGCGTGCGCCAGCAGCTCCTTGCCGGTACCGGTGTCGCCGAGCAGCAGCACGGTGGAATCCGTGCCCGCCACGCGCCGCGCCTGGCGCTTGACTTCGAGTGCGGCCGGGCTCGCGCCGATGAAGCTCGCGATCGTGTACTTGGGCCGCCGCTGCGCGGCCAGCTGGCGCTGCGCGTCCTCGAGCTCGCGCTGCAGCCGCGAGAACTTCACCATCAGCGGCTGCATCGTCGATTCCGGATGGTCCATCAGCACCAGGCCCACGGCGCCGATCACCTCGCCGCGTTCGTCGCGCAGCGGCAAGCGGCTCACGAGGAAGGTGCCGGCCTTGTTGGTCAGCAGGTCCACCAGGATCGGACGGCCGGTTTCGATCACCTGGTTCATCATGGTGTTGGGCACCACCTCTTCGACCCGTTTGCCGACGAACTCGGCCTCGCCGGCCACGCCCAGCGCCGGCAGGAAGCGCTTGTAGCCCTCGCTGATCCAGACGATGCGGTGCTCGCGGTCGACCACCATCATGCCCATCGCCGTCTGCGCGAAGAGGTCGAACATCGATTGCGCGGCGAGCTTCATCACGCCATCGGCGCTGCGCGGCAGCGCGTTCGGGGCGGGGCGTGGGTCACCGGCGGCCATGGCGGGCACTGTAGCAAGGTCATCAGGCAACCTTCGCGCTGTGCGCTCCGGCGCGTGAGCGCTTGGGGCGGCCCGGCGCGCTCACTGGCCCGACGCTGCTCTGGGATGCCACGGCCTTGTTATCCTGCCCGGCGGCCCCGAATCGCCGTTGCCAACCGAACCGTGATCGTGTCAGACACCTCTCGCGAACCCCACGCCTCCGACACGCCGGGCACGCTGGAGCGTGTGCGCGCCAAGGTCGCCGGGCTGCAGCAGGACCACCGCGTGCGCCAGCTGCTGGCCGAGTGCCGGCGCCTGCTGTCCGAGCGCGGCGTGGCCAACGGACCGGTGATCGCCCAGCGCATCGTCGAGCGCATCGACGCCCTCGACGACGCCTTGCGCGAACGCTTCTTCGACCATCTTGCGCGTGATTTCAGCCCCGATCCGCAGGCCGTGCTGGCCCAGGCCCAGGCCTATGCGGCCACACCGAGCGCCGAGCATCTGATCCGCTTGACCCAGGTGGCCGAGCCGCCGCGCCAGGAGCTGTTCCGGCGCCTGAACCGCGCGCCCGGCGGCACCGCGGCAATCGTGCGCATGCGCCGGGCGCTGCTCGAGCGCCTCGCCCGGCGGCCGGCCTGGCAGGCGGTGGACGCCGATCTGCTGCACCTGCTGGGCAGCTGGTTCAACGCCGGCTTCCTGCAGATGCGGCGCGTCGACTGGAACTCGCCGGCCCAATTGCTCGAACAGATCATCCGCCACGAGGCGGTGCACGAGATCGACGGCTGGGACGATCTGCGCCGCCGCCTCCAGCCCGACCGGCGCTGCTTCGCCTTCTTCCACCCGCAGCTGCCCGACGAACCGCTGATCTTCGTGGAGGTGGCACTCGTCGACGCAATGCCCGATGCGATCGCGCCGCTGATCGACAAACGCTCGGCGCCGCTCGCGCCCGATCACTTCAAGGTGGCGGTGTTCTATTCGATCAGCAACTGCCAGCCCGGGCTGCGCAACGTGTCGCTCGGCAACTTCCTGATCAAACGAGTGGCCGAGGAGCTCAAACGCGAGCTGCCGCAGCTGAAGACCTTCTGCACGCTGAGCCCCATTCCCGGGCTGATGGCCTGGCTGTCGCGCGTGCAGGCGATCGACGCGCAACCCGGCACCAAACCCGCGCAGGTCCAGCAGGCGCAGGCAGCGCTGCAGGCCTTGCGCAAGGCCTGCGACGGCGAGTTGTCGGTGCTCACGCATGCCGGGTCGCTGCAGGCGCTGCCGGCCGCGGCGCACCAGGCGCTGTGGCAGCTGGCCGCTTGGTACCTCGTGCGCCTGGCGCCGACGCCGGAGGGCGACCCGGTGGCGCGCTTCCACCTCGACAACGGCGCGCGGCTCGAGCGGCTCAATGCGCACGCGAACCTGTCGTCCAAGGGCCTGAAGCAGGCGGCCGGCTTGATGGTGAACTACCTGTACGACCTGTCGCGCATCGAGACTTGCCACGAGGAGTTCGCGCAGGGTCGGGTGGTACATTCGCGCGCACTTTCGGCGCTGTTGTGACGCCGCCTGCGCTGCGGCCAGAAGATCCAGGAGACAAGACCATGGCAACGCTTTCGATCGGCCGCTGCGGCCTGCTGGTGGCCGCCACGCTCGCGGCCCTGGCCGCGCCGCTGGTGCAGGCCCAGGGCTGGCCCACCAAGCCGGTGACCCTGGTCGTGCCCTTCCCGGCCGGCGGCGGCACCGACGCGTTCGCGCGGCCGCTGACCGCGGCGTTGACCAAGAATCTCGGCCGGCAGTTCATCATCGACAACAAGGGCGGCGCCGGCGGCACGGTGGGCGCCGGCCTCGCCTCGCGCGCGGCGCCCGATGGCTACACCTTCTTCATGGGCGCGGTGCACCACACGATCGCGCCGTCGATGTACCCCAAGCTCGACTACAACCTCGAGACCGACTTCATTCCGGTAGGCCTGGTCTCGAGCGTGCCGCAGGTGATCGTCGTGCACCCGCAGCGTGTGCCGGCCAAGGACCTGAAGGAGTTTCTCGAGTTCGTGCGCAAGAACCCGGGCAAGCTCAACTACGCCAGCGCCGGCAACGGCACCTCGCACCACCTGGCCGGCGAGCTGTTCAAGCTGCAGACCAAGACCTTCATCACCCACATCCCGTACCGCGGCGCCGGCCCGGCACTGCAGGACCTGATCGCCGGCCAGGTCGACATCATGTTCGACGGGCTCGGTTCGTCGGCGGCGCACATCAAGGCCGGTCGCATCAAGGCACTCGCCGCCGCGGCCGACAAGCGTGCGCCGGGCTTCGCCGACCTGCCCACCACGCGCGAGGCCGGCGTGCCGACGTACCAGGTGGCCACCTGGTACGGCATCTGGGCGCCCAAGGGCACGCCGAAGGAGGCGGTCGACCGCATGGCCGCCGAGATGAAGAAGGCCCTCGAGTCCGACGAGCTCAAGGCCGCCTGGGCCGGCCTCGGCGCCGAAACGCCGAACCTCTATGGCGAGGCGTTCGGCAAGTTCGTGGGCAGCGAGGTCAAGCGCTGGGCCGAGGTGGTGAAGACCTCGGGTGCCAAGCTCGACTGAGTCCCTCGCATCCACCCGTGCGATGACCGACTCCAGCGTCTTCGCCGCGCTGCGCGCGGCGTTCCCGTCTGACCTCGACGCCACCGCGATCGAGACGGCCGACGGCCCCGGCGCGCCGCTTCGCTACACCTGGCGCGACCTCGAACGCGGCACCGCGATGATCGCCAACCTGCTGGCGAGCCTGGAGCTGAGCGAGAACTCGCGCATCGCGGTGCAGACCGACAAGAGCGTCGAGGCGCTGATGCTGTACCTGGCGGTGCTGCGCGCCGGCTTCGTCTACCTGCCGCTGAACACCGCCTACCAGCGCGCCGAGATCGAGTACTTCGTCGGCAATGCCGAGCCGGCGGTGGTGGTGTGCACGCCGAAGAACTTTGCCTGGCTGTCGCAGCTCGCGTTCAAGGCCGGAACCAAGAATGTGTTCACGCTCGGCGACGACCGCACCGGCAGCCTGCTCGAGCGGGCGGCGCAGATGAGCGACGTGCACGAGAGCGTGCGCAAGACGCCGGAGGAGCTGGCCGCGATTCTCTACACCAGCGGCACCACCGGTCGCAGCAAGGGCGCGCTGCTCACGCACGGCAACCTGCTGTCCAACGCCCGCACGCTGAAGGACTACTGGGGTTGGAGGAAGCCGGAGGATGGGGGCGACGTGCTGATCCACGCGTTGCCGATCTTTCACGTGCACGGCCTGTTCGTGGCCTCGCACGGCGCGCTGCTCAACGGCAGCAAGATGATCTGGTTCGCGCGTTTCGATCCGAAGGCGGTGATCGCGCGCCTGCGCGAAGCCACGGTGTTCATGGGCGTGCCGACGCTGTACGTGCGCATGCTCGCCGAGCCGACGCTCACCCGCGAAGCCTGCGCACACATGCGCCTGTTCCTCGCCGGTTCGGCGCCGCTGCTTCCCGAAACCTTCGACGAGTGGGAGGCACGCACCGGCCACCGCATCGTCGAGCGCTACGGCATGAGCGAGACCGTGATGCTCACCAGCAACCCGTATCACGCGGCCGACGGCGAGCGCCGCGCCGGCACCGTGGGCTATCCGCTGCCGGGCGTGGGCGTGCGCGTGCGCAACGAGAAGGGCGAGCCCTGCCCGGCCGGTGAAATCGGCGGCATCGAGGTCAAGGGCCCGAACGTGTTCACCGGCTACTGGCGCATGCCGGAAAAGACGCGCGAGGAGTTCACCGCCGACGGCTGGTTCAAGACCGGTGACGTGGGCCGCTTCGACGAACGCGGCGTGCTCTCGATCGTGGGCCGCAGCAAGGACCTGATCATCAGCGGCGGGTACAACGTGTATCCCGCCGAGATCGAGGCCCTGATCAACGAGATGCCCGGCGTGGCCGAGAGCGCCGTGGTCGGCGTGCCGCATCCGGATTTCGGCGAAGGCGTGATCGCGATGGTGGTGCCCAAGGCCGGCGCGGCGCTCGACGGCGCCGCCATCGTCGGCGAGCTGAAGTCCAGGATCGCCAACTTCAAGGTGCCCAAGCAGGTGTTCGTGCTGAGCGAGCTGCCGCGCAACACGATGGGCAAGGTGCAGAAGAACCTGCTGCGGCAGCAGCATCAGGGGTTGTTCGCTGGCTGACGCGGCATCGCCCGCCGACGCACGCTGCCCGCGCTGCGGCGCGGCGTTTCATTGCGGTATGCACGACGCGGCGCCCTGTGCCTGCACCACCGTGCGAGTGAGCGCCGAACAGCTCCGCGTATTGCGCAGTGCCTTCTCCGCTTGCCTGTGCGTGCCCTGTTTGCGCGAGTTGGCTTCGGGCAGCCCGATGGCGTCGCGAGTGACCTCGCGATGAAGGTCTTCGGCATCGCCGGCCATTCCGGCATGGGCAAGACCACGCTGCTCGAGCGGCTGGTGCCGGCCCTCACCGCGCGCGGCCTCGTGGTCTCGCTGATCAAGCACAGCCACAAGTCGATCGAGATCGACCGCCCAGGCAAGGATTCGTTCCGCCTGCGCGAGGCGGGTTGCCAGGAGGTGCTGCTGCTCGGCAACGAGCGCTGGGCGCTGATGCACGAGCTGCGCGGGGCGAGCGAGCCGCCGCTGGAGTACCTGCTCGGCCGCCTGCAGCACTGCGACCTGGTGCTGATCGAGGGCTTCAAGTCCGGCGGCTATCCGAAGCTCGAGGTCTGGCGTGACGCGCTCGGCCGGCCCACGCTGTGGCCCGACTGGCCTGGCATCGTCGCGCTGGCGCACGAGGGACCGCTTCCGGAATCGGTGTCGCTCGCGGCGGAAGCGCCGGCCCTGCTCGCGCTCGACGACACGGCGAGCATCGTCGAGCGGGTGCTCCAGCACGCGCAGCCGTTGCAGCGCTGAGGGCTGTTCGCATCGGCCGACGCGTCGCGCGGCATCGGCTCCGACGCCGATTCGGAATATTCCGAACACCCGACCGGACGAACGCCCCGGCCAGTTGAAGCCGCAGCCGATAGGCGGCACGCCCGCGGGCGGGAATCATCGGCTCCGTGATGCGCAGACGTTGCGCACCCTCAACGAACCTACACGGAGCTGCCATGACTGCCACGCCGATCACGCCCAGCACCCCGTCGCCCCGCGCGGAGCCGAATCTGCTGCACCGCCGCGTCGTGCCGCTGCACGGCCAGGGCTCGCGCGCCGAGCTGATGCGCCTGCTCGGCGTGGGCGATGCCGGCACTCGGGGCAACGAACCGCTGGTCGACGCCGATCTGTGGTGCGTGCGCGCGGGCGCGGTGCTGCTGCGTGAAGGCGACCATGACGACACCGTATTCGTCGTGCGCTCGGGCAGCCTCAAATGCGTGAAGACGCTCGAAGACGGCTATGAGCAGGTGCTCGCTTTCGCGCAACCGGGCGATCTGCTGGGCTTCGAGGCCTTGCACGAGGGCACGCATCCGGCCACGGTGATTGCGCTCGAACATGCCACCGTTTATGCGCTGCCGCTCGCGCTGTTGCGCAGCGGCCTCGGCTGGCTCGACGAAGGCCTGCGCCAGGGCTTGAGCCGGCAGCTCGCCCGCGCGGCCGAGACCGCCGAGCTGATGTCGGCCGTGACCGCCGACGTGCGGCTCGCGCGCTTCATCCTGTGGGTCTCGGCACGCATGGCACGCGCCGGCCAGTCGCCGCGGCGCTTCGTGCTGCGCATGGGGCGGCGCGACATCGCGAGCTTCCTCGGCACGGCGCACGAGACCACGAGCCGCTCGTTCACCACGCTGGCCGATCTGGGCCTGATCGCGGTGAACAACCGCGAGGTGGAGATCCTCGACATGGATGGCCTCAAGGCGCGCGCACTGGCCACCCGCGGCCTCGCCGGTGATGCTGGCGCCTCGGCCGCCGGGCGCGCGCGGCCGCCGCGCCGTCCGCGCGCACTCGCCTGGCCCGTCGCCGGCACGCCGGCGGGCACCGCACGCTTGCTCGAGGCGGCGTGAGGCCGCGGCGGCGGACCCGTCTTGCGCACGCTCAACGTGATCGACGCGGTGCCGACCATGATTCATCGGCGACGCATCGGTCGTCGGTGCGTCCCGGGTCGCAGCGCGATTGCGACCGTTTGTCCTGGCTGTGAAGAGGAGTGAGCATGAACGATCTACGCATCAAGGATTTCTTTGGCGACAACGATCCCTTCGAGTCGGCCTTCCGCAACATGCTGAGGCCCTGGCGCGAGGGCCGCGTGGAGAC
>JAEUPI010000262.1 GCA_016790175.1 Burkholderiaceae bacterium | reverse complement strand
GACCCGTCGGTGTCGCACCCGGTGGCCTCGCCGGCCAGCACGGTCGCCGGGCTGATCGCCGTCTACGAGGCCACGCAGGCCCAACTCGGTGGCCGCGCCGGCATGAACCTGCCGGCGTTGAACGTGACGGTGAGTGACATGCTCGACGCGCTCGAGGCCGTGGCCGGCAAGACCACACGCGCGTTGGTCAGGCATGCGCCCGACCCGACGATTCAGCGCATCGTGGGCGGCTGGAGCAAGGGCGCCGCGGCGGCGCGTGCCGAGAAGCTCGGTCTCAAGCCCGATCGCGCGTTCTCGGACATCATCCTGCAGTACATCCACGACCATCCGGGCGCGGTGACCGATCAGGCCAAGGCGGCGGCCGCTGCCTTCGAGAACGCCCGGCGCCACTGAGCGTCCTGCGGGCTCCGCTTCGGCAGAGTTCGGTCGCCGCGGAGATCGAACTCGGCACAGCCGCCCAGCGCGGTGACGACCACCGACTGGTCGGCATTGACCGTGAATGTCTCGCCGACCTCCAGCACGATGTCGCGCGGATCGTGGTCGATCGTGATCCACAGCGTGCCGCGCACCGGCCGCAGCGTCGCGCCCCGCGCGTCGCACAGACGCAGCGTGCGGTTCGGTGCCAGGCCGAGACGGGCGGACCGGGTGTCGATCTGCATGGCATGCTCCATTGGAATGCACAGGTGCCGATAATGGGCAGCAACCGAACTGGGTGCAAACGATCATTCGGAATGTTTGGCATTCCCTGAACGCATGCAAAAAGCTGCCGACCGCCTGCCGCCGCTGGACCTGCTGCTGACGTTCGAGGCAGCGGCCCGCCAACTGTCGTTCACGCGCGCGGGGACCGAGCGGTTCATCACGCAATCGGCCGTGAGTCGGCAGGTCCGTGCGCTGGAACAGGACCTCGGTGTCGAACTCTTCGTGCGGCAACATCGGGCTCTGGCGCTCACGCCGGCGGGCGAGAAGCTGCTGTTGTCGTGCCAGAGCGCGCTGGCTCAGCTGCGGCACACGGTGGTGGCACTGCGGGCGCCGTCGGTGCGCGAGGTGCTCGCGCTGTCGACCACACCGAGTTTTGCGGCCCTGTGGCTGATCCCACGGTTGCGGGCCTTCACGCAGGATCATCCCGGCATCGACGTGCGGCTCGACGCCAGCTATGAGCTGCGCTCGCTGCGCGCCGAAGGGCTGGACCTGGCCGTGCGCTACCAGCGCGCCGATTCGCGCGAAGGGGTGCGGCTGTTCGACGAGACCATGCTGCCGGTGTGCGCACCCGCCGTGCTGCGAGCGCCGAATCCGCCGCTGGCCGCGCCGGCGGATCTGGCAGCGCACACGCTGCTGCAACTACAGACGATGCCGGGCGGCGGCGTGCCGCTCGAGTGGATGTCGTGGCTGCAGGCGAACGAGCTCGCGGATCTGCAGCCGCGATCGGTGCTGACGTTCTCGTCGTACAACGAAGTCATCGCCGCCGCGCTCGCCGGGCAGGGGGTGGCGCTCGGTCGCCGGCCACTGATCGATGCGTTGCTGCGCCAGCGCCGGCTGGTGGCCCCGTTCGGCGAGGGCTGGCAGACCGCGAAAGCCTATTTCGTGATCACCGATGCGGCCGCGCGCAGCCGGCCCGCGGTGCAGGCCTTCGAACGCTGGCTGCATGCCGAGGCCGCCCGCATGGGGCAGGGCACGTCGGGCGGGCGAAGCGCATCGCCGAGCCGCACCCGCGGACGCAAACGCTAGGGACCGACGCGGTTGCGGATGTAGGCCGCGAGGTCTTCGTTGTCGGTCGACGACAGCGTGTTGAGATACACGTTCATCGTCGACACACGTCGGTAGGCCGCCACCAGCACGCTCGCCATCGTGCCCTTGTAGATGCCGCGCGTGCCGATGCCGGGGTCTTCGCCGTGGCAGCCGGCGCATTGCAGATAGAGCATCGCACCGCGCTGCACCTCCGGGCTGGGTGCCGGCGCAGGTGACGGCGTTGGAGCGGGTGCTGGCGCCGGCGCAGGCGTCGGCGCCGGCGAGGGCGCGGGTCCCGGTGCGGGCGATGGGCCGGGCGAAGGCGCAATGGCCGACGGCGCCGGCGTGCCGCCGGAGGGCGTGTCCTCGGCGCCGCCGCAGCCGGCCAGCACCAGCGCGAACGCCAGCGCGATGCGATCCAGCTTCTGCGTCTTCATGTCTCCTCCCGCGGCATCCGTGGCGATCGACCGCCGTGGCGCGAAAGGTAGTTGCGTGTCGCCGGGCGGATGTGTGGAGATGCAAGGCGGCGCAAGCGAAACACCGTTCTCGTCGGGCAGCGCCCGACAAGCCCACACGCCACTTACAGCCCGTCGAGGTGTATCTACCGCCCCAGGCGGCGGCAGATCTCGAGCGACAGGGCGCTCTGGTTCAGCGTGTAGAAGTGCAGCCCCGGCGCGCCGCCGGCGACGAGTCGTTCGCACAGCCGCGTCACCACGTCGAGGCCGAAGGCGCGAATCGACTCGGCATCGTCGAGAAAGCCTTCCATCTTCATCGCCACCCAACGCGGGATGTCGATGCCGTCGCGCGCGCCGAACTGCGCAATGCGCGAGTAGTTCAGGATCGGCATGATGCCCGGCACGATCGGCGCGGTGACGCCGAGCTTGCGCGCCTCGTCGACGAAATGGAAATACGCGTCGGCGTTGTAGAAGAATTGCGTGATCGCCGAGTCGGCACCGGCAGCCATCTTGTCGGCAAAGTACTGCAGGTCGCGCTTCGCGTAGCGCTGCTGCGGGTGCACCTCGGGGTAACACGCCACCTCGATGTGCCAGTCGTTGCCCTGCGTCAGGCGGATGAAGCGGATCAGCTCGGCGGCATAGCGGAACTCGCCCACCGTGGCGGTGCCGCTCGGCAGGTCGCCGCGCAGCGCCACGATGCGGCGGATGTTCTGCTCGCGATACGTCTGCAGGATCTGCGCGATCCCGTCGCGCGTGGACCCCACGCACGACAGGTGCGGCGCCGCCTCGAAGCCGGCCGCGGCAATCTGCCTCACTGTGGCCAGCGTCTTGTCGCGCGTGGCGCCGCCGGCGCCGTAGGTCACGCTGAAGAACTGCGGCCGCGTGGCGGCGAGTTCAGCCACCACACCCTTCAGCTTCTCGCTGCCCACCGGCGTGTTCGGCGGGAAGAACTCGAAGCTGATCGGCAGATCGGCGATCGTGGCCACGGCGGCCTCAGTACCGGTAGGTATCAGGCTTGTAGGGGCCCTGCTTGGGCACGCCGATGTAGGCGGCCTGCTCGTCGCTCAGCTCGGTGAGCCTGGCACCCAGCTTCGAGAGCTGCAGCCGCGCCACCTTTTCGTCGAGATGCTTGGGCAGCACGTAGACCTTGCCCTGCTCGTAGTAGTCGCTGTGCGTGTAGAGCTCGATCTGCGCGATCGTCTGGTTGGCGAACGAGCTGCTCATCACATAGCTCGGGTGGCCGGTCGCGCAGCCCAGGTTCACCAGCCGGCCCTTGGCCAACAGGATGATGCGCTTGCCGTCCTTGAAGATCACATGGTCGACCTGCGGCTTGATCTCTTCCCACTTGCAGTGCTTTTCCAGCGCCGCGACATCGATCTCGTTGTCGAAGTGGCCGATGTTGCAGACGATGGCCTGGTCCTTCATCCTGGCCATGTGGGCATAGGTGATCACGTCCTTGTTGCCGGTGGCGGTGACGAAGATGTCGGCCTTGTCGGCGGCATCGTCCATCGTCACCACGCGGTAGCCTTCCATCGCCGCCTGCAGCGCGTTGATCGGGTCGATCTCGGTCACCCACACCTGGGCGCTCAGCGCGCGCAGCGCCTGCGCGCTGCCCTTGCCCACGTC
>JAEUPI010000255.1 GCA_016790175.1 Burkholderiaceae bacterium | reverse complement strand
GTGCAGTCGATCAACACGCTGCTCGATCGCTACGACGAGTTCGGCCAGGTGGCCGTGCGGCTGGTCACCTTCTCCAGCACCGCACAGGCCATCGGCACCACCTGGACGAGCGTGACCGACGCCAAGGCCGCGCTGGCGACGCTGGTGGCCAGCGGCGGCACGAACTACGACGCCTCGCTCGCCGCGGCGCAGACTGCCTTTGGCACCGCGACCGGCAAGCTGTCGACGGCCCAGAACGTGTCGTACTTCTTCTCCGACGGCGCGCCCACCAGCGGCACCGAGATCGGCGCGGCCGACGAGACTGCCTGGACGACCTTCCTGAACAGCAACCTGATCCGCTCGTTCGCGATCGGCATGGGCACCGGTGTCACGCAGGCACCGATGGACCCGATCGCGTTCAACGGTCAGGCCAACGAGAACACCAACGCGGTGGTCGTTTCGGCTTTCGACGACCTCGACAACGTGCTCGCCGGCACGATCCAGACGCCCCCTGCCGGGCCGCTTTCCGGCGGTGCCAGCTTCTCCACCGCCGGCTCGATGGGAGCCGACGGCGGCGGCTACGTGGTCGCGGTGACGATCGAAGGCACGACCTATGCCTTCGACCAGGCCACCAACACCGTGACGGCCAGCGGCGGGCCGAACAACGGCAGCTTCGACGCCGCGACCAGCACGCTCACGATCACGACCTCAAATGGCGGCAGCTTTGCCGTCGACATGGACGACGGCAACTACCGGTACTCGGCGCCCGACGCCGTGCCTGCGACCTTCGTCGACCAGATGGACTACACGGTGGCCGACGCAGACGGCGACCCGACCTCGTCGAACGTCACCGTCACGGTGGACAAGTCCAACACCATCATCGGCACCGCGTCGAGCGAGACGCTGACAGGCACCGCATCGCCCGACTACATCGTCGGCCGCGACGGCAACGACGTCATCAACGGACTGGACGGCAACGACGTGCTGCAGGGCAATGCGGGCACCGACACGCTCGACGGCGGCAACGGCAATGACCGCCTGAGCGGCGGCGCGGGCAACGATCTGCTCATCGGCGGCGCGGGTGCCGACACCTTCGAGTGGCGCCTGGCCGATCGCGGCGCGGGTGGCACGCCGGCGGTCGACACCATCAGCGACTTCAACGCATCCACACCGGCGGCCGGCGGCGATGTGCTCGACCTGCGTGATCTGCTGCAAGGCGAAACCACCGCGTCCACGCTGGACCGCTACCTCGACTTCAATGTCAGCGGTGGCAACACGACGATCCGCATCAGCTCGACGGGCGGCTTCTCCGGTGGAACCTACTCTTCCGGCGTCGAAGACCAGCGCATCGTGCTGACCGGGGTCGACATCCGCAGCGCGCTGGGGCTCGGCGGCAGCGCGACCGATGCGCAGATCATTGCCGAACTCGTCAATCGCGGAAAGCTGGTAACGGACGCCGGTTGACGCGTCGGCGGCGGTGCCGCGGCCGTCAACGCGCCGCGCGCTCCACCGCCGGCCCGGTGGCGCCGTGGAAGCCGATCGACCACAGCACGGCCAGGTCGGCGCGCTGCTGCACCGCCTCGGCGAACACCTGCAAGCCGATGCCACGCAGCAGCACCGACAGCTGCTCGGCATGGCGGCGCAGCGCGTCGTCGCGCGAGATGCCGGCCAGGAAGCGCCCGTCGATGCGCACATAGTGCAGGCCCAGCTCGTACAGCCGCCCGATCGAGCTGAGCGACGCGCCCGCATGTTCCAGGCCGACGCGCACGCCCAGTGCGCGCCAGCGGCGCGTGAGGTCCTGCACCAGCGAGGGGTGCTCGGCCGCGAGCGATTCCGGCAGGTCGATCCACAGATGAGCGGCGGCCTGCGGCGCCGCCGCCATCTGCGCCGTCAGTGCAACCACCACGTCGCTCGCATGCAGCGTGGCGGCGGCGAAGTTGACGCACCGGTCGCGCCCGTCGCTGCCGATCTCCGCCAGCACGAGCCCCAGCGCACGGGCGTCCATCGCCGGCGTCAGCCGGCTGCGTGCAGCCAGCGCGAGCCAGCGCGCCGCGGGCTCGAACTCGCCACCGGGACGCAATTGCACACGCAGCGGGCAGTCGAGCTGGATCACGGCACCGCCGGCGTCGCACACCGGGTATTGCGCGAGCGTGACGCGCCCGTCGCGCAGCGCCTCGATCAGCGCCTGCTGCCACTGCGCTTCGCCCAGCGCGGCATCGGCGGTGCCGCTGCGCTCGGTCACCGCATGAAAAGCCCCCAGCCCCTCGGCGCGCGCCAGGGCCTGGTCGGCCAGCGCGAGCGCCTGGTGCAAGGGGGTGCCCGGCGGCAGCTGCACGGCGCCGATCACGATCCCGGCGTGGATCGGGCCGCGCGGCAGCACCTTGCGCAGCGCGGCGAGCAACGCGTCGGCGGTGCTTGCCATCGCACTCGGCGCGTCGATGCCCAACGCGAGATCGGAGCCGTTCAGACGTCCGATCACGGTGCGGGGGAACAACCCGGCCTGTCCTTCCAGCGAGCGCGCCAGGGCTTGCAGCACGGCATCGGCCCCGGTATGACCGAGTTGCCGATTCAGCCCTTCGAGGTCGAGCACGCGCAACAGCAGCAGGCCACTGCCTTGTGGTCCCACCGACTCGAGCAGATGCTGGACCTCGAGCAGGAACTGCCGCCGATTGCGCAAGCCGGTGAGCGGGTCGATCTGCGCCTGCTGCCGCAGCTGCTCGACCTGCTGCGTCTGCGCATCGAACACGCCCCGCAGCCGCTCGACCATGGTGTTCATGCTGCGTGCCAGCGGTCGCAGTTCGGCCACCGGCGGCTCGTCGACGGTGACGAATCGGCCCTCCTGCAGCGAGCGGGCCTGCACGATGGCCGCGTCCAACGGGCGGCGAATCGTGCGCAGACCCCAGGCCGCCAATGCGAGACCGACGGCGCCCACCAGCGCCAGCAGCAACGTCGCCCGCCGGCCGGCACGCCACAGTGCGTCGACGGCCCAAGCCGATTGGCTCTCGAGCTCCAGCGCGCCGATGGCACGCCAGCCGTCGGACACCTGTGCCACGCCGTCGTCGGCACGGATCGGCAACAACTGCACGAACCAGTCGGGTGCCGCGGCCTGCTGCGGAGGTGCGAGCCGCTCGAACAGCGGCTTGCCGTCGCCGCCACGCAGCATGATGCGACGGTAGTGACCGGTGTCGAACTGGGCGAGCAGCACCACCTCCATCAGCGACGCGTCGCCGCGCTGCTGCGACAGAGCCAATGCGAGCGACTGCGCGTTGTCGCGGTTCTTCACGCCGAGCTGCGTCTGCAGTGTGTCGCGCGCCGACGTGAGCGTGGTGGCCACGCCACCGGCCAGCGCCAGCAGCACGACCGCGAGCATCAGCAACGCGAATCGCCGGATCAACGACATGAACTCACTCCCACGGGTGCACGGTACATCACAGGAACCCCTCCGCACGCGCTCGGGTCAGCACGTCGCGCCAGCGAGACAGGCGAATCGCCGGATCGCCCATGCTCTGCGCACCAGCTCCCTGCCACAGGCCTTCGCTGTTGAAACTGAACACCGGCGTCAGGTCGGGCCGTCGCGAGGCGGGCCGGATCTCGCTGACGAGGTTGTCGAGGATCAGCGGCTCCGCCTGCGGCGATGCGTAGTGCGCCAGCACCATGTGCGCCCGGCTCGGGCCACCGGGGCCGCCCATCTGCAGCCGCACGTAGACCAGCCGCAAACGCGACGCCGGTGTGCCACCCGCCAGCAGGGCGAAGTACTTGGCGATCGCGAAGTCCTCGCAGTCGCCGACGCCCTTGGACAGGGTCTCCAACGGACTGGCCCAATGGTCGGCGGTGCCCCACACCACCTCGTCGTCGCGGAAGGCGACATGTCGATTGAAGAACTGGTTGATCGCATCGAGTTTCGCGGCCTCGTCGGCCTCCACGGCGCTGGCCATCACCGCTTGCAGCGACTGCAGGCTCTGCACCGCGCGCGGCCCGAGCCGATGCGCGGCCTGCTGCGCGCGGTCGCTGTCCCATGCACGCGGCAGGCTGCAGGCGCCGAGCAGGGCCAGCAGCAGGGCCGCTGCGCGCATCGAGGCGCTGCGGGCCACGGCGAGGCGTAACGTCGGGGCGGATCGCATGGGCTCGTGCACGGCTGGGTCGCCGGCCAGGGCCCGGCATCGACGGATCGACCCGCTCTCGTGAAGCTTTCGACCGCCGCAGGCGGCACTTGAGCCCTTAGGGCGTGCAAACAGGCCACAAGCAGCCCCGAAGCGTGAAACATTTAGCTACCCCGGCGTGACATCCGGCAGACAGCCGTGGCGACATCCCTCGGAAGCGCCGACCCTCACACCTACACTTGTCCGGTCGCACGAAGCTCCGGTGCCGGCTCGCTGTTGGCCGGACATAACAAACGAATGGCCATGACACCTCGTTGCGTTGCCCTTGCCGCTTTCCTGGCCTGCATGCCCGTGCTGGCCCAGACGCCTGCCGCAGCTCCCGACACCCTGACAGAAGCCACGCGTCGTGCGATCGAAGGCAATCCGGAGGTCACCGCACGCTTGAACGCCGTGCGCGGCTCGATCGAGGCGATCGATGTCGCCCGCGGCGGCCGGTTGCCGAAGGTGGATGCCGAGGCCACGGTCGGCCGCACGGAAGACCGCATCAGCACGCGCTCGCCGCAAAGCGCGAGCCTCGACCGCAACGGCATGGCGCTGACGATCACGCAGCTGTTGTGGGACGGCCAGGCGCTCACCAACGAGATCGGCCGCCTCGACTTCGAACGCCAGGCACGCTGGTTCGAATTGCTCGACACCACCGAGCAGACGGCGTTGGAGGTCGCGCGCGCCTACATCGACGTGATGCGCATGCGCCG
This sequence comes from Burkholderiaceae bacterium, assembly GCA_016790175.1. GTDB lineage: Bacteria > Pseudomonadota > Gammaproteobacteria > Burkholderiales > Burkholderiaceae_C > JAEUPI01. The sequence goes on along the minus strand of JAEUPI010000255.1, from coordinate 17,580 downwards.
CCTGGTCGACCTGGCCGAGGACAGCTACGTGCAGCACAGGGTCGTGCACCAGCAGATCCAGTCGCGTGTACGCGCCGGCGTGGGCCGCGGCGTGGACCTCGAGCAGGCCGCCGCACGTCTCGCGCTCGCCGAGTCGAACCTCACCACCGAGACGGCCAACCTGCACGACGTGGTAGCGCGCTACTTGCGCCTCGTCGGTGAGGCACCGGCACAGCGGCCGGGCCGCCCGGCCGGGCTCAGTGCGGCGCTGCCCGCCAGCGCGCAGCAGGCGATGACGATGGCCCTGCGCAACAACCCGGCCATCAGCGCGACGATCGCCACGATGCGCAGCGCGCGCGCGCAGGGCAAGGAACGCGAATCCGCGTTCCTGCCGCGGGTGGAAGCTAAGGTGCGCGCGGGCACCGGCCGCAACTTCGACGGCGTGCCCGACCAGAAGAACGATGTCAACGCGGCCGTGACGCTGAACTGGAACCTCTTCAACGGCTTCTCCGATCAGGCGCGCGTGCGCCAGCAGGCCCACCTGATCAGCCAGGCCGCCGACCTGCGCGACAAGGCCTGTCGCGACGCCCGTCAGACGGCGGCGATCGCCTTCAACGACGTGGCCAAGCTCGCCGACCTGATCGCCGCGCTCGACCGCAACGTGCTGGCGATCGAGAAGGCGCGCGACGCCTATCGCCAGCAGTTCGAGATCGGCCAGCGCAGCCTGCTCGACCTGCTCAATGCGGAGAACGAGCTCTACACCGCGCGGCGCGCCTACGCCAACGCCGATTTCGACAAGCTGCTGGCGCAGGCCCGCATGCTGGCCGCGACGAACGAGCTCACCGCACGGCTCGGGCTGCGTGCGCCGATGCTGGCCGGCGACGCCGGCATCGACAACTGGAACGCAGCCGACGACCTGCCCACGCGCTGCCCGGTGGTGATGGCCGAGGTGTTGACCACGCCGCGCACCGAACTCGATGCGCGGGCGCAGCGGCTGATCCAATCGGCACCGCAGCCGGCGCAGCCGCGGCAGTAAAGGCACACGGGACGGCTTATCTGCGCGGCGGTGCCACGTCGGTGCAGGTGCCGTGCGCCACTTCGGCGGCCATGCCGATCGATTCGCCCAGCGTGGGGTGCGGGTGGATCGTCTTGCCGATGTCGATCTCGTCGGCGCCCATCTCGATGGCCAGCGCGATCTCGCCGATCATGTCGCCGGCATGCGTGCCGACGATGCCGCCGCCGAGGATGCGGTGCGTGGCCGCATCGAACAGCAGCTTGGTGAAGCCCTCGTCGCGACCGTTGGCGATGGCGCGGCCCGAGGCCGTCCACGGAAACAGGCCCTTCTTCAGCGCGATACCCCGGGTCTTCGCCTCGTCTTCGGTGAGGCCCACCCAGGCGACCTCGGGGTCGGTGTAGGCCACACTCGGGATCACGCGCGCATCGAACTGCGTCTTGGCCAGTGCGGCGTCGCCCAGCTGCGCGCCGGCCGCGACCTCGGCGGCCACATGGGCCTCGTGCACCGCCTTGTGGGCCAGCATCGGCTGGCCCACGATGTCGCCGATCGCGAAGATGTGCGGCACGTTGGTGCGCATCTGCGTGTCCACCGGTATGAAGCCGCGATCGGTCACCGCGACGCCCGCCTTGTCGGCCGCGATTTTCTTGCCGTTGGGGCTGCGGCCCACCGCCTGAAGCACCAGGTCGTAGCGCTGCGGCTCCTTCGGGGCGCCCTCGCCTTCGAAGCGCACGTGGATGCCGTCGGCCTTGGCTTCGGCGCCGACTGTCTTGGTCTTCAGCATGATCTTGTCGAAGCGGCGGGCGTTCAACTTCTGCCACACGCGCACCAGGTCGCGGTCGGCACCCAGCATCAGGCCGTCGAGCATCTCCACCACGTCGAGCCGTGCACCGAGCGTGGAATACACGGTGCCCATCTCCAGACCGATGATGCCGCCACCGACGACGAGCATGCGTTCGGGCCGGCTGCGCAGCCGCAGTGCGCCCGTGGAGTCGACGATGCGCTCGTCGCGCGGCAGGAACGGCAGATGCACCGCCTGCGAGCCGGCGGCGATGATGCATTGCCTGAAGCGGACAGTCTGCGTCTTGCCGGTCTTGGCCTGCCCATCGCCGGTGGTTTCTTCCACCGTCACGTGGTGCGGATCGGCGAAGGCACCGTAGCCTCGCAACACGGTCACCTTGCGCATCTTGGCCATTGCGTTCAGGCCGCCGGTGAGCTTGCCGACCACCTTGTTCTTGTGCGCCAGCAATTTGGGCAGGTCGACGCTGGGCGGTCCGAAGCTCACGCCGAGATCGGCAAAGTGGGTCACCTCGTCCATCACCGCAGCCACGTGCAGCAGCGCCTTGCTCGGAATGCAGCCCACGTTGAGGCACACGCCGCCGAGTGTGGCGTAGCGCTCGACGAGCACGGTCTTCAGTCCCAGGTCGGCCGCGCGGAAGGCGGCCGAATAGCCGCCGGGCCCGGCACCGAGCACCAGCATGTCGCACTCGATGTCGGCGCCGCCCGCGTGGCTCGCTGCCTGCGGCGCATGAACGGCCGCCGCTGCCGCGGGGCCCGGCGTCGCTGGCGCGGCAGCTGCGGAAGCCGGCGCGACGGCGGCACTGCTGGCTTCGAGCGACAGGACGACCGATCCGCGACTGACCTTGTCCCCGAGCTTGACCTTCAACGCACTCACGACGCCGGCATGACTCGACGGGATCTCCATCGACGCCTTGTCGCTTTCCACCGTGATCAAGCTCTGGTCGGCCGCCACCGTGTCGCCGGGCTTGACGAGGATCTCGATCACCGCGACGTCCTTGAAGTCGCCGATGTCGGGCACCAACACGTCGATCGAAGCCATGGGGTTCAGCCTTTCAGTTTCAGGGTATGGAGCTTGATCGGCGCGGCGGAGTTCTTGTCGAACTCGCAGCCCGCACGCACGCCGAGCTCGGCCACCTCGCGCGCGGTCTTGGCCTTGTCGAACGCCGTGTACATCGCGCCGAGCGCAAAGCTGCGGCCCGAGCCGATGGCCCAGAACCGATCGAACTCGAACACCTCGCGGTACGAGTAGACGCCATAGATGCCGGTGGCATTGGCGATGAGCACGGTGAACTGGCTGCTCTCGTACGGGTCGCTCTCTTCCTCCTTGACGTTGAGGAAGAACTGCTCCTTGAGTTTGGGGTGCAGCTTCAGGAAGGTTTCGAACACGGCATCGCGGGAGTCGAGCTTCAGCTCGTCGGCTCCCAGGCCGCCGAGCGCCTTGCGCAGCACCGGGAAATGCGCCGTGGTGCCCGCCATGCCGAACCACGATTCGCCGACGCGAAACACCTTCTCGTTGATCTCGTAGCCATGCGCGAGCCGGGTGTCGCCGAAGGTGACGAGCGAATCCGCGGCGATGGCCACCTGCGCGCCCTTGCGCACCACGGTGACGGTCGTCACAGGCAGGGCCCTCGCCGGGCCGCCCCGAGAGAGCCGCTCCCCTCGGGGGGGCGAGCTCGCGCCGAGCGGGCGCCTGCGCGCCCGCGAGCGGCTGGCGAGCGCCCGGCGCCCTGCATGGCGCCGGGCGATGCCGAAGGCATCAGGGGGCTCATAGGATCACCCGGCGAAAGTCCGCGAGGATGGCCGCGAAATACGCGTTGAACCGCGCCGCCGCGGCCCCATCGATGACTCGATGGTCCCAGCTCAGCGACAGCGGCAGGATCAGCCGCGGCGCGAATTGCTTGCCGTCCCAGCGCGGCTCGGTGCTGCTGCGGCACACGCCCATGATCGACACCTCGGGGGCGTTGATGATCGGCGTGAAGTAACGCCCGCCGATGCCGCCGAGCGAGCTGATGCTGAAGCAGCCGCCGGCCATGTCGTTCGGCGAAAGCTTGCCGTCGCGCGCCTTCTTCGCCAGATCGCTCATCTCCTGGCTGATCGCGAGGATGCCCTTCTTGTCGGCGTCCTTGATCACCGGCACGACGAGGCCGTTCGGCGTGTCGGCTGCGAAGCCGATGTGGAAGTAGCTCTTCAGCACCAGCTGCTCGCCGTCGATCGACGCGTTGAACTCGGGGAACTTCTTCAGCGCAGCGACTGCGGCCTTGATCAGGAAGGCCAGCATCGTGACCTTGATGCCGCTCGTCTCGTTTTCCTTGTTGAGCTGCACGCGGAACGCCTCGAGATCGGTGATGTCGGCGTCGTCGTGGTTCGTGACATGCGGGATCGTGACCCAGTTGCGGTGCAGGTTCGCGCCGCTGATCTTCTTGATGCGCGAGAGATCCTTGCGCTCGATCGGGCCGAACTTGGCGAAGTCCACCTGCGGCCATGGCAGCAGGCCCGGGAAGGCGCCGCCTGCTGCCTGCGCCGGCGCCCTGGCCTTCTGCGCCTCGGTCTGCACGCTGCCCGCCATCACGCCCTTGACGAAGCCCTGCACGTCGTCGTGCGTGATGCGACCTTTGGGCCCCGACCCCTTCACCTCGGGCAGAGGCACGCCGAGCTCGCGCGCGAATCGGCGCACCGAGGGCGAGGCGTGCGGCAGTTGTGACGACACCGGGCCCGGCTGGTGCGGTGGCGCAGGCGGTGTCGGCGCGGCCGCTGCGGGCGCCGGTGGCAACGACGCCGCGGCGGGCGCAGCGGCAGCCACAGCCGGCGTCGCCACGGCTCCGCCGGCCACCTCGACCAGCGCCACCGCAGAGCCCTTGGACACCTTGTCGCCGAGCTTGACCAGCAGCTGCTTCACCACACCGGCATGGCTCGACGGGATCTCCATCGAGGCCTTGTCGCTCTCGACGGTGATCAGGCTCTGCTCGACCTTGATGGCATCACCCGGCTTGATGAAGATCTCGATCACCGCCACGTCGGCGAAGTCGCCGATGTCGGGTACCACCACCTGCACCGCGCCGCCGGCCATCGCCGGCATCGGCGCAGGGGCAGCCGCCGGACCGGCAATCGGCAATGCGGCTTGAGCGGCCGGCGCGGGTGCGGCTGCGGCCGCGCCGTCGGTCTCGAGCGCCAGCAGCACCGAGCCTTCACTGACCTTGTCGCCGAGCGCGACCTTCAGTGCCTTGACCACGCCGGCATGGCTCGACGGAATCTCCATCGATGCCTTGTCGCTCTCGACCGTGACGAGACTCTGCTCGGCCTTCACGGCGTCGCCCGGCTTGACGAGCAGTTCGATGACGGCCACGTCCTTGAAGTCCCCGATGTCGGGGACCTTCACGTCCACCAATGCCATGTGTTGTCTCCGTGTTCTTGGGATCTCAGGCGACGAGCGGGTTCACCTTGTCGGCCTTGATGCCGTAGGCCTTGATCGCCTCGGCCACCTTGGCTGCCGGCACCGCACCCTCCTCGGCCAGCGCCTTCAATGCGGCGACGACGACGTAGTGGCGGTTGACCTCGAAGTGCTCGCGCAGCTTGCTGCGGAAGTCGCTGCGGCCGAAGCCGTCGGTGCCGAGCACCTTGTAGGTCCGCCCCTTGGGCATGAAGGCGCGAATCTGCTCGGCGTAACTCTTCACGTAGTCGGTCGACGCGATCACCGGTCCGGCATGCTTGTCGAGCTGTTGCGCGACGAACGGCACGCGTGGCTTGTCGCCCGGGTGCAGCAGGTTCCAGCGCTCGCAGTCCTGCCCGTCGCGCGCGAGCTCGTTGAAGCTCGGGCAGCTCCACACGTTGGCGGCTACGCCCCAGTCCTTCTCGAGCAGCTCCTTGGCCGCCATCGATTCGCGCAGGATGGTGCCGCTGCCCAGCAGGTTCACCCTTGGCGTCTTCTTCGCCCCCTCCTGCAGCAGGTACATGCCCTTGATGATCTGGTCCTCGGTGCCGGCCTTCAGCCCGGGCATCGGGTAGTTCTCGTTGAGCAGGGTGATGTAGTAGAAGACGTTGTCCTGCTTCTCGACCATGCGCTTCAGACCGTGGTGCATGATCACCGCCACCTCGTGCGCGAACGTGGGGTCGTAGCTCACGCAGTTGGGGATCGTGCTGGCGAGCACGTGGCTGTGCCCGTCCTCGTGCTGCAGGCCCTCGCCGTTGAGCGTGGTGCGGCCGCTGGTGCCGCCGAGCAGGAAGCCGCGCGCCTGCATGTCGCCGGCAGCCCATGCCAGATCGCCGATGCGCTGCAGGCCGAACATCGAGTAGTAGATATAAAAGGGGATCATGATGCGGTTGTTCGTCGAGTACGACGTCGCCGCGGCGATCCAGCTGCACATGCCGCCGGCCTCATTGATGCCTTCTTGCAGGATCTGACCGGCCTTGTCCTCGCGGTAGTACATCACCTGGTCCTTGTCGACCGGGGTGTACTTCTGCCCTTCCGGGTTGTAAATGCCGATCTGCCGGAACAGGCCCTCCATGCCGAAGGTGCGCGCCTCGTCGACCAGGATGGGCACCGTGCGCGGCCCGATCATCTTGTCGCGCAGCAAGGTGGTCAGGAAGCGCACGTAGGCCTGCGTGGTGCTGATCTCGCGGCCTTCGGCCGTCGGGTCGAGCACGGCCTGGAAAGTGCCGAGTGCCGGCACCTCGAGGTGCTCGTCGGCTCGCGGGCGCCGCTTCGGCAGGTATCCGCCGAGCGCCTGACGCCGCTCGTGCAGGTACTTCATCTCCGGCGTGTCGTCGGCCGGCTTGTAGAAGGGAATCTTCGGCAGCTCGCTGTCGGGAATCGGGATGTTGAAGCGGTCGCGGAAGTAGCGGATGTCGTCGTCGGTGAGCTTCTTGGTCTGGTGCGCGGTGTTCTTGCCTTCGCCGGCGCGGCCCATGCCGTAGCCCTTGACCGTCTTGACCAGCAGCACCGTGGGTTGACCGACATGGCCGTTCGCACGGTGGAACGCGGCATACACCTTGGCCGCGTCGTGGCCGCCGCGGCGCAGTGCCCAGATGTCCTCGTCGGTCATCTTGGCCACCATCTCCAGCGCGCGCGGATCGCGGCCGAAGAAGTGCTTGCGCACGAAGGCACCGTCGTTGGCCTTGAAGGCCTGATAGTCGCCGTCGAGCGTGTCCATCATGATCTTGCGCAGCACGCCGTCCTTGTCGCGCGCGAGCAGCGGATCCCAGTTGCTGCCCCACAGCAGCTTGATGACGTTCCAACCCGATCCGCGGAATTCGCCTTCGAGCTCCTGGATGATCTTGCCGTTGCCGCGCACCGGTCCGTCGAGCCGCTGCAGATTGCAGTTGATGACGAACACCAGGTTGTCGAGCTTCTCGCGTGCGGCGAGGCTGATCGCGCCCAGGCTCTCGGGCTCGTCCATCTCGCCGTCGCCGCAGAACACCCAGACCTTGCGCTGACTGGTATCGGCGATGCCTCTTGCGTGCAGGTACTTCAGGAAGCGCGCCTGGTAGATCGACATGATCGGCCCGAGGCCCATCGACACCGTCGGGAACTGCCAGAACTCGGGCATGAGCTTCGGGTGCGGGTAGCTCGACAGCCCCTTGCCGTCGACCTCCTGGCGAAAGTTCAGCAGCTGCTCCTCGGTGATGCGACCTTCCATGTAGGCGCGCGCATAGATGCCCGGCGCGCTGTGGCCCTGGATGTACAGCAGATCGCCGCCGCGCTCGGGCGTGTCGGCGTGCCAGAAGTGGTTGAAGCCGCAAGCGAACATGTGGGCCAGCGACTGGAACGAGCTGATGTGGCCGCCGAGGTCGCCGCCGTCGGCGGGATCGAGCCGGTTGGCCTTGACCACCATCGCCATCGCGTTCCAGCGCATGTAGGCGCGCAGCCGGCCTTCGAGGTCGAGCCGGCCGGGGCTGCGCTCCTCCTCGTCGGGTTCGATCGTGTTCACGTAGGCCGTGGTGGCCGAGAACGGCCTGTCGACCCCATGCTGCCGGGCCTCTTCGAGCAGCCGTTCGAGGAGGAAATGGGCGCGCTCGGGGCCTTCGCTCCCGATCACGGCGGTGAGCGCGTCGAGCCACTCGCGGGTCTCCTGCGCGTCGGGATCGTTGGCGGCCACTGCGGGCATCGCGTTCAGCTGTGCAGACATGCGTGTCTCCTGTGTCGTGTGTTCTCGCTCGGCGGCGGCGAGTGTCGCACAAACTCAAGAAATTTCAAATAGTGCCACATCGTTTCATATTGTGGTTAGATCATCGAGACGGAGGTCATGGAGCATCGAAGCGGCCGGGATAATCCGCCGTATGGATCTGCGTGCCGACGCACCGACCGCCCCCCCCAGCCCGACGCTCGGGCAGCGCCTGATCGGCCGCTGGTGGCGCCGGCAGACACCTGCGCGGCAGGACCGCTTCGCCACGCTCGGTCCGCTGGTCTCCGTGTTGCTCTTTCTGGCGGCGATCGTCTCTGCGTTCTGGTATCTGCGCAACGAGGAATTCGAGCGGGAGGCCGAAGCTGTCAAGCGCGACGCCGAGATCGCGCAGCAGCAGATCCGGCTGCACCTGATCGAGAACCAGGAACAGCTGGTGCAACTCGCGCGGCAGATCGTGACGCGCGAAATCGATGCCGACGAGGCTCAGCGCCTGGCCACGGCGTTCGGCGCCGAGCGGCCGGAGATCATGTCGCTGATCTGGCTCGATGCCCTTCGCAAGCGCCGCGCCAGCTATCACTCGGTGCTGGCCGACTCCGAGACGCATCCGCTGGGCAGCCCTGACGACCGCGGGCGCCTGGCCAACAGCCGGAGCCGCGAGGCCGAATGGGCCTTCATCGCCGCGCGCGACACCCGACAGCCGGTGTACTCGCGGCCGTTCAAGGACATGTACGGCGGCGCCGTTTTCCAGGCGCATGTGCCGCTGCTGAACGGCGGCGTGTTCGCCGGGGCACTGGTGGTCGACTATTCGGTCGAGGGCTTGATGCGCCACTTCGTGCCGCCCGAAGTGGCCCGCAGGCGCGCGATCTCGGTGCTCGACGACGAGGGCCACGTGCTGGCCAGCACCGTCACGCCGATGCCGGGCAACGGCACCACCCGGGCGCCGATCGTGCACGACGTGCCACTCACGCCGTCGGCGCACGGCGTGGTGCTGCGTGGCACCGGCTATCGCACGTCGGTGGGCCTGATCGGCAACACGCTGTTCTGGATGGTGCTGGCGCTGTCGGTGCTGACGGTGTGGATGCTGCTCGGCACCTGGCGCCACATGCGCCGCCGCGCGCAGATTCAGGGTGCACTGGTGCAGGAAACGAACTTCCGGCGGGCGATGGAGAATTCCATGCTCACCGGCATGCGGGCCATGGACCTCGAAGGCCGCATCACCTATGTGAACCCGGCCTTCTGCGCGATGACGGGCTTCACCGAACCCGAACTGATCGGCCGCACGCCGCCCTATCCGTACTGGCCGGCCGATCGAATCGAAGAGAACTCGCGACTGCTGCAACAGGAACTGCAGGGCCGCAGCCCGGCCGGCGGCATCGAGGTCAAGGTGATGCGCAAGGACGGCGTGCTGTTCGACTCGCGCATGTACGTATCGCCGCTGATCGACGCCCGCGGCAGGCAGACCGGCTGGATGACCTCGATGACCAACATCACCGAGGCCAAGCGCATCCGCGACCAGCTCTCGGCCTCGCACGAACGGTTCACGACGGTGCTCGAGGGCCTCGACGCCGCGGTGTCGGTGCTGTCGGTGCAGCAGGGCGAGCTGCTGTTTGCCAACCGTTCGTACCGCCTGTGGTTCGGCGCCGATTCGCGCGGCCATGCCCAACTCGCCAGCGGCAGCGGGCCGGCGCCCGGCCTCGATGCGCCCGGCGACGACGCCGTGGACAACCTGAGCGGTCTGCCGGCGCAGGAGCTCACGCGCACCGGCGCCGACCCGCGCGAGGTGTTCGTCGCCTCGCTCGACAAGTGGTTCGATGTGCGCTCGCGTTACCTGCAGTGGACCGACGGCCGCCTGGCGCAGATGCTGATCGCCACCGACGTCACCGCACGCCGGCGGGTCGAGGAGCAGGCCGCCCAGCAGGCCGAGCGCGCGCAGATGTCGAGCCGGCTGATCACGATGGGCGAGATGGCAAGCTCGGTCGCGCACGAGCTGAACCAGCCGCTGACCGCGATCACCAACTACTGCAACGGCATGATCTCGCGCGTGCGCGGTGAGTCGATCGGCCGCGAGGACCTGGTGGCCGCACTGGAGAAGACGGCGCGTCAGGCCGAACGCGCCGGACAGATCATCCAGCGCATCCGTGCATTCGTGCGCAAGAGCGTGCCGCAGCGCCAGGCCGCGCAGGCGCGCCAGCTGGTCGACGATGCGCTCGATCTGGCAAGCATCGAGCTGAGGCGGCGCAACGTGGCGATCCAGAGCTATGTGGCGCAGCGCCTGCCCGATCTGGAAGTCGACCCGATCCTCATCGAGCAGGTGATCCTGAACCTGGTGCGCAACGCCGCCGAGGCGATCGACCAGGCGCAGATGCCCCCGTCGCGTCGACAGATCGAGCTGCGCGTGGCGCCGCGCCACAGCCCGGAGGAAGGCGGCATGGTCGAGTTCAGCGTCACCGACTCGGGCCCCGGGCTGCCCGACGAAGTGATCGGCCGGCTGTACGAGGCCTTCTTCTCCACCAAGGCCGAAGGCCTGGGTATCGGACTGTCGTTGTGCCGTTCGATCGTCGAGTCGCACCAGGGCCGGATCAAGGCACAGAATCTCTACAATGGCAGCTCGATCACGGGCTGCCGGTTCTCGTTTGTGTTGCCGGTGGACATCCACCCGCGTCCCGAGCCCGATGCGCCGGCCGCAACGCCGGATGCAGCCGACAACCCAGCTGTCACATCCTCATGAGCCTGATCCCCAAGAAAGGCACGGTCTACGTGGTCGACGACGACGAGGCCGTTCGCGATTCGCTGCAATGGCTGCTCGAAGGCAAGGACTACCGCGTCAAGTGCTTCGACTCGGCCGAGTCGTTCCTGTCGCGGTTCGACCCGCGCGAGGTGGCCTGCCTGATCACCGACATCCGCATGGACGGCATGAGCGGCCTGGAGCTTCAGGACCGCCTGCTCGAGCGCAAGAGCCCGCTGCCGGTGGTGTTCATCACCGGCCATGGCGACGTGCCGATGGCGGTCAACACGATGAAGAAGGGCGCGATGGATTTCATCGAGAAGCCCTTCAAGGAAGAGGAGCTGCTGCCGCTGGTGGAGCGCATGCTCGATCAGGCACGCGCCGCGTTCAGCCAGCACCAGGAGCAGGCCAGCCGCGACGCCCTGCTCTCGCGGCTGACGACGCGCGAGGCGCAGGTGCTCGAACGCATCGTCGCCGGCCGGCTCAACAAGCAGATCGCCGACGACCTGGGCATCAGCATCAAGACGGTCGAGGCGCACCGCGCCAACATCATGGAGAAGCTGAACGCCAACACGGTGGCCGATCTGCTGAAGATCGCGCTCGGCGCCAGCGGCACGGCCAAGACCTGAACGACCGTCGCCGGATCCCGATCGGGGCCGCTGCCATCAGCGGCCCTTTCGTTTCGGACGCAACACGGAGAGCGCAACGATGACCGCGCGACTGATCGACGGCAACGCCCTGGCCCAGCGCATCCGCGGCGAGGTCGCCGCGCGGGCCGCGGCACTGCGCGGCCAGGGCACTCCACCCGGCCTGGCCGTGGTGCTGGTCGGCGACGATCCGGCGTCGGCGATCTATGTGAAGCACAAGGTCAAGGACTGCGAGGCCGCCGGGCTGCATTCGGTGCTGGAGAAGCACGACGCCGGCATCTCCGAGCAGGCGCTGCTGGCGCGGGTGAGCGCGCTGAACGCCGATCCGGCGATCCACGGCATCCTGGTGCAGATGCCGCTGCCGAAGCACATCGATCCGCACCGCGTGATCGGCGCGATCGCGCCGCACAAGGACGTCGACGGCTTTCATGTGGCCAACGCCGGAGCGCTGATGACCGGCCAGCCGGGCTTCAAGGCCTGCACACCCTACGGCTGCATGAAGCTGATCGAGACCACCGGCATCGACCTGCGAGGCAGGCATGCGGTGGTGGTCGGCCGCAGCAACATTGTCGGCAAGCCGATGGCGCTGCTGCTGTTGCAGGCCCATGCCACGGTGACGATCTGCCACAGCATGACGGCGGACCTCGCCGTGCACACGCGTCAGGCCGACGTCGTGGTGGTGGCGGTCGGGCGGCGCAACACGCTGCGCGCCGACATGGTCAAGCCGGGTGCCGTGGTGATCGATGTCGGCATGAACCGCAACGAGTACGGCAAACTCTGCGGTGATGTGGACTTCGACGCCGTGCGCGAGGTGGCCGGATGGATCACCCCTGTGCCGGGCGGGGTCGGACCGATGACGCGCGCGATGCTGCTGGTCAATACTCTCGACGCGGCGGAAGCCGCGTGTCGTTGAGCGTGCGCCGATCGCCGAACCGTCCATGACCAACCCGCTGCTGCAGACCACGGAGCTGCCGGCCTTCGGCGGCATCCGCCCGGAACATGTGAGCCCGGCGCTCGACGAGTTGCTGCGCGACGCCGAGGTCGCCCTGCAGCGAGCGGCCGGCCCCGACGTGCCTGCCAGCTACCACGCGCTGTCGGCCATGCTCGACACCGCGGTCGAACGGCTGTCGCGCGTGTGGGGCACGGTGGGGCACCTGAACCAGGTCGCCGACACGCCCGAATGGCGCGCCGCCTTCAACGACAACCTGCCGCGCGTCACCGATTTCTATACGCGCCTCGGCGCGCATGCCGGCCTGTACGCGAAATACAAGGCCGTCGATGCCGACGCCGAGTTGCTCGACGCCGCGCAGCGCCGTGTGTTGCGCAATGCGCGGCGAGACTTCGTGCTGTCCGGCGCGGAACTCGCCGGCGCGGCGCGCGAGCGCTATCTGCAGATCCAGGACCGCCTGGCCGCGCTGGGCCAGCGTTTCGACGAGCATGTGCAGGACGCCACCGACGCGTTCAGTCTCGTCGTCGGCGAGGATCGCCTCGACGGCGTACCCGACGATGTGCGCCGCGCCGCCCGTCACGATGCGCAGTCTCGCGGACTCGAAGGCTTCGTGCTCGGGCTCCAGGTGCCGCGCTGGATGCCGGTGATGCAGTACGCCACCGACCGCGAGCTGCGCGAGTCGCTGTTCCGGGCCTACTTCACCCGCGCCAGCGAACTGAGCGCGCCCGCCCACGACAACAGCGCACTGATGCCCGAGCTGCTGGCCCTGCGCGCCGAGGCCGCCTCGTTGCTCGGCTTTGCGAGTTATGCCGATCTGTCTCTGGCCACCAAGATGGCGAAGTCGCCGGCGCAGGTGCTGCAGTTCCTGCGCGACCTGGCGACAAGAGCCCGGGCACAGGCCGAGCGCGACATCGAGGAGATGCAGCGCTTCGCCCGGCGGGAGCTCGGGATCGACGCGCTGATGCCCTGGGACCACGAGTTCGTGGCCGAACGTCTGCGCCAGGCCCGCTATGCGTTCAGCGAGCAGGAGGTCAAGCAGTACTTCACCGCACCGCGCGTGCTCGACGGGCTGTTCCGCATCATCGAGACGCTGTTCGAGGTCACGATCAGCGAAGACCGGGCCGAGGTCTGGCACGACACGGTGCGCTTCTTCCGCATCGAACGCCATGGCGCGATGGTCGGCCAGTTCTTCCTCGACCTCTACGCCCGCCCGGGCAAGAGGCCGGGGGCATGGATGGACCATGCACGCGGCCGTTGGCGCAGGCCCGACCGACCCGGGCAGCTGCAGACGCCGGTGGCCAACCTGGTGTGCAATTTCGCTGCGCCGGTGGGCGCTCAGCCATCGCTGCTGACCCACGACGACGTGGTGACGCTGTTCCACGAGTTCGGACACGGCCTGCACCACATGCTCACGCAGGTCGACGAGCTTGCCGTGGCCGGCATCTCCGGCGTCGAGTGGGACGCGGTGGAGCTGCCGAGCCAGTTCATGGAGAACTTCTGCTGGGAGTGGCCCGTGCTCTCGCGCCTGAGTGCCCATGTGGACGACGGCTCACCGCTGCCGCGCGAGCTGTTCGACCGCATGCTCGCCGCGCGCAACTTCCACAGCGCGCTGACGCTGCTGCGACAGGTGGAGTACGCGCTGCTCGACATGCAGCTGCATCTGGATCCGACCACCCACAACGACGTCGTGGCGCTGGCGCGGCAGGTCAGGCAGGAGGTCGGCGTGGTTCCGATGCCGGACTTCAACCGCTACACGCACACCTTCAGTCACATCTTTGCCGGCGGTTACTCCGCGGGCTACTACAGCTACAAGTGGGCCGAGGTGCTGTCGGCCGACGCGTTCGGCGCCTTCGAGGAGAACGGCCTCTTCGACGCCGACACCGGGCGGCGCTACCGGCGCGAGATCCTCGAAGTCGGCGGAAGCCGCGACGCGATGGACAGCTTCCGCGCCTTCCGCGGCCGTGAACCAAGTATCGCGGCGTTGCTCCGGCACCAAGGAATCGCTTGAGGTCCGTCGCGCGCTCGGATAGATTGCGGCGCATGACACCATTGCGCCGCACTGTTGCCGCCTGCGCTGCCGGCCTCGTGTGGGCCCTGCCCGCTCATGCGCTGTACAAGGTCGTCGGGCCAGATGGCCGCGTGACCTACACCGACCGCCCGCCGCCGGCCGACCTCGGCAAGCCGCAATCCATGGGCCGTGATCGTTCGCCCGTGAGCGAGGCCGCGAGCGCCAGCAATGCGCTGCCGCTCGAGCTGCGCCAGGTGGTGGCACGTTTTCCCGTGACGCTGTACACGTCGGCCGACTGCGCACCGTGCGACACCGGCCGCCGGCTGCTCCAGGTGCGTGGCATTCCGTTTGCCGAGAAGCGCGTGCTCAGCGAGGACGACGCGGAGGCCATGAACCGCCTCACCGGCGGCCGCTCGGTGCCCACGCTGACCGTGGGCACTCAAGCCCTGCGTGGCCTGTCCGACACCGACTGGCATGCGTATCTCGACGTCGCCGGCTACCCGAAGGAGTCTCGCCTGCCGCGCGGCTACCAGCCGCCTGCCGCTGCACCCCTGGTGGCGCGCGATGCCGAGCCCAGGCCGCAGCCGGCGCCCGCACCGGCCGCGCCGGCGGAGAACACTGCCGCCGCACCGGTGGTACCGCCACCCGCGCCCACCGGCATCCGGTTCTGATCAGAACCGCAGGTGTCGCGCGGGCCAGCTGCCCGCCACGGTGGCACCGCCGACACCCCAGAACAGCGCCGCCACACCGACGGCCGCGCCCGCTGCGCCGAACACCAGCGGCAGCACGCTGCTCGACAGGTTGATCACGATCGAGCGCAGCGCAATCGCCTCGCCGTGCCGCGCTGCCGGCGTCATGTGGTGCAACCCGGACATGATCATCGGCTGCACCGAGCCGAGCGTGGCGCCGAGTCCGAAGGCCAGCAGCCCCATCGCCCACGGCGCACTCGCGAACGGATAGGCGGCGAAGATCACACCGGTGCCGATCATCGCCGCGCGCAGCACGATCACCTCGCGCATGCGATGCGCAACGATCGGAATCAGCAGTCGCACCCCGGTCACCGACAGCGTGAACGCGCCGAGGATCAGACCGATCGTCGACGCACTGAAGCCGAAATCGTGGCCGAGCACCGGCACCGCGAAGGTGTGCACGTCCCAGCAGGCCGACAGCAGCAGGTTCACGCCGAGCAGGCGTTTCAGCCCGGGCCGGCGCAGCAGATCCCAAGCCGTGCTGCCCGCCGGCGGTCGCGGCGATGCCGGCGAACGCGGCACGCGGCGCGCCGCCACGAGCGACAGCAGCGGCATCAGCCAAAGCAGCACGAACGCGGCACGAAAGCCGGCGGCGTCGATCGCCAGGCCGGTGAGCACCGGTCCGATGACGTTGCTCATCGACGGCGCCATGCCCAGCCAGCTGAACACGCGCATGCGCTGCACGCTATCCATCGCGGCCTGACCGGCCGTGCGTTGGATCGCGATCAGCCCGACGTTGGTGCCGGCGCCGGTCAGCATCGCGGCGATGCACAGTGCCGTGAACTGGGCGGCACCGCTCAACGCCGTGGCCACCAGCGCGACGCCCATGCCGACGAACGCGAAGCCCGCCGCCCACTTCACGGGCCGGTGAAAGCCATGCTTGTCGGCCATGCGGCCGGCGCGCAAGGCCAGCATCACCGGCGCCACGGCGAACAAGGACATCAGCACGCCGACGGCCCAGGCACTCCAGCCTTCGCGCAGCGCAGCCAGCGGAGCGGCCATGCGCAGCCCGGCCATCGCGCTGTGCAGCCCGAGCTGGGTGGCGATCAGCGCCGCCAGCAGCGGCCCGGTCAACACGGTCGGCGCCGGCGCAGCCGGGGAATCAGGCGCCGGCATGGCCCGGCTGCGACACCGTGTCGTCGTCGTCGTCGTCGGTGGCGGCGGCGCCCGGCAGCAAGGCCTGCGAGCGCGGCTCGGGCAGCGCCTCGACCTGCTTCAGCGCCCGCGTCATCTGCCGCGTGCGAGTCTCGGCATCGCTGATCGAGTTGAGCACGGTCTGCGTCTGGCCCTTCATCTTCGCGAGCACGCGGCCGAACTTGTCGAACTCGGTCTTCACCGCGCCGAGCACCTCCCACACCTCGGTCGACCGCTTTTCGAGCGCGAGCGTGCGAAAGCCCATCTGCAAGCTGGTCAAGGTGGCCAGCAGCGTGGTGGGTCCGGCCAGCGTGACGCGGTGTTCGCGCTGCAACGCATCGACCAGCCCGGGCCGCCGCAGCGCCTCGGCGTACAGACCCTCGGTCGGCACGAACAGGATCGCGAAGTCGGTGGTGTGCGGCGCCGCCAGGTATTTGTCGCGGATCGTCTTCGCCTCCAGCCGCAGGCGCGCCTCGATCGCGCGCGCGGCGGCATCGAGCGCCACTGCGTCGGCACGTTCCTGCGCATCGAGCAGGCGTTCGTAGTCCTCGCGCGGAAACTTGGCATCGATGGGCAGCCACATCGGCTGCCCATCGTCGCGCCGGCCGGGCAGACGGATCGCGAATTCCACGCGCGCGCCGCTGCCGGGCACCGTCTCGACGTTGGTGGCGTACTGCTCGACGGTGAACACCTGCTCGAGCAGGCCGGCGAGCTGCACCTCGCCGACGATGCCGCGTGTCTTCACGTTGGTGAGCACGCGGTTGAGCGAGCCGACATCGCGCGCTAGGCCCTGCATCTCGCCGAGGCCCTTGTGCACCTGTTCGAGCCGGTCGGCCACCTGCTTGAAGCTCTCGCCCAGGCGCTGCTCGAGCGTGGCGTGCAGCTTCTCGTCGACGGTGGCACGCATCTGCTCGAGCTTCTTCTCGTTGCCCTCCTGCAGCGCGGCGAGACGCGCGTCGACGGCCTGCCGCACCTCAGCGAAGCGGCGCTGGTTCGCCTCGGCCAGCTTCAGCAGCTGCTCGGCCAGCGTGTCATTGACCCGCCGAAGCAGGCCTTCCGTGGCCTGCTGCATGCCGGCCAGCTGCGTACGGAACGAGTCGATCTGGTCGTTCTGCGTGCGTGCGACATCGCCCGATTGCGTCAGCAGCATCTGCTGGAAGTTGGCAAGGTCCGCTCGCGTGCCCTGCCCCTGGCGGCCGAGCTCGTCACGCAACTCGCGCTCGAGGCGTTCGAGTTCGCGGACCGCGGCGTCGTCGGCCCGGTGATCATGCCGCGCCGCGGCCTGTCGCCACACGAGCCACAGCAACAGCAGCAGGTTCAGCGCGAGGGCGAGCGCGACGACGAGGACGATCCACTCCGGCACCGCCGCATTGTCTCAGCACGCGCAGCGGTCACGGGGTGGGTGCGACGCGTCGACGAGCGCTGCGGCGACCTGGCGGTGACCGAGGGGCCCGCGG
>JAEUPI010000238.1 GCA_016790175.1 Burkholderiaceae bacterium | reverse complement strand
CACCGCCGCCGCGAACGCCTGGTCGCCGTGACCCGCTTCGTAGAACGCACGTGCGGCGCGCGACTGCGAAGCGCCGTCGAGCACGGCGTTGCGAAGTGCCTGCGGCAGATCGTCCAATGCGGCCCAGCCGGGCGCCGAGGCGTGGTAGACCTCGGTTGCCAGCAGCGGACGCTCCAGCGACTCGGGGTGGAAGTACACGATGGGCAATCCGCAGCCCTGAGCCTCGATCGCCGAACGCCCGCCACCGATCGGCGCCGACGCGAGGTAGACATCGGCATCGAGCTCGCGCAGGCAGGCCCAGAGCGACGGCACCGGCCCCACCGCGCGAAAGCGCCCGGCATCGATGCCCTGGTTGGACAGGTGATCGCGAATCTGTGCCAGCCAATCGACAGGCAACGGGCCGATGTGGTGCATGCGGCCTCCCACGGTTGACAGCACGGTGGCCACGATGTGGCTGTAGGCGAGCGGCCCGCTGCGTGCGTACTTCTGCGGCGCGCCGCAGGTGGCCACCGACGCCGTCGTCAGCGTGCGACCGGCCCAGGGCCGCGCGCCCTGGTCGCGCACGTGCAAGGGCAGATAGCCGGTGTCGCGTTGCAGCGCGAGGGTGCAGGCCTCGCCGGTCTGTCGTACGAGGTCCACATGGTGCAATGTCTCGATGGTGCAACCGAGCGACGGGTTGTGGTCGCCGTGATGGATGAACGCCCGCGGCACGCGCAGGCGCTGCGGGCTCAGCGCGGCGCAGGCAATCGCATCCTGGTGGTGCGTGAGCATCAGCACACGCTGCGGACGCAACTGGGCCACCAGGCGCATCAGGTCGATGGTCTTGGCCAGTGCCGATCCGGGGGCGAGCACCTGCACCGCCGCGCCGGCGGCCTGCCGGCGCAGATGATCGATGCGCAGTGCGCCTGAGCCGACGCGTCCGAACAGGTCGGTCAATACGATCACCGGGCGCTCGAGGTGGTGGCACAGATCCTCGATCACGCGTGTGTGCCCACCGGTGTCGTAGGTCTCCGTGGCCACCACGAGCTGTACGCCGTCGGTCGCGTCCACGCCCCGGGGCCAGAGGGCCTCGGCCAGCGATTCGCCGACCTCGGCCACCAGCTGGTCCAGCATCGGCACGAACAGTGCGCGGCCGAGCAGGTCGGGTCGGGAGACCAGCGATTCGACGCAAGCGATGGTCGCGTTCAGTGCGGACTCGGGATCGCGCTGCTCGACGGCGCGCGCGACGAAGTCCTCGCCGTCCTGGACCAGAGCGAAGGGTGTCGTCAGCATGGGAGTGCCTCGTTGCCGTGCGCAGCAGTAGGGGCCCGACGCCATTGCGGCGGGATACGACGTCGAATGGTGGAGACATTCGTCACGCCACGCCCGCGCATCAGCGGCACGAAGCGGGCTCATCTCCGGCTGCAGCGGGCCACGTGTCGGACAACTTCCTACAAGCGCCTTGGCATTTCCGGGACTGCATTTCGCGTCTGCTCCCGATTTCGCCGTGCAAATCGCGCATATAGAGTTCGAGCCATTCACAACGCATCCACTGCCGGAGAAGCCCGATGACCCCGATGACCTCAGAACAGATCCTCGCCGAGATCCGCGAAGCCAATCTGTCGTATCTGATGCTGGCGCAGAGCCTGATCCGCGCCGACCGCGAGCAGGCACTGTTTCGCCTGGGCATCAGTGAAGACAACGCGGCCATGATTGCCGCGCTGACGCCGGCACAGATGATGAAGATTGCCGCCAGCGCCACGCTGCTGTGCCGCATGCGCAGCGACGACGAGATGGTCTGGGGTCTGCTCACCAGCCACGGCAAGCTGCCGGCCAACGACAGCGTGTCGCGCCTGCACGCCAGCATCCTGATGGCGGGTCGCCATCAAGAGGCGGCGTAATGACAACCCCCGGCGCGTTGCGCCACCCCCCGAGGGGGAGCCGATCCGGCTTGGGGCGGCCCGGCGCTCGGATCGACACACGCTAAATCACGACCAGGAGTCACCATGCGCATCAAGAGCATCCTCACCGAAGCCAAGCAGATCGAACGTGCGGTGGAGCTGATCCGCCTCGGCGCCCGGCTGCAGGTGCTCGAGAGCGAGACCGACCTCAGCTACGAGCGGCTGCTGCGCCTGTACAAGGAGGTCGCCGGCAAGAGCCCCAGCAAGGGACAGCTGCCGTTCTCGACCGACTGGTTCATGACCTGGCAGCCCAACATCCATGCCAGCCTGTTCCTGAACATGCACGAGTACCTGAACAAGGTGACCGAGCTCGACGAGATCGACACCGTGATCAAGGCCTACAAGCTCTATCTCGAGCAGCTGCAGGCCCAGGGCGTGGAGCCGCAGCTCTCGATCACGCGTGCCTGGCGGCTCGTCAAGTTCGTCGACAACGGCATGCTGACGATGACTTCCTGCTCCCGTTGCGGCGGGCATTTCGTCACGCATCCGCACGAGATCGCCCGGCACTTCGTCTGCGGTCTGTGCAACCCCCCGGCCCGGGCCGGCAAGGGCCGTCAGATGGGCGGTGTGGCGACGGCGGTCGAAGTTCACTGACCGGCGGGCTCACAGCCTCAAGTCGGCGGCCGACGCGGCCGACAACGGGTACGGACACACGATTTCTCGCTTGTCTCCTCCTAGCGGCACAGCCACTGTGCCTTCGCGGCGTGAACCTGAGGTTCACGCCGCTTTTTCTTGGGTCACGCGGCCTCAAGGCATGACAGGCTGCGTCGATCTGTGCGAGGTGCCGACCCGCGCTCGCACGCGACGCGCACGTTTCACGTGAATCTGATTCCGTTCTCCAAGCAGTACCTGCGTCTGCATGAAGCGCTGCCGTTCGGCCTGCGCAACGCCGACGGCCGTCTGCTGCTGGCCGCGGGCCAGCGCGTGGACAGCTCGGCGCGGCTCGACGAACTGCTGCGCGAGCCGCTGTTCGCCGACGAGGCCGAGTCGAGCGATTGGCGCCGTCGTCTGGCAGCCACCGTCGATGCCATGATCCGGCGCAACTCGTCGCTGAAGGTCATTGCCGAGGCGCGCCCGGACAAGGTCGACGCGCAGACATCGGAGGCCGAACATGCGCTGGGCGAGCAGATCACGGCCGTGGTGATGGGCCTCGACGCGGCGCTGCGCGACCCGCTGGCCGATCCCGGCGCGGTGGATCGGCTGATGCAGTTGCGGCTGCGTGCGCACGGCCTGCGGCAACGACGCTTCGACGACGTGGTGTACCACGGCATCTACGCCGCAGGGCAGAGCACCGAGCGCTACAGCAGCCGGCATGCCCTGCTGTGCGCCGTGGTCTCAGGCGAGGCGGCAGGCCTGCTCGGCTGGAGCGAGCCGACCACTACGGCGCTGGAGCAGGCCGCGCTGACGATGAACGTGACGATGCGCCGCCTGCAGGACCTGCTCGCCGCCACCGAGACGGAGATCACCCCCGACATGCGGCGCCAGATCGACGGCCACGCGGCCGACGGTGCGCGGCTGCTTGCCGAGGCCGGCGTCACCGACACGCTGTGGCTCGACATCGTGCGCCGGCATCACGACGACAGCCAGCGTGCTTGGGCGCTTGCCGCACTCGACGAGGCGGGCCGAGCGGCTCGGCTGCTGCGCCGAGTCGACATCTTCACCGCCAAGCTGAGCCGCCGCGCCGCGCGAACACCGATGTCGCCGGTGCAGGCGGCGCGCGAGGCCTGCCTGGGCGCCGACGGGCGCCCCGACGAGATCGGCGGCGTGCTGCTGAAGGCGATGGGCATGTATCCCCCGGGCAGCTTCGTCGAGCTGGCCAGCGGCGAGCGTGGCATCGTGGCCGCCCGCGGCGTCCGTGCCAACCAGCCATTGGTGGCTGCACTCGTGAGCGCCAGCGGGTCGGTGCTGGGCGAGCCCTTGCTGCGCGACACCGCCGAGGCCCGCCATGCGGTTCGCAGCGCGGTGCCGCCGCATTCGGTGCGCGTGGTGCCGCCGCACGATCGCGTGCTCGCATTGGCCGCCTGACCTGCTCGACGCCGCAAGCGTGAAAGCGCCGCGGACCGCCGGGCCGGGCGCTCAAGCCACGCTGCCGTCGGCCGATATGGCCTGAACGCCGCGCTCGCGCGTGGGCCGTCGCACGCGTCAGGAAACGTTACATGTTCGTCATCATCGGCTGGGTCGTCGCGCTGGGCTGCGTGTTCGGCGTCTTCATCGTCCACGGCGGCAACATCAGCGTCGTGCTGAAGGCGTTGCCGTTCGAGATGATCACGATCATGGGCGCGGCGATCGGCGCCTTCATCGCCAACAACCAGATGAAGGTGCTCAAGGCCTCGGTGGCCGGCCTGGCGCAGTGCTTCAAGGGCAGCAAGTACACCAAGGCGCGCTACATGGAGCTGATGGCGCTGCTCTACGACATTCTGCAGAAGGCCCGCAAGGAGGGCCTGATGTCGATCGAGAAGGATGTCGAAGACCCGCACAACTCGCCGCTGTTCCAGAAGTACCCCACGGTGGGCAGCGACCACCACGTGAGCGAGTTCATCACCGATTACCTGCGCATGATGGTCTCGGGCAACCTGAACGCCCACGAGATCGAGTCGCTGATGGACAGCGAGATCGAGACGCACCACCACGAGGCGCATGCGCCGGTGGGTGCGCTGCAGCGCCTGGCCGGCGGCCTGCCGGCCTTCGGCATCGTGGCCGCGGTGCTCGGCGTGGTGAACACCATGGGCTCGGTGGGGCAGCCACCCGCGGTGCTGGGCGGCATGATCGGCTCGGCCCTGGTGGGGACCTTCCTCGGCATCCTGCTCTCGTACGGCATCTTCGAGCCGCTGGCCGGCCTGCTGGAGCAGAAGGTCGACG
This sequence comes from Burkholderiaceae bacterium, assembly GCA_016790175.1. Classification (GTDB taxonomy): domain Bacteria; phylum Pseudomonadota; class Gammaproteobacteria; order Burkholderiales; family Burkholderiaceae_C; genus JAEUPI01. The sequence continues at coordinate 36,889 of JAEUPI010000238.1, read as the reverse complement.
AGAGCGGCAAGGAACTGCAATGCATCAAGACCACGCTGCTGGCCTCGATGCAGGGTTATGCGCCGCAGGTGGCGATCGAGTTCGGACGAAAGGTGCTCTATTCGACGGAGCGGCCGACGTTCGTGGAGCTCGAAGGGCATGTGAAGGGCAAGAAGTGACGATGGCTCGCATGGCTGCACTTGCCTCATCGCCAAGAGCCCGCGGGTCGCGCCCCGCCGGCGGTCACTTTCATTTGGGGCCGCAAATGAAAGTAGCTCGGCTGCCGGCCGAGACCGGCGGGCTGCAGCAAGCAGCACCCAGCTTCGCAATGGAGCATCGCCATGGCCGGTGACGCCAAGAAACTCCAGCCGATCATCGTCAAGAAGATCAAGAAGGGCGGCCACGGTCACCATGGCGGCGCGTGGAAGATCGCGTACGCCGACTTCGTGACGGCGATGATGGCGTTCTTCCTGCTGATGTGGCTGCTCGGCTCCACCACCGAGGGCGACAAGAAGGGCATTGCCGACTACTTCCAGTCGCCGCTGAAGGTGGCGTTGTTCGGTGGTTCGGGTTCGGGCGATTCGTCCAGCGTCGTCAAGGGTGGCGGCAAGGATCTGACGCGCAGCACCGGTCAGGTCAAGCAGGGCGAGGTCGAATCGGCGCCCCGTACCTTCAACCTGCAGGCACTCAAGCAGGAGCAGCTGCGTGCCGAGGCGGCGCGCCTGCGTGCGCTGCAGGATCGCCTGGAAGACGAGCTGCGCAACAACCCCGGCCTCGCGCCGTACAGCTCGCAGATCCGCCTCGACATGACGCGCGACGGCCTGCGCATCCAGATCACCGACGAGCTGAACCGTCCGATGTTCGACAGCGGCTCGCCGATCGTGAAGAGCTACATGCAGGACCTGCTGCGCACGATCGGCTCCGTGCTCGCCGAAGTGCCCAACCGGCTCACGCTGGAGGGTCACACCGATGCCACGCCGTTCGTGGGCGGCGAACGCGGCTACAGCAACTGGGAGCTCTCGGCCGACCGTGCCAATGCCTCGCGCCGCGAGCTGGTGGCCGGCGGGCTGCCCGACGACCGGGTGCTGCGTGTTCAGGGCCTGGCGGCCAGCCAGCTGATCAACCGCGAGCAGCCGGCCGACCCGGCCAACCGCCGCATCAGCATCGTCGTGATGAACCGCGAGGCCGAGGAGCGTGTGTTCCGTCCGCAGATCGAGACCGGCGAAGGTGCCGAACCGTCGATCAAGCCGGACAAACCGATGCTCGTCTCAAGTCAGCCGATGGCGGGTCGATAAGTCCGGCAACCCCCAGTGCCAGCAGCCCGAGCACCGACCGAGGAGTTCCATGAGCAACGCCAGCGACCTGAAGTTCCTGATCGTCGACGATTTCTCCACGATGCGGCGCATCGTGCGCGGCCTGCTCAAGGAAATGGGCTGCAACAACGCCGAGGAGGCCGAGGACGGTGCCGTGGCGCTCAACATGATGAAGTCGCAGAAGTTCGACTTCGTCGTCTGCGACATCAACATGCCCAACATGAACGGCTTCGAGTTCCTCAAGGCCGTGAAGGCCGAAGACAGCCTGAAGCATGTGCCGGTGCTGATGGTCACGGCCGAGGCGCGCAAGGAAGACATCGTGAGCGCGGCTCAGGGCGGCGCGGCCGGCTACATCGTCAAGCCCTTCACCAAGGCCACGCTCGAAGAGAAGGTCGCCAAGATCGTCCAGAAGCTCACTGCCACGGCCTGAACCGGCCACCGGGAGTCAAGAAGATGAAGATGGAAGACCTTTCCGCGCTGTTGCCCCAGACTCCCGTGACCACCTCGCCCGAGGTGTTCCAGCAGCTCGGCTCGATCACCCGCATGTTGCACGACACGCTGCAGCAGCTCGGCGTGATGCCCAAGCTGCAGATCGCCGCCGACGGCCTGCCCGACGCGCGCAGCCGGCTCAACTACATTGCCGAAAAGACCGCGCATGCGGCCGAGAAGGTGCTCGATTCGGTGGACCACGCCAAGGCCGAGCACCAGCGCATCATGAGCGAGACGCGTGCATTGGCCAGCGCGCTCACGGCCGATCCGGTGCGTGCGGTGGCCTCCGGCGCCGTGCTCAACTTCGTGGGTGACGTCGAGGCGCGCACCGTGCGCATCGACCAGCATCTCACCGACATCATGCTGGCGCAGGATTTCCACGATCTCACTGGCCAGGTCGTCGCCAAGGTGATCGTGCTGGCCACCGATCTCGAGGACAGCCTGCTGAAACTGCTGGTGCAGGTGGTGCCGGCCGAGCAGCGCGAGAAGATCGACACGCAGGTGCTGCACGGCCCGGTGGTCGACCCCGACAAGCGCAGCGACGTGGTGAAGAACCAGAGCGAGGTCGACGACCTGCTCGCCAGCCTGGGGTTCTGACAAAACCCGGCCGTGCTCGTTCCTAGTTTGTAAGAAGCACCGGGCTCGCCCCGGCTTTTCTCGCTTAAGTTCGCGCCCCCGTCGGCACCATGACGGCACCGATCCACACCGGTTGCCGCCGCCCATGGCCGACGCCCAGAACCGCCAGATTCCCGCCTCCGCCCGCCGCATCGAACGCGCGCGGCGCGAAGGCCAGGTCGCGCGCTCGCGTGACCTCGGGCATCTGCTGCCGCTGGCGCTGGGCACGCTCGGCTTGATGATCGCGGCAGCGCCGGCGCTGCGCTGGGCCACCGCATTGCTGACCGGCGGGCTGCGCTTCGACGCCCGCGCGCTGGCCGGGCCCGAACCGATGCTGCATCGACTCTCGGAGCACGGGCTGCAGCTGCTGGTGGCGGTGGCGCCGGCCGGTGTGCTGCTGATCGCCGCCGCCGTCGGCGCTGCCGTGCTGTCCGGCGGCTGGAACCTCACCTGGAAGCCGCTCGCACCGTCGTTCGGCAAGCTCGATCCGATTGCCGGCATCGGCCGCCTGTTTTCCGCCCAGCATCTGGTCGATACCGCCAAGGCCGTGGCGCTCGCGCTGGTGCTCGGCGCATTGGGCGTGTGGTATTTCACGAGCCGGCTGCCGGCCTTTCACGACGCGCTCGCGCTGGAATTGCCCGCCGCGCTGGTGCATACCGGTGGCGTGCTGATCGGTGGTTTCGCATTGCTGGTCGGCGCGTTGGCCTTGTTCGCCCTGGTCGACGTACCGCTGCAGCGACACCTGTACCTGCAGCGCCTGCGCATGAGTCACGACGAGGCCAAGCAGGAGTTCAAGGAGCTCGAGGGCAACCTCGAGATCAAGGGCAAGATCAAGGCGCGCATGCGCGAGATCGTGCAGCGCCGCATGATGGCCGAGGTGCCCAAGGCCGATCTCGTGGTGATGAACCCCGAGCACTATGCGGTCGCGCTCAAGTACGACGAAGCCACGATGGCCGCCCCACGCGTGGTGGCCAAGGGCGCCGATCTGCTGGCGCTGCGCATCCGCGATCTCGCGCGCGAGGCCAAGGTGCCGGTGCTGCGCCTGCCGCCGCTGGCGCGAGCGCTCTACGCCCACGTCGACATCGATCGCGAGGTGCCGACGCAGCTGTTCGCGGCGGTGGCCCAGGTGCTGGCCTACGTGTATCAGCTGCGTGCCGCGCTCGCGGGCCGCGCGCCGATGCCGAATGCAGTGCCCGAGATCGCGCTGCCGGCAGGCCTGGACCCCCACGAGCGCCAGGCCGGGGCGGGAGTTGCTGAATGAATGCCGTGATGCAGCGCCTGCAGGCCCTGCTGGGCCCCCGTGCGTCGGCCATCAAGGCGTTGATGGCGCCGCTGTTCATCGTGCTGGTGCTGGCGATGATGGTGCTGCCGCTGCCGCCGCTGGCCCTGGACGTCCTGTTCACCTTCAACATCTCGCTGGCACTGATGGTGATGCTGGTGGCCGCGCACATGGTGCGGCCGCTCGATTTCGCGGCGTTCCCCACGGTGCTGCTCGTCACCACGCTGCTGCGCCTGTCGCTGAACGTGGCCTCGACGCGCGTGGTGCTGATGGAGGGCCACACCGGCGCCGGCGCGGCCGGGCAGGTGATCGAGTCGTTCGGCCACTTCCTGATCGGCGGCAACTTCGCGGTCGGTCTGATCGTGTTCGCGATCCTCGTCGTCATCAACTTCATCGTCGTCACCAAGGGGGCCGAGCGCATCGCCGAGGTCGGCGCGCGTTTCGCGCTCGATGCCATGCCCGGCAAGCAGATGGCGATCGACGCCGACCTCAATGCCGGCCTAATCGACGAGGCCGAGGCCAAGCGGCGCCGCGCCGAGGTCGGCGAGGAGGCCGACTTCTTCGGCTCGATGGACGGTGCCAGCAAGTTCGTGCGCGGCGATGCCATCGCCGGCATCCTGATCCTGCTGATCAACATCGTCGGCGGACTGATCATCGGCATGGCGCAGCATGGCCTGTCGATCGGCCAGGCCGGCGAGAGCTACATCCTGCTCGCGGTGGGCGACGCGCTGGTGGCGCAGATCCCGGCGCTGCTGATCTCGGTGGCTGCGGCGATGGTGGTTTCGCGCGTCGGCAAGCAGCACGACATCGGCACGCAGATCCGCACGCAGGTGTTCGATTCGCCGGGCGTGCTGGCCGTCACGGCGGCCATTGTCGGCACGCTGGGGCTGATACCGGGCATGCCCAACGCCGTGTTCCTGGTGATCGCGGCCGCGATCGGGTGGCTCGCCTGGTGGCTCAAACAACGCAAGGCGCTGCTCGCGGCGCAGGCCGCAGAGCCGCCGGCACCAGCACCCGCGCCGAACGGCGAGGCCAGCTGGGACGACCTGCAGCCGGTGGATTCGCTGGGCCTGGAAGTGGGCTACCGGCTGATCGCGCTGGTGGACAAGGATCGTCAGGGCGATCTGCTCGTGCGCATCAAGGGTGTGCGCAAGAAGTTCGCGCAGGACGTCGGATTCCTGCCGCCGCCGGTGCACATCCGCGACAACCTCGACCTCAAGCCCAGCGCCTATCGCATCACGCTGCGCGGCGCCGTGGTGGGCGAGGGCGAGGCCTTCCCCGGCATGTGGCTGGCGATCAATCCGGGCGGCGCCACGCAGCAGCTGCCGGGCACCAAGGTGGTCGATCCGGCGTTCGGCCTGCCGGCCGTGTGGATCGAGGAGCGCCAGCGCGAGATGGCTCAAATGGCCGGATTCACGGTGGTTGATTGCGCGACCGTCGTTGCGACCCACCTCTCACACTTGATGCAGGTTCATGCGGCGCGACTGCTCGGCCGCGTGGAGACTCAGGCGCTGGTGGATCACCTGACCAAGCTCGCGCCCAAGCTGATCGAAGACGTGGTCCCCAAGATGGTCGGCATCGCTACCGTGCAAAAGGTCCTGCAGTTGCTGCTCGAAGAAGGTGTGCACATCCGCGACATGCGCGGCATCGTCGAGTCGCTGGCCGAACACGCCGCCACCGTGACCGACCCTGTCGACATGGCGCGTCTGGTGCGCCTGCACCTTGCGCCGGCGATCGTGCAGCAGATCTACGGCCCGGTGCGCGAGCTCGACGTGATCGCCCTCGAACCCGATCTCGAGCGCTTGGTCACGCAGGCGCTGACATCGCCGCATGGCGCGGTGCTCGATCCCGGCGTGGCCGAAAACCTCACGCGCGAAGCCGCCACCAGCGCCCGCCATCAGGAAGACATGGGGCACCCCGCCTGCCTGCTCGTGCCCGACGCGATCCGCGCCACCATGGCCCGGCTGCTGCGTCGCGCAGCGCCGCGCCTGCGCGTGCTGTCGCACAGCGAGGTCCCTGAAACGCATTCGATCCGCATCGGCTCGATCATCGGAGGTACCACTTGAATCTCAAACGCTTTACCGCCCGTACCTCGCGCGACGCACTGTCGCTCGTGCGGGCCTCGCTCGGTGCCGAGGCGGTGGTGCTGTCCACCAAACCCTGCGCCGAAGGCGTGGAGGTGCTGGCGATGGCGCCCGACGCGCTGTCGCAGATCGAGCAGGCGGCGACCGCGGTGCCTGCCGAGCCGGCACCGGTCGCGCCGATCGAACAGGATGTGAACCGCCTGGCGATGAGCACGCTCTCGTTCCAGGACTATGTGCGCGAGCGGCTGTTGCGGCGCCGGCGTGCCGCGATGCAGCCGCCTGCGGCGCCGCAGGACATGGCTGCTCCGGCGGCGGTGCCTTCGCAGGCTGCTGGGCCGGTGCGCCACCAAACACCGCGCGTGCCCTCGGGCATCGCCGAACCGATCGTGCTTCCGGCGCCGGCGGCGTCCGTCGCCGCATTCGCCGCGCAGTCGCCGACGCCGCCGTATGCCGCGCAAGCGGCGGCCCTGCCGCCGACGTACGCCTCGCAACCGACTGCCGTGCCGCCGCCGATGGCCGTGCCGCCGGTGCTGCACGACGCCGCCTACGGCTCGATGGGGGCGATGCATGGCACCGGGCCGGGCATGGCGCAGCCGGCCGCCGCCCCGATGCACAACGCGGGCCTGCGACTGCCCGATCCGGTGCCCTCGCTCGCCGAGGCGGCGTCGGGCCAGCGCGAGCGTGCCGAGGTCATGAACGAGCTGCGTTCCGTTCGTGGCCTGATCGAGGAACGTTTCTCGGCGCTGGCGTTCATGGAGCAGATGCAGCGCCATCCGCGTCAGGCCTCGCTGTCGCAGCGGCTGCTCGAAGCCGGCTTCTCGCCGGCGTTGATCCGCAAGCTCGTGGAACATCTGCCGCCGCAGACGAACGACGAAATGGCCTGGGCGGCCTCGGTGCTGCAACGCAATCTGCTCACCGACGAGAGCGGTCCGGTGCTCGAGGACGTGGGCGGCGTCTATGCGCTGATCGGCGCCACCGGTGTCGGCAAGACCACCAGCACCGCCAAGATCGCCGCCGCGTTCGCCACCCGCTACGGCGCGGCCCATCTCGGCCTGATCACGCTCGATGCCTATCGCATGGCCGCGCACGAGCAACTGCGTGCCTACGGCCGCATCCTCGGCGTGCCGGTGCACACGGCGCACGATCGCGCCTCGCTCGACGACCTGCTGGAGCTGCTGTCGGGCAAGAAGCTGGTGTTGATCGACACCGCCGGCATGGCGCAGCGCGACGAGCGCACCGCCGAGCTGCTGGAGATGCTGTCGCACCGCATGATCCAGCGCATCCTCGTGCTCAATGCCGGCGCACAGGGCGAGACGGTGGAAGACGTGATGCAGGGCTACGCGGCCAACCGCTGCCGCGGTGCCATCGTCTCCAAGATCGACGAGGCGGCCAAGATCGCGCCGACGCTCGACGCGCTGATCCGGCACAAGCTGCGTGTGCTCGGCGTGGCCAACGGCCAGCGAGTGCCCGAGGACTTCCACCGCCTGTCTTCGGCCGCCTTGATCGAGCGTGCACTGCGCGCGACGCCGAATCCGGCTTGGCGCGTCGAGCCGTCGGAGATCAATCTCGTCTTCGCAGCGCAGGCCCGCGGCGCGGGCGCGCCGTTGCACGCCTGATGGCCATGGCTCCAGATCAGGGTTCGGGCCAACGCGATCAGGCCGCCGGCCTGCGTCGCCTGTTCGGCGGGCGGCAGCAGCGTCACATCGCGCTGGTGTCGAACCCGTTCGTCGAGCCGGCCGAGCTGGTGATCGACCGGCTGTGCGCGGCGCTCGGCGCGCTGGGGCTGCATACGCTGGTGGTCGACGCCGCCGACGGTGCGCCGGCGCCGCGCGAGATGGCGCTGCTGGAACTTGCTGCCTGCATCGAATCGATGGCACCCGAGGTGTCGTATCTCGCGGCACGCGGCCTGCCGATCCGCCACGTCGACAGCCACGGCCGCTGCGCCGCCTTTCTCGACGCGCTGGCACGCGCCGCACCGCAGGCCGACGTCGTGCTGGTGCACGCCGGCACCAGTGATCTGGCACGCCTGTTCGCCGCGCAGCCGCTGCGGCCGCTGCTGCAGGCCGCGGATTCGCCGCGCAGCCTGACCGAGGCCTATGCCGCGTTGAAGCGGCTGGCGCAGCGCCCGGGCTGGCTGTCGCACGACGTGCTGCTGCTGGCCGACCCGCGGGGTCCGCGCACCGCGCGCATCGGCGAGAGCATCGCGAGCTGCGCCGAACGCTTTCTGGGCGCCGCCGTGCACGACGTGGCCGTGGTCGACCCCGGCGGCCCCGCGGTGCAGGGTGCGCTGATGCAGCTGCTGCGTGCGCAGCTGGCACAGGATCGACTCGCCGGGCCCGGCGCGCCGCACGAGCGCGCCGTGACGGCCTCCCATTGAACACCGGACCGACGTTGCAAAGGTTAGCCATGTACACCGCCAAGGGCCAACTCGACGCCAACGGGCTGCTCAAGCAGTACAGCCCGCTCGTGCGGCGCCTCGCGCACCAGATGATCGCCAAGCTGCCGGCCAACGTGGAGATCGACGACCTGATCCAGGTGGGCATGATCGGCCTCAACGATGCGTTGTCGCGCTTCGACGTCAACCAGGGCGTGCAGTTCGAGACCTTCGCCACCCAGCGCATCCGCGGCGCGATGCTCGATGAGTTGCGCGGCAGCGACTGGATGAGCCGCGGCGACCGCCGCCATCAGCGTTCGATCGAGTCGGCGGTGCACCGGCTCGAGCAGCGCCTGGGCCGCGCGCCCAGCGAGAGCGAGATCGCGGATGAGATGAAGATGAGCCTGGCCGACTACCAGGAGCTGCTCGGCAAGGTGCGCGGCACGCAGCTGTTCTATCTGGAGGACATGTCGGGCGAGGATGGCGACGACTTCCTCGACCGCCATGCGGGCGACGAGTCGGCCAATCCGCTGGCGATGCTGCAGGACCAGCGCATGCGCCAGGCGCTGGTCGACGCGATCACCCGGCTGCCCGAGCGCGAGCAGTACGTGATGAGCATGTACTACGAACACGACATGAACCTGAAAGAAATTGCGGCCGTGCTCGGTGTGACCGAGAGCCGCGTGTGCCAGCTGCACAGCCAGTCGATCGCGCGCCTGCGCAGCCGGCTGCAGCAGTGGTGATCTGCCAAACGCCGACGAAGGTGACCCGATGCTGAAGGTTTTGCGTCGAATCCGACCGGCCGCCGACGCGGCCGGCCTGCAGGCTGCCGATGTGCAGACCGCCGCCGCCGCCGGCCCCGATCCGCGCGAGCTGATCGTCGGCATCAGCCGCGAGGCGTCGAACCTCGGACGCGATGCCGCCGAGGCGCGCGGCGCGATCGACGATTCGATCAAGGCTGCGTCACAGCAGGCCGAGGCGCTGCGTGCGTTGGCGCGGCAGCTGGGCGACGTCACGCGCGGCCAGCTGGCCATCGCCGACGAGGCGGCACAAAGCACGGCGGCGGTCGAGCGCGCACGCGACGCCGTCGACGCCGTGGGCCATGAGGTGGGCGGCATCGTCGACACCTTGCGCGAGGTGTCGCGCGCCGCCCGTCAGATCACGCAGATCGCGATGCAGACGCGTCTGGTGGCCTTCAATGCCTCGGTCGAGGCCAAGCGTGCCGGCGAGGCCGGCCGCGGCTTCGCGGTCGTGGCCGACGCCGTGAAGGACCTGGCCGGCAAGGTCGACGAGTCGTCGCGCCAGATCATGGGCACCGTGGGGCGGCTCGACGAACGCATCGGTGCGCTGGCGCGCGACATCCAGCGACAGGACGCGCAGCAACCCCAGGGCCAGGTGCACGTGGCCCTGGGCGAGCTGGTGCAGGGCGTCGAGCGCATGCGCGGCGCGGCGGCGCAGAGCCGGGAGCAATGCACCGGGCTCGAGGCGCAGATGGGCCGCATCGAGGGCGAGATGGCCGGCACCCACCGCACGTTGTCGTCCACGCTCGAACGCACCGAGTCGTTCCTGCGCATGTCGGAGCGGCTGATCGAGGTGACGGCCGCCTGCGGCATCGAGACCGGCGACACCCGGTTCATCGGCGCGGCCCAGCAGGCGGCGCAGCGCATCGCCGATCTGCTCGAGGAGGCGCTCGCGCGCGGCCGCATCAATGCGGCCGATCTGTTCGACGAGCACTATGTGCCGGTGGAAGGCACCAACCCGCAGCAGCACACCACCCGCTTTGCGCCGCTGGCCGATCGGCTGTTCCCGCAGGTGCAGGAGCCGATGCTGCAGTTCGACCCGCAGATGGTGTTCTGCATCGCGGCCGACCGCAACGGCTACATTGCCTGCCACAACCAGAAGTACAACCATTCGCAGCGCATCGGCGACGTGGTGTGGAACACCGCCAACTGCCGCAACCGCCGCATCTTCAACGACCGCACGGGCCTGGCCTCGGCACGCAACACCAAGCCGTTCCTGCTGCAGACCTATCGCCGCGACATGGGCGGCGGCCAGTTCGTGCTGCTGAAGGAAGCGGCTGCGCCGATCACCGTGGCCGGGCGCCATTGGGGCGGCATCCGGCTGGCGTACAAGTTCTGATCAGGCTCAGGCCGCGAGTTCGCGCGGCGGGGCGATCGTGGAGTCGAATGGCTGCGGCTGCGACACGTCGGGCATTGGCGCCTGGGCCTGGAGGCCTTCGCGCTGACCAAGGCTGAATTCGAAGCTGGCGCCACGACCGACCTCGCCGGTGGCCCGGATGGTGCCGCCATGGCGCTGCACGATGCGCTGCACGATCGTCAGGCCGATGCCGGTACCCTGAAACTCGTCGTCGCGATGCAGGCGATGGAAGGGCTGGAACAGCGCCGACGCGCGCGACGCGTCGAAACCGGCCCCGTTGTCGCGTACCTGGACCACGAACTGTCCACCGGCACCGAGCACGCCGCTCAGGCTCACCACCGGCTCGGCGACGCGCCGCGTGAACTTCGCTGCATTGCCCAGCAGGTTGGCGAGCACGAGGCGCATCTGCGACTCGCTGGCCCATACGCGCAGGCCGGGCTCGATCTCCCAACGCACCGGCGCCGCGCGCTCGATGGCGGGCAGCGTCGCGATCACCTCCTGGGCCAACTGGCTGAGGTCGATGTCGTCGCGCTGGATCGCCTCGCTCGACGAGCGGGCCAGCGCCAGCAAGGCCTCGAGGGTGCCGATCATGTCCTGAGCGGCGCGGATCTGCAGGTCGAGCAGTTCGTCGTGTTCAGGCTGGATCTGTGCGCCGAGGCGGCGACGCAGCAGCTCGGCCAGGCCTTGCACGTTGGCGATCGGCGTGCGCAGTTCATGCGCCAGGTGACGCGAGAAGGCCTCGAGGTCGCGATTGGCGTACTCGAGCTCCTTGGTCCGGGTGGCCACCGCGGATTGCAGCTGGCGGTTGTGCAGCATCAGCATCTGCTCGGCCTTCTTGCGCAGCGTGATGTCGCGGCCGACGCCGTGATAGCCGATGAAGCGGCCGCTGTCGTCGTGGCGTGGTGCGCCCGCCACCGAGACCCACATCTGCGTGCCGTCGGGTCGCTTGACCAGGAATTCCAGACCCTGGAAGGGGCGGCCGGCCTCCATGTCGGCCCGGTGGGCGCGCCACTGGGCCTCGGGTAGCGCATCGGCATAGACCTCCCAGCGCGTGCGGCCGACGATGGCATCGGCCAGCGCGCCGAACCGACGATGCAATTCGCTGTCCTCGTCGATGAACCGATGCTCGGCGTCGGTGGCCCAGTACCAGTCGGCCGACAGGCCGGCCAGCACCGCGTAGCGCTGCTCGCTCGCCTGCAGCCGCCGATAGGCTTCCTTGTGTGCCGTGATGTCTCGGCCGACGCCCTCGTAGCCGGAGAAACGTCCGTCGCGGTGATATCGCGCGCGGCCCGACAGCGCCACCCAGCCCCTGGCGCGGCCCGCCAGGCCGTCGACCTCGAACTCCTGCTCGCGAAAACTCTCGTGCCGCTCGAGCATCTGGTTGAACGCCGCCCAGCCGCCGGCCGGCGGATGCACGAAACCCAGCTCGTCGTGACGGCGACCGAGCAGATCGCCCAGCGCACGATCGGCCGGCTTCACCATCGGTGCCTCGGCCGACAAGGTCGACAGGCGATGACGCTCGTCGGTCTCCCAGTACCACTCGGACGACAGCTCCACGCGCGCCTGCCAGCGCCGTTCGGACTCGCCCATGACGCCTTCGACCTGGTTGGCCAGATCGCCGAAGGCCGAGGGTTCCGCCGGGGGTTCCTCGCGCATGCGGTTCACTGCCGAGCGCCAGGCGCCGCGCTGCAACTCCCGCGCGGAGCTGCGCAGCGTGTCGGCGGCCAGGCGCCGCGCGCGCCATTGCACGATGGCCAAGCCGGCCAGGGCGCCGACGCCCAGTGCCGAGGGGAACATCAACATCAACAACCGCTCGCGTGCGGCGGCCGACAAATCGGTTCCGGCCAGCAGCGGCACCAGTGCGGCCAGTGCGACCACCAGCGCCACGGCGCCGGTGAGCAGCAACACGAACGACAGGCGCCGGATGCGGCGCGAGGTCACGGGGCGGATCGACTCGGCTGGCGAGGTGTGCGGCCAGGGCACCGTCTCGAGCCCGCTGCGGGTGCTGCGTGACGGTCTGGTACTGCTTCGACTCGACCGGCTGTCTCTTGCCAAAGCCCTGTTTCCGATGCGCCGCAACCTGTCCCCTCGTTGCGATTGTCACATGTTTGCACACGTGCTCGGCACTGGCAATCGCCGCGCGAAGCGCGTTTGACGATTCAGGGACTCGCGGGTGCGAGCCTTAGGGGCTTCAAGCTTGCAGCGACGCGCCGCTCGAGCGCGGTTCGTGCGCACCCTGCGCCGAGTACAGCGCGGGGGTCTGGCCCAGGCCGGGCATCAGCACGTCGAGCGCACGGTCCATGGCCGCGGTGGCACGGGCGAGCGCATCGCGTTGAGCCGCGATCTGCGCGCCGGCCTGCGCGAGACGTTGGCGCAGGTCGGGCGGCACACCGCCGCGGCGCGCCGCCTGGACGAACTGCTGCACGGCAACACCCAGTGCGCGATGCAGTTCGGCGGCGTGCAGTTCCAGGCAAGGCATGTCGCGCGCGGCCAGCGAGCCCTGCAGATCCTGCAGTCGCTGCTCCACGCGCAGCAACACGGGTTCGAGTTCGCTGCGCGGGTCGGGGGCGACAACGGCTGCGGAAGTCGAAGCCGCGAGGCGTACGGCGCTGGCGGACATCGCTGGCGGTCCTACTGCGGCGTGCGGCCGAGCATCTCCTGCGCCTGCGCGATCAGCTTGTCGGCAATGGCGTCGGCGTCGACCTGGAAGCTGCCGTTGCGAATGGCCGCGGCCAGGCGATCGACCTTCTGCGCGTCGAAGCTGCCGTCGGCCTCGGCCTTCGCGATCAGGCTGGCCGCCGGCGACAGCTCGACCTTGGCGCTCGGTTCGGGGCGCGCGGCCTGGGCATTCGCGCCCACGACCGATTTGCGCTCGGCGTTCGCGCTGTTGATGGCTGCCTTGCTGTCGAGAGGACCGATCTTCATGATGGACTCCACGGTACGGCGACACGCACCTGCGTCATAGGTGCCTATCGGCGCAGACCGCCGGGAACTTGAGTGTTGGCCATGATTTTCGGCTTCGAACCCCGCAATAAGGGGTGATTCCGACGCTTTGTAACCAAGGCGCACATCAGGCAACCTCCGCCCATGAAGGGCTCCGGTGTGAGCGCTTTGGAACGGCCATGCGCGCTCACAGCGTCAAGTCCATCTGGCGCGGCCCGCTGGCCCGCCCGGTGACGATGCGCCCAGTTTCGGTGCGTACACGGGCGTTCTGGCCATCGAGCCCAGGCCCGAGCGCCTGGCCTTCCGACACCGCCTGATATCCCGGCCCGCGCGCGACGATGCGCACGGTGTCGCCGGCGGCGAACCACTGGCGGGCACGCAGATCGCCCTGGCGCAGCGTTGCGCCCGCGGGCAGCGGCCGACTCAGGATACGGCCGAGTGCCAGACTCTCGCGCTGCAACGCCGTGTCCGGCGCGGCGGCCAGGTCGATCTCGGCGCGCGTCAGGTGCGCGGCTGCTATCACCGTGCCGGCCGGCAGCGCCTGCGCCAGCACGAGTGCCGGCGCGAACACCTTCACGCGGATCGGCAGGTAGACACTCCAGCGCGCGCCATCGTCGCAGCGCAGCCCCACGCGTGTGGCGCCCCACAGCCTGGCGCCGGTGGGAACGAAGGGCGTGATGCGTGCGCAGGGGGCCAGCTTCAAACGCGGATCGAGATGGCCGACCTCGATCTGCACGCGCATGTCGGCTGCGCTGCGGCGTACGGCTTCGTGTGCGAGTTGTTGCACGCGCTCGGCCAGCATCGCATCGCCCGCCGGCGCGCCGTCGGACCCGCTTGGCGCCAACGCCTGTGCGGCCGACATCACGAGTCCGAGCGCCCAGGCCAGAGCGGCGGCGCACCAAGGCACAAGCTTCTTCACGAACGACATGCTGGGCGAGCGGCTCACGCGCCGGTGACTCGAAATGCGCCGCCTTGCGCCGCCTTTTCGCGCTCATGTTCGGCGCCTCGACTTCCACAATGGTCCAACCACCGTAAGAGGCGGACGAGGCGGTATCTATCGACACCAACCCGCGCCGACTCGGAAAGGCCCCCGATGACCCGCTTGACCCAAGGTCTCGACTTCCAGGCCCAGGCGCTCAGCTTGCGTGCCGAGCGGCAACGCCTGATCGCCAGCAACATCGCCAACGCCGACACGCCGGGCTACGTGGCCCGAGACATGCACTTCGCGCGTGCGCTGCGCGAGGCCACCGGGCAGACGCAGGGTGCGGCTGTCGCGGCCACGAAGGCGCGGCATCTCGGCCCCGCCGCCGGTGCGCGTGCCGAGCCGCAGCTGCTGTATGCGCACGCCAGCCAGGACAACCTCGACCGCAACACCGTCGATCTCGACCGCGAGCGTGCCAGCTTTGCCGACAACACGGTGAAGTACGAGGCGGCGCTGCGTTTCCTGAACGGCCAGGTGCGCACCATGCTCGATGCCATGAAGCCGCACAACCAGAGCTGATGTCGCGCCGTAACCCTCGACTCCAGGGAGATCGTCCATGAGCCTCTTTCAGATCTTCAACGTCTCCGGCAGCGCCACCAGCGCGCAGAGCCAGCGGCTGAACGTCGTGGCCTCCAACCTGGCCAATGCCGACACCGTGGCCGGGCCCGACGGCCAGGCCTACAAGGCGCGGCAGGTCGTGTTCCAGACCCAGCTGATGGGCGAGGTCGGTGCGGCGGGCGTGCGCGTGAGCACGGTGGCCGAGGCCGATGCGCCGGGACGCCGCGTGCACGACCCCAAGCATCCCGGTGCCGACGCCGAGGGCTACGTGACCTACAGCAACGTGAATCCGGTGGAGGAGATGGTCAACATGATCTCCGCATCGCGTTCGTACCAGAACAACGTGGAAGTCATGAACACCGCCAAACAACTGCTGCTGAAGACGCTGCAGCTCGGCCAGTGAGGAAGGCCTGAACCATGGCCACCACCGCCGTCGCCGCCAACAACACGGTCAACGCCGTGAACGCTGCCGCCGCCACCAGCGCGACGGCCAATGCCAACACCGAGGACCGGTTCCTCAAGCTGCTCGTTGCGCAGATGCAGAACCAGGACCCGCTGAATCCGATGGACAACGCCCAGGTCACCAGCCAGATGGCGCAGATCCAGACGGTCTCGGGCATCGACAAGCTGAACACCACCGTGCTGGGTCTGAACACGCAGTTCGCGCAGCTGCAGGCGCTGACCGGCGCAGCACTCGTCGGTCACGACGTATTGATCGACGGCAGCCGCCTCGTCGCCGACAACGGCACCGGCCACGGCGGCTTCGAGCTCGCCTCGCAGGCCGACCGTGTGCGGCTCGAGGTGCTCGACGCCGCGGGCCGCGTGATCGACACCGACGAGCTCGGCGCCATGCCCAGCGGCCGGCACAGTTTCGACTGGACGCCGGGCGAGGGCATCGACGCCAGCCGGGCCACCCAATTCCGCATCACCGCCACGCTGGGCACCACGGCGGTGGCCGCCGCCGCCTACACACGCGACCGCGTCGACGCGGTGAGCGTCGGCCCGGGCGGTCTGGTGCTCGAACTCGCGAACGCCGGCCCGACGAGCTACGACAAGGTCAAGGCCTTCGACTGACGCTCACGACCGCCTCCGTCTCACCAAACCAAGGACACACCCATGGGATTCCAGCAAGGTCTTTCCGGACTGAACGCCACGGCCAAGAGCCTGGAAGTGATCGGCAACAACATCGCCAACTCGGCCACCTACGGCGCCAAGGCGGCACGTGCGGAATTCGCCGACGTGTATGCCGCGGCGCTCAACGGTGCCGGGGCGAACCCGATCGGCATCGGCGTGAACCTGGTGGCGGTGTCGCAGCAGTTCACGCAAGGCAACATCATGACCACCGACAACCCGATGGATCTGGCGATCAACGGGTCGGGCTTCTTCCAGGTCACCGACGGCAACTCGCCGGTCAGCTACACGCGCAACGGCCAGTTCAAGGTCGACCGCGAAGGCTACATCGTCAACAACAGCCTGCAGAAACTGCTCGGCTATCCGGCCAGTGGCACCGGCGTGATCCAGCCCGGCACCGCAGTGCCGCTGCAGCTGCCCACCTCGGGCATCGATCCCCAGCCCACGGCCAACATCTCGCTCGAGATGAACCTCGACTCGCGGCTCGGCGTCACCGCACCGGCTGCGGCACCGTTGATCAACTTCGCCGATCCGACGACCTACAACAACGCCACGTCGATGACGGTCTACGATGCCAAGGGCCAGGACGTGGCGCTGACCTACTACTTCCAGAAGAGCGCCACCGACACCTGGAACGTCTTCATCACCGCCAACGGCACCAGTGTCGGCGGCACCAACGTCGCGCCGACCGCGGTGACGACGATCAGCTTCCCGGCCAATGGCAGCGCGCCCACCGCCCCCGCGGGCGCCGTGGCGGTGAACATCCCCGCGTCGACCAACGCCGCCGGCGCGCAGACGCTCGCGATTCCGGGCGTGCTGCTCGACGTGACGCGCGCCTCGCAGTTCGGCGCCAGCTTCGGAGTGACCGACATGACGCAGGACGGTTATGCCCCGGGCCAGCTCAACAGCATCACGGTGGAGAACAACGGCATCGTGATGGCGCGCTACTCCAACGGCCAGAGCAAGCCGGCGGGTCAGGTCGAGATTGCCAACTTCCGCAACCCGCAGGGCCTGCAGCCGCTGGGTGACAACGGCTGGGGCCGCACGTACGCGTCGGGCGATCCGATCCTCGGCACGCCGGGCAACGGCAACCTCGGCGTGCTGCAGTCCGGCGCGCTGGAAGAGAGCAACGTCGATCTCACCGGCGAGCTGGTGTCGATGATCACCGCGCAGCGCGCCTACCAGGCCAATGCGCAGAGCATCAAGACCGAGGACCAGATCATGCAGACCCTGGTGAACATGAGGTGAGCTGAGGCCGGGCCATGGATCGACTCATCTATCTCTCGATGGCCGGTGCCAAGGCCACGATGCAGCGGCAGGACGTGCTCGCCAACAACCTGGCCAACGCGTCGACGCCGGGGTTCCGCGCCGAGCTCACCGCGTTTCGCGCGGTGCCGGTGCTGGGCAGCGGCGCGAGCACGCGGGTCTACGCCATCGAGTCCACGCCCGGCACCAGCAACGATCCCGGCCAGGTGATGCCCACCGGCCGCAACCTCGACGTGGCCATGAAGGGCAATGCCTGGCTCGCGGTGCAGGCGCTCGACGGCACCGAGGCCTACACGCGCGCCGGTGCGCTCGACGTGAATGCCGAGGGCGTGCTGATCACGAAGAACGGACTGACTGTGCTGGGCGACGGTGGGCCGATCAACGTGCCGGCCAATGCCCAGATCCAGATCGGCGCCGACGGCACGATCAGCGCTGGCGTGGGCAATGCGCGGCCGCAGGCCGTGGGCCGCCTGAAGCTGGTGACGCCCGAGGCGCCGCTCGTGCGCGGCACCGACGGTCTGTTCCGCGCCGGCGAGGGCGAGTTGCCGGCCGACGCCAATGCGCGGCTGCAGGACGGGGCCCTCGAGGGCAGCAACGTGAGCCCGATCGAGACGATGATCGCGATGATCGCCGCCGCGCGCCAGTTCGAGCAGCAGATGAAGATGCTGCAGGGTGCGCAGGACAAGGAACAGGCAGCGGCGAAGCTGCTGACGGGTAGCTGAGCCCGGACGTGCGGTCCCGGAAGGGGCCACTCGCCTGGCGAAGGCGCGAACGCGATTTCACGCGTGAGTGCTGAGTCGCGCGTCCGGCCGCAGGCGGCAGTCGTCGCGGCGGCGCACGCGCCAGAGATACCCCGCGTTGCCCGCGCTTTTCGGGCTCAACCAGGGCCACCACCGGCGGATCATCGGCACAGACTCTGAAGGGAGTGTGTGACCATGTTCCGCTCACTGTGGATCAGCAAGACCGGGATGGAAGCGCAGCAGACGCAGCTCGACGCCATCTCGCACAACCTGGCCAACGTCGGTACCAACGGCTTCAAGCGCGGCCATGCCGTGTTCGAGGACCTGATCTACCAGAACCTGCGCCAGGCCGGCGCCAACAGCTCCGAGCAGACGCAGTTGCCCACTGGCCTGCAGGTCGGCCTCGGCGTGCGGGCGGTGGCGATGTCGCGCAACTTCACGCAGGGCAACCTGCAGCAGACGGGCAACAACCTCGACGTGGCCATCAAGGGCAACGGCTTCTTCCAGATCCAGATGCCCGACGGCAGCGTGGCCTACACGCGCGACGGTGCATTCCAGGTCGACGCTCAGGGGCAGATCGTCACCAACAACGGCTTTGTCGTGCAGCCGGGCATCACCATTCCCGCCAACGCGCAAAGCGTGACCATCGCCGCCGACGGCACCGTCAGCGTGCTGTTGCCGGGGCAGTCGGCGCCGCAGTCGGTGGGCCAGCTGCAGATCGCCGGGTTCGCCAACCCCTCGGGCCTCGACCCGCGCGGACAGAACCTGTTCGGCGAAACCGCCGCATCGGGCACGCCCTCGAGCGGCGCGCCCGGGACCAACGGTCTCGGCAGCCTGGCTCAGGGTTATGTCGAGACCAGCAACGTCAACGTCGTCGAGGAGCTCGTCGCGATGATCCAGACGCAGCGTGCCTACGAGATCAACTCGAAGGCGATCCAGACTTCCGACCAGATGCTGCAACGACTGGGACAGTTGTGATGAGAGTGGTGGTGATCCTTGCGGCCTCCGCGATGCTCGGCGGCTGCGGCCTGGTCGAGCAGGTGCAGCGCCAGCCGCGCATCGACGTGCTGGAGGCGCCGCTCGTCGAGCCGGCCGCACCGGCGCCGCCGGCGCGGACCAACGGCGCGATCTTCCAGGCCGATCGGTACAGGCCGCTGTTCGAGGACCATCGTGCGCGCATGATCGGCGACACGCTGACCGTGCAGATCACCGAGAAGGTGAGCGCGACGCAGAAGTCCACCAGCACGGTCGACAAGGCCGGCACCGTCGAAGCCGGCATCACCGCATTGCCGCTCGTCAACCCGAATTCCTTCGGCCGCGCGGGCGCGGCGGGCACCAGCAACAACACCTTCAGCGGCAAGGGCACCACCGAGAACAGCAACGACTTCTCCGGGACCATCACCGCCAGCGTGGTGAAGGTGCTGGCCAACGGGCATCTGATCATCACCGGCGAAAAGCAGATCGGCGTCAATGCCAACGTCGACGTGCTGCGCTTCTCGGGCCAGGTGGACCCGCGCGCGATCCTGCCGGGCAACGTGGTGCCCAGCACCGCGATCGCCAACGTGCGAATCGAACAGCGCGGTCGCGGTCAGCAGGCCGAGGCGCAGTCGATGGGCTGGCTGGCGCGCTTCTTCTTGAGCCTATGGCCCGTATGAATGGTCTTCGCTTTCTCTTGCTCGTAGCGGCCAGCCTGCTGTTGGGATCAGGCGCCGGTGCCGCACGCGTGAAGGAGGTGGCTTCGGTGCAGGGCGTGCGGCCGAACCAGCTCACGGGCTACGGCCTGGTCGTCGGGCTCGACGGCACGGGCGATCAATCGTCGCAGGCGCCGTTCACCGCGCAGAGCATCATCGCGATGCTGCAGCAGATGGGCGTGAGCCTGCCCAGCGGCACCTCGATGCAGCTGCGCAACGTGGCGGCGGTGATGGTCACCGCCGAGCTGCCGCCATTTGCGCAGCCAGGCCAGCGCATCGATGTCAACGTGTCGTCGGTGGCCAATGCCAAGAGCCTGCGCGGCGGCATGCTGATCGCCACGCCGCTCAAGGGTGCCGACGGACAGGTCTACGCGCTCGCACAGGGCAGTCTCGTGGTCGGCGGTGCCGGCGCTTCGGCTGGTGGCTCCAAGGTGCAGATCAACCACCTGTCGGCCGGCCGCGTGCCGCAGGGCGCCACCGTCGAGCGCGCCGTGCCCACGCCGTTGGGCGACGGCGAGTTCCTGCAGTTCGATTTGAACGCGGCCGATTTCGCCACCGCGCGCGAACTCGCCCGCGTGATCAACGGCGCCAAGGGCGAGGGCACGGCGCAGGCGCTCGACGGCCGCGTGGTGCGGGTGCGGCTGCCGCCGGAAGCCGAGGCACGTGTGGCCTTTCTCGCCGACGTGGAAAACCTGCCGCTCACGTTGGCCAAGCCGGCCGCCAAGGTGGTGCTCAACGCACGCACCGGGTCGGTGGTGATGAATGAAGCGGTCACGCTCGGTGCCTGCGCGGTCGCGCATGGCTCGCTGTCGGTGACGATCAGCTCCACGCCGGTGGTCAGCCAGCCCAACGCACTGTCCAGCGGCGGCCAGACCGTGGTGTCGGAGAAGGCCGACATCACGATTGCGCAACAGAGCGGCACGCTGATGCAGCTGAGCGCCGGCGCGCAACTGGCCGACGTGGTGAAGGCGCTCAACGCGCTCGGCGCCACGCCGCAGGACCTGCTCGCGATCCTGCAGGCGATGAAGAGCGCCGGTGCGCTCAATGCGGAGCTGGAGGTGATTTGATGAGCGCTGCACGGCCGATCCGAAAGCGCTCGCTCCCCCTCGGGGGGAACGCCCGCAGGGCGAAGGGGGCAAGATGACCCACCTGCCGACCACCGGTGTGGCCGCCGATGCCCGCAGGCTCAGCACACTGCGCAGCGAGGCGGCGCGCGACCCCAAGGCGGCGGCCCAGGAGGCCGCGAAGCAGTTCGAAGCGATCTTCATGCAGGAGCTGCTGAAGACCATGCGCGCCGCGACCATGCAATCGGGCCTGTTCGACAACGAGGCGAGCAAGCTCGGCACCGAGATGCTCGATGGCCAGCTCGCGATGCAGTTCGCCGGCCGGCCCGGCGGACTGTCGGATCTGATCGCCCGCCAGCTCGAGCGGCAGATGGGTCTGCCGCCGGCGCCGGCTGCGAAAGCGCAGACGGTCGAGCTCAAGGCCAGCAGCGTGCCGCCACTGGCGCAGCCCGAACGCGAACCGCGCATTCCCGATCGCAGCGCGGCGGCTTTCGTGCAACGCCACGACGTGGCGGCGCGCGAGGCCGAACGCACGAGCGGCATTCCGGCCGCATTCATGATCGCGCAGGCGGCGCACGAGTCGGGCTGGGGTCGGCACGAGATCCGCCATGCCGACGGCACGCCGGCCCACAACTTGTTCGGCATCAAGGCGGGCGCGTTGTGGAAGGGGCCGGTGGCCGAGGTGGTGACCACCGAATACGTCGACGGCAAGCCGCAGCGCATGACGCAGAGGTTCCGCGCTTATGCGAGTTATGCCGAATCATTCGCCGACTATGCCGCGCTGATGAAGACGCAGCCGCGTTACCAGGCCGTGCTCGACGCCGGCAGCGATGCGCGAGCGTTCGCGCAGGGGCTGCAGCGTGCGGGCTACGCCACCGATCCGCGCTACGCCGACAAGCTGGCCGGCGTGATCCAGACCACGCGGCGATTGCAGCAGGGTTGAACAGGGGATTTCCATGGGATCGTCGGCATTGATGTCGATCGCCACGCGGGCGATGTTCGCCAACTACGCGGCACTGCAGACCACCGGCCACAACATCGCCAACGCCAGCGTCACCGGCTATTCGCGCCAGGAGGTTCAGCTGCAGACGGCCAACGGCCAGTTCACCGGCGCCGGCTTCTTCGGCAAGGGCGTCGACGTGAAGACCGTGGCGCGTGCGTTCGACCAGTTCCTGCTGCGTGAAAGCGTGGCCACACGTTCGATGGCCGCGTTCGACAGTGAACGCCTCGACCGCCTGTCGCAGCTCGAGCGGGTGTTCAGCGGCGGCGAGCAGGGCGTGGGCCATGCGGCCGGCGAGTTTCTCAACGCCGTGGTCGACATGGCCAGCCATCCGCAGGATCTCGCCGCGCGGCAAGTGGTGCTCAGCCGTGCCGGCGACCTGGCCAGGCGCTTCACCACCGCCGGCGAGCAGCTCGACGCGATCCAGACCGGCGTCACCGACGCGCTGCGCGCGGCCGTGGCCCGCGTCAACGAGCTGTCGGCCAACATCGCCCAGGTCAACGACCGCATCGCCGTCGCCAAGGGCACGGGCCACACGCCGAACGATCTGCTCGACCAA
Organism: Burkholderiaceae bacterium; assembly: GCA_016790175.1. Taxonomy (GTDB): domain Bacteria; phylum Pseudomonadota; class Gammaproteobacteria; order Burkholderiales; family Burkholderiaceae_C; genus JAEUPI01. The sequence goes on along the minus strand of JAEUPI010000238.1, from coordinate 14,665 downwards.
CGCGACCAGCTGATCGCCGAGCTCGGCAGCTACATGGAGGTCACGACCATACCCGCCGACGACGGCACGATCAGCGTGTTCGTCGGCGGCGGCCAGCGTCTGGTGCTCGGCGCGCAGTCGCTCAAGCTCGACCTGTCGCCCGACCCCTACGATGCATCGCGCATGGCGCTGGGCATCGTCGAGACCTCGGGTGTGCGGGCGTTGCCATACACGCTGGTGGGCAGCGGGTCGGTCGGCGGTCTGCTGCGTTTTCAGGACGACGATCTGGTGCGCGCGCGCACGCTGCTGGGCCAGATGGCCTCGGCGGTGGCCTCGACGGTCAACACGCAGCAGTCCTACGGTCTCGATCTGCGCGTGCCCCCGGGCAGCGGAGCGCCGCTGTTCGCGGTCGGTGCGCCGCAGGCGCTGCCGGCCCAGACCAACGCCCGCACCGGCACCGGCGCGTTCGTGTCGAACGTGGCCTTGACGGTGACCGATGCACAGCAGCTGCAGGCCAGCGAATACTCGCTGGTCAACAACGGCAGCGCCTGGGTGCTCACGCGGCTGGCCGACGGCAGCTCGCAGACGGTGGTCGACGGCTCGGTCGTCGACGGCTTTCGCATCAGCCTCGGCACGCCGGCACCGGCAGCGACCGACCGTTATCTGCTGCAACCCGTGACGCGTGCCGCCAGCGGCATGGCGCGTGTGCTCGACGATCCGCGTGCGCTGGCGGCGGCATTGCCGGTGACGGCCGATACGGCGCCGGCCAACACCGGCTCGGCCACTGTGTCGGCCCTGCGGGTGGTGAGCACCACGGTGAATCCGCAGAACACCGCCACCATCACCTTCACCAATGCCAATGGCGCCTACAACTGGGAGCTGCGCGACCGCACCACCAACGCGCTCGTCTCCAGCGGCGCCGGCACCTGGACCGCAGGGCAGCCGATCGCGCTGAACGGATTCGAACTCGATCTGGCCGGCGTGCCGGCGACAGGCGATGTGTTCACCGTCGGCAAGACGCTGTACCCCGGCTCGAACAATGGCAACGCGCTGGCGATGGCGGCGCTGCGCGATGCGCTGATCGTCGGGCGGGTCGGCAACGGCGCCGGCGGCCTGACCGGTGGACGCACGGTCACCGACGCCTGGGCCGACGCAATGGGCGACATCGGCGTGCGTGCACAGAGCGCGAGAACGGCCGCGGAGATCTCCACCCAGGTGGCTGCGAATGCCGAACAGGCCCTCAGCGAGCGCACCGGCGTCAATCTCGACGAAGAGGCCGCGCGGCTGATGCAGTTTCAGCAGGGCTACCAGGCCGCGGCCAAGGTGCTGCAGATCGCGCAGTCGGTGTTCGACACCCTGCTCGACGCCGCGCAGTGAACATCCGGGAGTGATTGCGCATGAGCCGAGTGTCTACCGCCAACGCCTTCGAGGCCGGCATCGCCGCGCTGCAGCAGCGGCAGCGCGCGCTGGTCGAAGCGCAGGAACAGCTCACCAGCGGCAAGCGCATCTCGCGCATCTCCGACGATCCGGCCAATGCGGCACGGGCCGAACGCGCACGTTCCGCCGAGCTGCGCAGCGAGGCCGACCAGCGCGCGCTGGAAGCCAGCCGCGCGGCGATGGTGCAGGTCGAAGCGGCCTACGGCGATGCGAACGATCTGCTCGAGCAGGCCCGCGAGCTGATGGTCTCGGCAGGCAACCCGCTCTACGGCACCGCCGAACGACAGGCCGTTGCGGAGCGCATACGCGGCCTGCGCGAGCAGCTGCTGGCCATCGCCAACCGGGGTGACGGCGCAGGCGGCTACCTGTTCGGCGGGCAGGGCATTGCGCAGCCGCCGTTCATCGACGCACCCGGCGGCGTGCAATATGTCGCAAGTGCGGGGCAGCAGCAGGCGGCGAGCGACGAGCTGCTGCCGCTGGCGGTCGACGGCGAGCGCACCTTTCTCGGCGCCCGCAGCGGCAACGGCGTGTTCGTCACCGCCGCCACGACCAGCAACGGCAGCGCCTGGATCGATGCTGGCCGCGTGACGCAGCCGGCGCAGATCACCGGCGACCCCTACAGCCTGCAGTTCACGGTCGGCGGTGCGGGCACCACCTTCAGCGTGCTGCGCAACGGCAGCCCGACCGCGCTGACGAACGTGACCTATGTCTCGGGCCAGGCCATCACGATCGACGGCATGAGCTTCACGATCACCGGCGCGCCGGCCAACGGCGATCGGTTCGACCTCGCGCCGTCGACGCCGGATCATTCGGTGTTCGATGCGCTCGACCGCGCCGTGGCGTCGCTCGGCAACACGACGGCCACCGCCACGCAGATCACCCAGGCCGTCGCGAACGGACTGCGCGACCTCGACGCCAGCGCCGCAACGATGAGCAGCCGCCGTGCCGACGCGGGCAGCTGGCTCAACCGGCTCGACGACGTCGAGTCGCGTGTGGCAGATCAGCGACTGCGTGCGCAAGGCGAGCGATCGAATGCGGAGGACCTTGACATGGTGCACGCCATTTCCGAGTTCCAGCAGCAACAGACGGGCTACGATGCCGCTCTGCGTGCCTATTCGATGGTGCAGCGTTTGTCGTTGTTCGACTACCTCGGTTCCTAGTCACTGATCGCATGAACGACCATCCCGTGCTGGGCCAGGTGGCGCTCGGCTACTCGCCGATGATCGACCGCCATCGCACGGTCACGGCGAGCCGGCTCACCGTGTTCCCGAGTCGGCCCGATGCGCAGCCCGATGCGGCCGCTCTGCTCGACGCCGTGGCCGAGGTGTGGCCGGCCGACGGCGGACGCGCTTCGCTGAACATCGTCAGCGAATCGATGCTGAACGGCGTGATGAATTGCCGCCCGGCACCGAACCTGATGATCGAGGTGCCGGCCTTCATGGCCTGCGACGTGGCGCACACGGCGGCGCTGCAGACGATGCACGAGCAGGGCTGCACGCTGCTGATCAAGGGCCGGCCGCTGGCACCCTTGCCGCGCGAAGTGCTGCCCTGTTTCGCCTACTCGATCGTCGATCTCGCCGACGAGCGCCGCGACGGCACGCCGGCGCCCGGGGGCGTGACGCGCACGATCCCGCACATCCAGTCCGGCGTGCGTACGCTGGCCGAGATGGAAGGCGCCTTCCAGCGCGGTGCGATCGCCGTGCTCGGCTGGCCGATCAACGAGGTGGCCACAAGCAACGGCAAGTCCGGCACGCGGCCGGAACTGCAGTTCATCGTCGAGCTGATCAACCGGGTCGACCGTGAAGAGTCGCCCGAGCGCCTCGAGGCCGTGCTGAAGACCGACCCCACGCTCGCATTCCGGTTGATGCGCTACATCAACTCGCCGGCTTTCGGCCTCAGCGTGGAGATCTCCTCGTTCCGCCACGCGATCATGGTGCTCGGCTATCAGCGTCTGAAGCGCTGGCTGGCGCTGCTGCTCGCCTCGGCAAGCAAGGACCCGAACATGAAGCCGGTGATGTTCGCTGCCGTGCGGCGCGGACTGCTGATGGAGGAGCTGCTGCGCAATTCTGCCGACGCCGACCAGCGCAGCGAAGCCTTCATCTGCGGCGTCTTCTCGTTGCTCGACCGCATGATGGGCCAGTCGCTGGCCGATCTGCTGGGGTCGATTCCGGTGCCCGACGGCGTGCGCGCCGCGCTGGTCGACCAGACCGGGCCGCACCATGGTCTGCTCGAGATGGTGCGCGCCATCGAGGCCGAGTCGGTGTACGACGTGCGCGCCGCGGCCGACGCCGCGATGCTGGCGCTGCCGGAGATCAATCGCGCGGTGATGCGTGCGCTCGCCGCGGCCAAACAACTCGACTGAACCAACGATGCACGAGGCCGCCAGCTCCCACGCCAACACGCTGCCAGCATGCCTGGCCACACCGGTGATCGACCCTGCGGCGCTGGCGCGGTTGGGTGAACTCGATCCCGACGGTCGGACGGGCCTGGTCCAGCGCCTGCTGCACACCTACGACGGGTCGCTGGGGCCGTTGCTGCACGAACTGCAGCGCGCGCGCGCCGCGGGCGATGCCGACGTGATGCGCCGCGTGGTGCATACACTGAAGTCCTCGTCGGCCAGCATCGGTGCGGTCGCGTTCTCGGCCCTTTGCGCGCAGGCCGAGCTGGCCGTCGCGGGGCGTTCGGCCGAGCGCGATGCGCTGCTCGATCGGGTGGCTGCAGACCTGGAGCGGGTTGCCGAGGCGGTACGTATTCTGCTGAGCCCCTGAGCGATCCGACCGAGGCGACATGCAGTCCACCGCCCCGACACTTCCGGCCGAGCCGCAGCTGCGGTCCCGGGTGCTGCTGGTCGACGACGATGCCGTGACGCTGATGCTCACCGCAGCCGCGCTGCGCGAACGCGGTTTCGAGGTGACCGAGGCGGGCAGCGGAAACGCCGCCTTGCAGCTGCTGCGCCAGCGCTCGTTCGACGTGATGCTGCTCGATGCCCTGATGCCCGATCGCGACGGCTTCGACATCTGCCGCGAGCTGCGTGCCACCGAAGGGCTGGCCTATCTGCCGGTGCTGATGCTCACCGGGCTGGACGACAACGAGTCGATCACACGCGCATTCGAAGCCGGCGCGTCGGACTTCTTCGCCAAGTCGCAGCAGTGGAGCCTGCTTGCCGGCCGGCTGCACTACCTGCTGCGGGCCGCACGAACGCGCCAGGAGCTCGAACGCAGCAAGACCAAGCTCGCGCGCGCGCAGGACCTGGCCCGCATGGGCAGCTTCGACTGGCGCCATGTGGCGGCCGGCGCCGGGCACTTCAGCCTGTCGCCCGAAGGCGTGCGTGTGTTCGGGCTGCCGACGCACGACGTGGTGTCGCTGCGCCGACTGCTGCACATGGTGCAGCCCGGCGAGCGCCATGGCCTGATGCGCATCCTGCGCGACGTGACGCGCACCGCGTCGGTGCTGGCCACCGACGTGTCGGTGATGCTGCGCGACGGTCGCTCGCGCATCGTGCACGCCGAGGCCGAGCCCGAGTTCGACGATGCGGGCCATTGCATCGGCTACACCGGCATCGTGCAGGACGTGACCGACCGCCGTGTCGCCGAAGACCGCATCCGCCACCTGGCGAACTTCGACGCGCTGACCGGCCTGCCGAATCGCCGTCAGCTCATCTGGCGCGCCGAGCGCGCGCTGGAGGCGGCGCGACGCAGCGGACATCAAGTGGCGCTGCTGATGATCGACGTGGACCGCTTCAAGGTCATCAACGACACGCTGGGCCACGCGGCCGGCGACGATCTGCTGGTCGAGGTGGCCCGTCGCCTGCGCAGCTGCGTGCGCCACAGCGACCAGGTCATGGAAGGTGCGCTCGAGGCCGTGGGGTCGCGCGCGCATCGCACGCTGGAGGCGGTGGGCCGCCTGGGCGGCGACGAGTTCGTCGCGTTGCTGCCCGAGGTCGCCAGCGAGCAGGATGCCGAGCGCGTGGCGCAGCGCATGCTCGAATCGATGCGCGATCCGATCTTCGTCGGCGGGCAGGAGTGCTTCGTCACCGGCAGCGTCGGCGTCGCGATGTATCCGCGCGACGGTGCCTCGGTGGCCGACCTGCTGCGCAACGCCGACGTCGCGATGTATTCGGTCAAGTCGGCCGGACGCAATGCGCTGGCCCTGTATACGCCGCACCTGTCGGGCCGCGGACGCGAAAAGCTCGAACTCGAGAGCGCGCTGCACAAGGCCATCGAGCGCAACGAACTCGTTCTGCACTACCAGCCGAAGATCGACGTGCGTTCCGCCCGCATGGTGGGCGTCGAGGCGCTGATGCGCTGGCAGCGTGCCGGCGTGCTCGTGCCGCCGGGCGACTTCATTCCGCTGGCGGAGGAGACCGGGCTCATCATTCCGCTGTCGGAATGGGCGGTGCGCGAGGCCGCGCGCCAGGCCAAGATCTGGCAGCTCAGCTTCGGGTTCTCCGACTCGGTGGCCGTGAACCTGCCGAACCGCTTGTTCGAACGGTCCGATCTCGTCGAGCACATCCACCAGGCCGTGTCGGCCTATGGCGTGCCGCATCGGGCGATCCAGCTCGAGATCACCGAGACGGGGCTGATGCGTGACCTGCAGAACGTGATCCCGTCGCTGCATCGGCTCAACGAGATCGGCGTCGAGATCTCGATCGACGACTTCGGCACCGGCTATTCGTCGCTGGCCTATCTGACCACGCTGCCGATCTCGGAAGTCAAGATCGACCGCAGCTTCGTGCGCGACCTGGGCATCACGCCGCAGAGCTCGGCCGTCGTCACCGCGATCATCGCGCTCGCGCGTTCGCTGGGCCTGCGCGTCATCGCCGAGGGCGTGGAGAACCTGCGACAGATGGAAGTGCTGCATCGCCTGGGTTGCGGCGTGATGCAGGGTTTCCTGTTCAGCCGACCGATTCCGCCTGACGACCTGGAAGCCTGGCTCAAGACCACGGTGCTGCCGCGCCGCGCCCCGTGGATCGGGCAGGCCTCGGCCCTCGAGGCCAGCGAGACGCAGCGGCGGCTCAGCCCCGGCGCCGTGGCATGAAGTCCGATCCGCCGTCGGCGCTGGCGCCGCCGGCACAGATCGCCAAGGCCGCACTGCGGCGGCTGGCGATGGACAAGCTCGAACCGACGCCGGAGCATTTTGCGCGCGCCTATGCGCAGGAGGCCGGACTGCCGCTGCCGCCGTCCGGGCCGGCTGCTTCGACGGCGCCGGCCACCTCGGTCGCACCGACGCTCGACTGGGCCGCTCTTATCGAGCGTTTGGCGCGCGGTCTGGAGCGCGGCAGCCGGCAATGGACCGGCGCGCGCAAGAAGCAGAGTCTGCAGCGCGTGCTCGACGGCAGCCGGCACGATCCGGCGCGCTTGCACGAACGGCTCGACAGGCTCGTGGCCTCGTGGGACGGCGGCACCGCAGACACCGAAATCGAGCCGAGCGCGCCGATGCCGCTGGACGATGCCGCTGCGCCTGACACGATAGCGTGGCCCGGCGTCATGGCCGACCTGAGTGCAACCGTCCAGCAGGCACTGCCGGCCACTGCACGCGAACTGGCCGACGCGCTCGGGCAGGCGGCCCGCCGTCTGGCGCTCGACGGTGCAACGAACGACGTGGTCCTCGAGATCGGCTCTCTCTGCGACCGATCGCGTCGCGTGCTGGTGCACAACCGGCATCTCGCCGACGAACTGGGCACGCTGTGCCGCGCCATGACCGACAGTCTGGGCGAGTTGGCGGAGGACGAGTCCTGGGCGCGCGGCCAGATCGAGCTGATGCGCGAACGACTGTCGGGCGGCGTCACGGCCCGTGGCGTACGCGCCGCAGGCGACCTGCTGCAAGCCACGCGCGTGCGCCAGCACGAACTCAAGCGCGAGCGCGAACAGGCGCGCGACGCATTGAAGCAGCTGTTCCAGCGCATGCTGGGCGAGCTGGGTGAGATCGGCACCCACACGGGCCGCTTCAACGACCAGGTGCAGCGCCATGCCGAGACCATTGCCCGTGCCGACTCGGTGCAGGGCCTGACCGACGTGGTGCAGGAACTGCTCGGCGAGACCCGCGCCGTGCAGCAGGTCGTGGTGAGCGCCCGCGAGCGGCTGCACAGCGAGCATGCCCGCGCCGCGCTGCTCGAACAGCGGGTGCGCGACCTCGAGGGCGAGCTGCGGCGCCTTGCCGACGAAGTGTCGACCGACGCGCTGACGCAGGTGGCCAACCGGCGCGGGCTGATGCAGGCCTTCGATGCCGAGCGCCTGCGTCAAGCCGACGGAGCCACCGTGCTCGCGGTCGGGCTGATCGACATCGACAACTTCAAGAAGCTCAACGACTCGCTGGGCCATGCGGCCGGCGACGTCGCGCTGAAGGCGTTGGCCGGCCGGGTGAAGCAGTGGCTGCGTCCGGTGGACCATGTGGCCCGCTTCGGTGGCGAAGAGTTCGTGGTGCTGCTGCCCGACACCGCGGTCGAACCGGCGCAGGAACTGCTCACGAAACTGCAGCGGCAGCTCAGCGCCAGCCTGTTCATGCACGATGGACGCGAGGTGTTCGTCACCTTCTCCGCCGGCGTGACGGCCTGCCGTGCCGGCGAAACGCTCGATGACGCGCTCGAGCGGGCCGATCAGGCGCTGTACGAAGCCAAGCGCACGGGCAAGAACCGCACCTGCGTCGCCTGAGCGATCGCAGGGCCGCCCCGGGATCGCTCGTTCCCCCTCGGGGGGATGGGCGCGAAGCGACCAAGGGGGTCGGTGATCCGGCGCCGGCGGATTCGGGTTTGCCGCGGCACGGCTGTCGAAACCCCGGTGGCATGATCGGCGCCCACACGACCGCGTCGGTCTCACGGCGCGCCCACACCACGAGGAGGCACCATGCAGAAGTTCGGCTTCGATCCCGACGCCCTGGTCGAAATGTTCGCGTCGGCCAGCGCCAAGCAGTCCGCCCAGGTCAAAGACGCCGTGACGCGGGCCACGCTGGCCGCACTGCAGGGCCGCGAGCTGACGATCAAGAACATTCGCGACGTGCTCAAGCGCGTGAGCGAGGCGGCGACCACCGGCGTCATGAAGAACAGCCTGCCCGGCACCGATGCCGAGAAGCTGCTGTCCGGCGCCGTGTCGGGCATGGACCAGGCATTGCTGAAGGCGGTGGAGGCCAACCAGCGCGCGCTGCAGCAGTTCGTGGAGCAGGGAGCCGACCTCAAGGACAAACACCTGAAGAAGGCACTCGATGATCTGGAGAAGTTCGAGGATCTGCTGTTCGGCGCCATCAAGTCGGCCGCCGGCTCGGCCGGCAGCAGGATCGCCGGGCCTTGGGAGCAAGTACTCGACCGCATGAAGGCCGGCGGCACGCTCTCGGGCGCGCAGGCGAGCGCGACGGTGGAGGATCTCGCCGCGCAGATGCAAAGTGCCATCCGCACCGGCCGCGCGGCGTCGCTGCGTGCGGCACAGACGCTGGCCGAAAGCTATACCGCGCTGGTCAGCGGCGTGCTGATCGGCATGTCCGACGCGCTGCGGCAGGGCACGGCGGCGGCGCCAGCGCCGGCACCCGCGGCGGCGAAGAAGCGACGCTGAGCCGCAAGGACCGCGACCGCCTGCATGAGCGCGCCGGGCCGCCATCGGCCAGAGGCCGATGTCCTTCGGCAGGCACGGACAGTCCGCAGGGACTGTCCGTGTCCGGCCTCAGCTCCCAAGCGCGAATCCCGGAGCGCGCAGCGCGAAGGGTAGCCCGATGAGCCCACCCAGCAGCCGCGCCGGTGGCCGCGGTCGCGCGACGGCACGCGCGGCCCGCTGGGCCGCGCTCGCGGCGGCGCTGCTGTGCTGCGGGGTGGCGAGCGCCGCACCGGCAGATGCAGCGGTCGGCGCACCAATGACCGCGGTGCGTCTGCCCCCGGGCGAGACGATCCGCCTCGACGGAGCGCTCGACGAGCCCGCCTGGGCGCGCGCCCCGGTGTACCGTGAGTTCGTCGAGAAGGATCCCCGCAACGGCGCACCGCCCAGTCATGACACCGAGGTGCGCCTGTTGTTCGACGAACATGCGCTCGTGGTCGGTGTCCGCGCGTTCGATGCCGAGCCGGAAAAAATCCGCGATCACGTGGTCCGTCGCGACCGGGTCGATCGCACGTCGGACTTCGTCCTCGTGGTGATCGATCCGGTGGGCACGCGGCGATCGGGGCAGTTCTTCCGCATCAACGCCGCGGGCAGTCTGGCCGATGGTGTCTATACCGCGGCCGACGATGGCGAGGACTTCGCCCCCGATTTCGACTTCGACGCGGCCGCAGCACGCGATTCCCGGGGCTGGACGGCAGAGGCCCGCATCCCTTTTGCTTCGCTGCGGTTTGGCGACCGGCTGGGCGAGGGCTGGCGCATCCTGATCGGCCGTCGGGTGCCGCGCGAGCAGTTCCACCTGATCACGTCGGTGACGATCCCGCACGACGCCCCGAGCTTCATTGCGACCATGCAGCCGCTGCAGGGGGTGCAGGTCGATCCGGGCCACCAGTTCCTCACCCTGCGGCCCGGCGTGACGCTGCGGCGCGAGCGCTTTCGCTCAGATGGTGTGTCGCAGCCGCACGCCAAGGCCGTCGATGCGAGTCTCGATCTCAAATGGCGGCCGCTGCCGCAGGCGGTGATCGACGCGACGCTGAATCCCGATTTCTCGCAGCTCGAGCTCGACGCCCCGCAGCTGCGGGGCAACACGCAGTTCGCGCTGTATCTCGCCGAGAAGCGGCCGTTCTTCTTCGAATCCAGCGACCTGCTGCGCTCGCCCACCGACGCCATCTACACCCGCAGCCTGACCGAACCGCGCGGCGGCGTGCGTGCCACCTGGCGCGGCAGTCGGATCTCGACCACGGCCTTCGCGATCGACGATCGCGGCGACGGCCTGACGCTGCTGCCCGGCGCGTTCGGCACCGGCACGGCGGTGCAACCGGCGTCGCGGGCGGTGGTGATGCGCCCGGTGGCCGAACTGGGGCTGATGCAGCTGGGTGCCGTGGCCGTCGCGCGGCGTTACGACGCCGATCGCGGCGACAACCATGTCGCCGGCCCCGACCTCGACTGGACGATCGGCGACCTCTGGCGCGCCCGCGCGCAATGGTTGCGGTCGAGCACGACGGCGCTGCCCGATGCCGCGGGCGGGCTCTCGCGCAGCGAGCGGCAGGAGGGCGAACGCGCTTACCTCAGGGCGACGCGTCTGAGCGATCGCACCGAATTCGAGCTGACGCTGGACACCAGCGACGCTGCGTTTCGCCACGACAGCGGTTTCGTCAACCAGGTCGGCATCCGGCGTCTCGACCTGCGGCAGGGTTTCGGCTGGCGCGGCGTGGGCGCGTTGAACGAGCTGTGGCTCAGCCTCAAGGCGGGCGGCATCGAATCGCGCGCCGAGGGGGTGCAGGTCAGCAGCTATCTGACCCCGAGCATCTTCCTCGCCGGACCTCACAACCTGGCGCTCACGATCGAATGGCGCGGCGCGTCGCGCGTGCGAAGCGCCGCCGGCGCGCCGCTGCTGCACGAGCGCTACGCCTGGGCCTCGGGCAGCTTCACGCCGGCGCCCTGGGTGCCGCTGGTGGAGGCCAGCCTGTCGCTCGGCACGCTCGCCGACGTGGTGGCCGATCGCGAGCGCCGCGGTGGCCGCAGCTACCTGCTGGTGCGCAGCCGGCCGCTGGCCTCGCTGGAGTTCGAGCCGCGGGTGTCGACCGCCTGGCTGGAAGGCGACGGCCGGCGCGTGTACCACGAGTCGGCGGCGCAGCTGGTGTCGGTCTGGCATTTCGACGCGCGCCGCAACCTGCGGCTGATCGCGCAGCGCAGCGCACTGCAACGCGAGGCCGAGGCCGGCGTCGACGCGCAGCGGGCCGTCTCGCGGGTTGGCACGCTGACCTACAGCTGGCGCCGCAGCTCGGGCACCGTGTTCTACATCGGCGGCAGCCGTTCGAGCAGTGGTCCGGCGCCGGCGACGCGCGGTCACGAGGCGTTCGTGAAGCTGCAGCTCGACATCGACGATGCCCGCGGCCTGTGGTGAGAATGGCATGAGCGCCGCACGGCCGCTCCGAAGGCGCTCGCTCCCCCTCGGGGGGACCGGCGCGAAGCGACAAAGGGGGCCAACATGAGACTGCCCAATCTGCTGGCCACGCGCCGCGGCCGCCTGGCGGCGTTCTTCGCCCTCTACATCACCGAGGGCATTCCGCTCGGCTTCGCGGCCACCGCGGTGGCCACTCAACTGCGCCGTCAGGGTGTCGGCCCGGCCGAGATCGGCGCCTTCGTCGGTTCGTTCTACCTGCCGTGGGCCTTCAAGTGGGCATTCGGGCCGTTCATCGACGTCTTCGCCTCCGATCGCTGGGGTCGCCGCCGCGGTTGGATCATCGGCACGCAGATCATGCTCGCGCTGACGCTGATGTCCACCGTGATGCTCAAGCTGCCCGAACAGCTGGGCCTGTTCACGATCATCCTGCTGGTGCACAACACTTTCGGCGCGATGCAGGACGTGGCGATCGACGCCCTGGCCGTCAACTCGCTGCACGAGGATGAGCGCGGCCTGGCCAACGGATTGATGTTCGCCGGCGCATCGGTGGGGCAGGCCGTCGGCGGCGCCGGCGTGCTCTTCCTGGCCGGATTCACCGGCTTTCAGCCGACGTTCTTCGTCGTCGCCGGATCGATCCTGTTGGTGACGGTGTTCGTGGCGTTGCCGATGCGCGAAGCCGCCGGGCCGCCGCGCGTGATCGTGCAAGGCGTTTCCCGGGCGGTGGCTGCCGGCCGCGAGATGCGCGACTTCGCGGTCGAGGCGTTCCGGTCGTTCCTCGGCACGCGCGGCGCGTTCGCCGGCCTGCTGTTCTCGCTGCTGCCCGCCGGGGCGATGTGCCTGGGCCTGGCGCTGCAGTCGAACCTTGCGGTCGAACTCGGCCTCAACGACGACCAGGTGGCGCTGATGAACCTGTGGTCGTCGATCATCCAGGCGGCATTCATGGTGATCGGCGGGCTGCTGTCCGACAAGCTGGGCCGTCGCCGCACGCTGGCGGTGTATCTCGCGCTGATGAGCCCTCCGGTGCTGTACCTGATGTGGATGCTGCAGCAGCACGGCTGGGTGATGCCGGTGGATCCAAACCTGCCCAACCGTCCGCTGCCGCCGGCACTGCTGGTGACGGCGCTGTGGATCGCCACACTCACCTACGGCGTGGCACAGGGCCTGATGTACGGCACACGTTCGGCCATCATGATGGACGTGACCAATCCGGCCGTGGCGGCGACCCAGTTCACCGCCTACATGGCGCTGATGAACCTGGCGATCGCCTACTCGTCGACCTGGCAGGGCATTGCCGCCGAGGCGATCGGCTACCCGCAGACGCTGCTGATCGATGCCATCACAGGCCTGTTCTGCATCGCGCTGCTGCCGTGGATGACGAGCGTGAAGGGCAACGCGCCCGACGGCGGCGCACCCGTGCGAGCGCGCTGGAGCGCCGTCGTGCTCGGCCTCGCGTGCATGGCCTGGCTGCCCTACAAGCTGGGACAAAGCGCCTTGGGTGCCGCGGCGCCGATCTTCGAAACGCTGTTCACCGTGGTGTTCGTTGCCTCGGGCTTGTTCCTGCTGGCCGGCGCGGCGGTACTGCATGGCACATCGCCGGCGGTCAAGCGCGTCGGCGTTGCCATCGCCGTGCTGCTTCTCGCGATGTACGCGCGGCGTTGGCTCGGCGACGCCGGCGAGGTGGTGCAGTGGTCGCTGCGCCTTGCGCCGGTGATCGGCGGCGCCATGCTGTTGTCGCTGGCGGCGCAGGCCTGGAGAGAACTGGCGGCCGCGCGCGCCGAGCCTGCTCCCGCCTGAACCGGCTCACGCCGGCGGCTCGATGTGCCGGAAGTGCGATGACGCGCTGCGGCACACCGTGCAGCGCGGAGTGGGCACGGCATTCACCGTGTTGCCGCAGACTTGACAGACGAAATACTGGCCTGTCTTCTTGTCGATGTGAGAGGCCACCTGGTCGAAGAACGCCGGCGACCAGCGCTGGATCTGGCGGATCTTTTCGCGATGCTGCTTCTCGGTTTCCCAGGCAAACCGCGTCGCGTCGATCGCGTCGGCATGGCCTTCGGGTGTGATGCGCTCCAGCAGCTTGGGATAGAAATCGTCTACCGAGTGCGCCTCGCCTTCAGCGGCCACGATCAGGTTGTCGCGTGTGCTGCCGATCTTGAAATCCGGCTTCGCGATCGGCGCCACCTCGACGTTCAATCGCGCCAGGATGCGTCCGAAGTTGCCCGCGTGGATGAACTCCGCGGATCCGAACGCGACGAAGAGATACGCGATGCCCTTGTAGCCTTCCTGCAGCGCGCGCCGGCTGAACTCGGTGTAGCGGTAGTACACGCCCATCTCCGTCTCCTGAGCGATGCGCATCGAGGCCACGGTGATGGCGAAGCCCTGAGCGTGCGCCCAGTGCGACAGTGTCAATCCGCCGACGCAGACGGCGCCCATTTCCAACAACAGCGCACGGCGCTTCATGTCTGACCCCCTCGCCAGCCCCTCGCATTGAGCTCAGTCAGGACGAAGCTTGCGCCGCAGCGCCCCCGCGGCGATTGACCAGACTCAGCGCGGCTCGCAAAGCACAACGGCCCGCTCAAGGGCGGGCCGTCGGCGCGTGGCGGTCGTGGCGTCAGACGCTGACGGCCTTGGCCGTCTCGGCGTACTCCTCGATCTGGTCGAAGTTCATGTAGCGGTACACGCTCGCGGCGTCCTTGTCGATGATGCCCATCTCGGCGCGGTATTCGGCCACCGTGGGCAGCTTGCCGAGCTTGGAGGCGATCGCGGCGAGTTCTGCAGAGGCGAGGAACACGTTGGTGTTCTTGCCCAGCCGGTTCGGGAAGTTGCGCGTGCTGGTCGAGACCACCGTGGCGCCTTCCTTCACCTGGGCCTGGTTGCCCATGCACAGGCTGCAGCCGGGCATCTCGGTGCGCGCGCCGGCGGTGCCGAAGGCGGCGTAGTGGCCTTCCTTCACCAGCTCCTGCTGGTCCATCTTGGTCGGCGGCGCGACCCACAGCTTCACCGGGATGTCGCGCTGCCCGCCGAGCAGCTTGGCCGCGGCGCGGAAGTGGCCGATGTTGGTCATGCACGAGCCGATGAAGGCCTCGTCGATCTTCGTGCCGGCCACTTCACTGAGCAGTTTGGCGTCGTCCGGGTCGTTCGGGCAGCACAGCACCGGCTCCTTGAGCTCGTTGAGATCGATCTCGATCACCGCGGCGTATTCGGCGTTCTTGTCGGCCTCGAGCAGCGTGGGCTTGGCGAGCCAGGCCTCCACGGCCTTGATGCGGCG
>JAEUPI010000206.1 GCA_016790175.1 Burkholderiaceae bacterium | reverse complement strand
AGCAGCATCAGCGTCGTGGTCTTGCCGGAGCCCGAAGGCCCCAGCAACGTGAGGAACTCGCCAGCCTCGATGTGCAGGTTCAGGTTGTCCACCGCCGGCTGTGTGCTGCCGGGGTAGTGTTTGTGCACGTGGTCGAACTCGATCAGTGCCATTGGCTGTGTTGGCTCGAAATTCGCGTGCCGAGTTCGGGCGTGGCAAAGGCGGGTTCGGGCGGTCCTGGGCGCTTCGATGAGGCGGTCCACGCTTCGCGTGGACTTCCCTGCGGTGCTCGGTCTGCGAGGGCGGCTGCGGAACTCGGCCTCGCATGGCCGTGACGCTGCTGCGCAGCGTCCCTATGCTCGGACCTCGACCCATCCTCGCCGTCCCATCGCCTTACGGCGATGGGCAACCCTCGCAGCCCTGCGCTCCTCGGCGCCTCATAGGCGCGCCCATGCCCGCCCGAACCCACCTTTGCCCAGCAACGCTCGGTACGTCGCTCGGGACGCGATCCGTATCCAGCCACCAAGCGACTCAATCCTTCCAACTCCGAACCCAAGCCAACGTATCCGCCAGCGCCTTCTCGGTCTTCGCCATCATCTCGTCGATCTCCGCCTCGGTGATGATCAGCGGCGGCGAGAACGCGATCACGTCGCCGCCGAGCACGCGCGTGATCAGGCCATGGGCCTGGGCGCGTCGCACGAAGTACGCACCGACGCCGCGTGCCGGCTCGAAGGGCTGGCGCTTCTTCGGGTCGGCGGCGAGTTCGATCGCGCCGATCAGCCCGAGGCCGCGCACCTCACCGACGATCGGATGGCCCGCAAAGCGCTTCAGCCCTTGCTGCAGCCGCGGCGCGACGCGGCGCACATGGCCGATCACGTCGTCGTTCTCGTAGATGGAGAGCGTCTCCAGCGCCACCGCGCAGGCCACTGGGTGACCGCTGTAGGTGTAGCCGTGGCCGAAGCTGCCGACGGCAGCCGAGGTGTCGGCCACCACCTGGTAAATCGTGTCGCTGACGTACAGCGCCGACATCGGCACGTAGGCCGAGGTCAGCATCTTGGCCACCGTGAGCAGGTCGGGCTGAAGGTTGAACGCGTTGGTGCCAAAGGGCTCGCCGAGGCGGCCGAAACCGGTGATCACCTCGTCGGCGATCAGCAGCACGTCGTACTTCTTCAGGATCGCCTGCACGCGCTCGAAGTAGCCCGGCGGCGGAATGATCACGCCACCGGCACCCTGCACCGGCTCGGCGATGAAGGCGGCCACCGTGTCGGGGCGCTCGCGGAGGATCGTCTCCTCGAGGTCCTGCGCCAGCCGTTCGACGAACTCCGGCATCGATTCGCCGTCCTTCGCGAACCGGTAGGCATGCGGGCAGCCGACGCGCACCACGTCGGGCAGAGGCAGGTCGAAATGCTGGTGCATCATCGGAATGCCCGACATCGACGCCGCGGCCACCGTCACGCCGTGATAGGCCTTGTCGCGCGCGATGATCTTCTTCTTCTTCGGTTTGCCGCGGGCGTTGTTGTAGTAGCGAACCAACTTGAACGCGGTGTCGTTCGATTCGGACCCGGAGTTGGCGAACAGCACACGCCCGCGCTGCAGCGCCGGCGTCGGCGCCCAGGCGGCGAGCTTCTCGACCAGATCGGTCACCGGCCCGGGTACCTTGCCGCTGAAGGCGTGGTAGTACGGCAGCACCTGCAGCTGCCGCGCGGCGGCGTCGGCCAGGCGTCGCTCGGAGAACCCGAGCGATGCGCACCACAGACCGGCCATGCCTTCGATGTAGGCGTTGCCGTGCTCGTCGATCACGCGCACGCCGTCGCCGCGCACGATCACCAGCGGCCCCTCCTTCTCGAGCTGGCGCAGCTGCGTGTAGGGGTGCAGATGGTGCGTGCGGTCGCGGTCGCCCGCGGCAGTGATCGTCGGTGTGGCCGTGCTCATGGTGGACTCGATCGGCAATGGACTGTCATTTTGGTGCGCCGTGCACCGCGGTCGCTAGCGGGGAACCCTCAACGTTGCGAGCGTCTGCAAGCCGATGCAACGGCCGTGTCGGTGCGGGAAAGTCCCCATGTGCCGGAGCGGCTGCGTGGGCAACCCTGTGCGTTGATGGCACGTCGCATGCATGTGTCTGCGCAGGCGACTGCCCGCACGAGGCAGATCTTTCAGGAGAAGACGATGAAGAACTGGACATTCGCGGCCGCGGCCGCGCTGGCTTGGCTGGCATCGGGCGCCGCATTCGCGCAGGCCAAGGAGGTGACCTTCGCGCACCAGGACATGCTGGTGCCCTTGCGCACGATCATGGAATCGGGCGAGCTCGAGAAAGCCACCGGCTACAAGATCAACTGGCGCATGTTCGGCGGCGGTGGCGACGTGATCAAGGCCATGGCCAGCGGCGACGTGCAGATCGGCGAAGCCGGCTCCAGCCCGGTCACCGCAGCGGCGAGCCAGGGGCAGGATATCAAGCTGTTCTGGATCCTCGACGACATCGCCGATGCCGAGGCCCTGATCGCGCGCAACGGCTCGGGCGTGAACGGCGTGAAGGACCTCAAGGGCAAGAAGGTCGCCACGCCCTTCGTCTCGACCGCGCACTACCAGCTGATGGCGGCGCTCAAGCTCGACGGCGTGGCGGCGAAGGACGTCAACGTGATGAACATGCGGCCGCCCGAGATCGCCGCCGCCTGGGAACGCGGCGACATCGATGCCGCGTTCATCTGGGATCCGGTGCTGTCGAAGATCAAGGGCAACGGCAAGCCGATCGCGAGTTCGGCGAGCATCGGCGCCAAGGGCTTCCCGACCTTCGACGGCCTGGTGGTCAACGCCAAGTGGGCGGCCGCCAACGAGGCCTTCATGGTTGCCCTGGTCAAGGCGCTGGCGAATGCCGATGCCGACTACCGCGCCAACCAGGCCAAGTGGACGGCTGATTCGCCGCAGGTCAAGGCCGTGGCCAAGTGGACCAAGGCCGATCCGAAGGACGTGCCGGCTGCGATGAAGCTCTACAAGTTCCCCAGCGCAGCCGAGCAGATGTCGGCCACCTGGCTGGGCGGCGGTGCCGCCAAGGCCATGGCCAATACCGCGGCATTCCTGAAGGAGCAGGGCCGCATCACCGACGTCAAGCCCGACTACGGCGCCTTCGTGACCGCCGACTACGTGAAGAAGGCCGGCGTCAAGTAACGCGCCAGGTGCCCACGCTCGACATCCGCCACCTGACGGTCAACTATGCCGTCAGGGGCGGCACGCTGGCGGCGCTGGCCGACGTGAACCTGGCGATGCGCGACGGCGACTTCGTCGTCGCGCTCGGCGCATCGGGCTGCGGCAAGACCACGCTGCTGAACTGCATCGCCGGATTCCTGCCGCCGTCGACCGGCGAGATCCTGCTCGACGGCAGGCCGGTGGCCGGCCCCGGGGCCGACCGCGGCGTGGTGTTCCAGAAACACGCGCTGATGCCCTGGCTGAACGTGCGCGACAACGTTGCACTCGGCCTGCGCCTGGCCGGCGTGGACCGCGCCACGCGCTCGCGCCGCGCCAACGAGCAGCTTGCGTGTGTGGGCCTGCAGAAGTTTGCCGATCGTGCGGTCTACGAGCTCTCCGGCGGCATGCAGCAGCGTGTGGGCATTGCGCGCGCACTGGCCAACGATCCAGCCGTGCTGCTGATGGACGAGCCGATGGGCGCGCTCGATGCCTTCACCCGCGAGCAGGTGCAGGAGATCCTGCTGCGCGCCTGGTCGGCCACGAACAAGATGGTGTTCTTCATCACGCATTCGGTCGAGGAGGCGCTGTTTCTCGGCACGCGGCTGGTGGTCATGAGCCCGAGCCCGGGCCGCATCACGCATGTCTACGACGACGTGCCGTTCT